>JAFKJY010000029.1 GCA_017305835.1 Hyphomicrobiales bacterium
ACCGCGCCGACGAGGATGTCTGCGTCCCGGCTCGCGCCGGCGATGTCGACCTCGGCGCCGGCGCGCTTCAGCGAGGCCGTCAGCCGGTAGATCACCCAGGCGCCGGCCGTGTCGAGCCGGCCGAGGCCGGACAGGTCGACGAGCATTCGCCGCGCGCCGGGATGAACTTCCAGCTCGCGCAACCTGTGGTCGGTCGCCGCGACCGTCGAGGTCGTCCAGTCGCCGGTCAGCGCGACGACCGTCCCGCCGTCGGCCTGCGTGACCGAAACGGCGGGCTGGCCGGGATCCTGCTGTTCGGCCGCGCTTGCGTCGGACCGCCGTTTGAACCACATCATGGTTCCTCATAAAGCAGCGCGTCTGCGATTGGAATGAGGCGGGAGGACGGCATGGCGCGGCGGCTCGAGGTCACGGTGGAGAGCTTTCCGATCGCCGGCACCTTCGCCATCTCGCGCGGGTCGAAGGTCGCGGCCGACGTCGTCGTCTGCACGATCCGGCAGGACGGCGCGGCCAGCCGCGGCGAGTGCGTGCCCTATGCGCGCTACGGCGAATCGCTCGACGGCGTGCGCGCCGCGGTTCAAGCGGCCGCCCCGCTGATTGCCTCCGGCATCGACCGTGCGGGCCTCCTGAAGGCCATGCAGCCGGGCGCTGCCCGCAACGCCGTCGACTGCGCCCTGTGGGACCTCGAGGCGAAGCTTTCGGGGCGGCCTGCCTGGGCGTCGGCCTGCGCGGCCGTGCCCGGCCCGCTGACGACCGCCTTCACGCTGTCGCTCGCCGACCCGGACGCCATGGGCGCGCAGGCCCGCGCCAACGCCCACCGGCCCGTGCTCAAGATCAAGGTGGGCGGCGCCGGCGACGACATCGCCCGCATGCGCGCGGTCGTGGCCGGCGCGCCGCAAAGCCGCATCATCGTCGACGCCAACGAGGGCTGGACGGAAGCCAACCTGCGCGAAAACCTCCAGGCCGCCGCCTCGCTCGGCATCGCGCTGGTCGAGCAGCCGCTGCCGGCCGGCCGCGACGACATGCTGGCCGCGGTCGACCGCCCGGTGCCGGTCTGCGCCGACGAGAGCCTGCACACCGTCGAGGGGCTCGCCGCGCTCGCCGGCCGCTACGACGCCGTCAACATCAAGCTCGACAAGGCCGGCGGCCTGACAGCCGCGCTCCTGCTGCGCGACCGCGCCCGCGAGCTCGGCTTCGGCGTCATGGTCGGCTGCATGGTCGGCACCTCGCTCGCCATGGCGCCGGCCGTGTTGCTCGCGCAGGGCGCCGACTTCGTCGACCTCGACGGGCCGCTGCTTCTGGCCCGCGACCGCGAGCCGGGGCTGGCCTATTCCGGCTCGGTCATCTCTCCGCCGGCGCCGGCCTTGTGGGGATGATCCGCACGGCGGCCG
This sequence comes from Hyphomicrobiales bacterium, assembly GCA_017305835.1. Lineage (GTDB taxonomy): Bacteria > Pseudomonadota > Alphaproteobacteria > Rhizobiales > Rhizobiaceae > RCIO01. The sequence goes on from JAFKJY010000029.1 coordinate 1,389, forward strand.
CGATCAGCAGGCCGACGAGCGCGGTCGCCGCCATGACGAAGAAGCCGTCGACACCCATCACCTGGTAGAGCGGGCCGGCCGCGAGCGTGACGATCGCCATCGTCAGGCTGTTGCCGAGGAACACCACGCTCTGCGCCGAGCCCATCTTCTCCTCGCCGATCATCTCGGCCACCAGCTTCGGCACCGCGACCAGCCCCAGCCCGGTCGACAGCGCGTGCAGCATCTGGATCAGGAAGAACGCCCCCACGCCGCCGCCGAGCGGCACCACCAGCGGCAGCAGGATCCAGCGCGCCATGGCCCCGCCGCCCGAGATCATCAGCAGCGTCGGTGCCGACAGCCGTCCGAACAGGCGGTGGAACGACATCATCAGCGCCAGCTCCGCGCCGACCCCGGTCGCCCAGAACAGGCCGATGGTCGATTCGGGGATGCCGACCTCGGTCCAGTAGATCGTGCCGAAGCCGTTGAGCAGGCCGTGGCTGGCGTTGATGATGCCGGCGCCGGCCACGAACAGCAGGAAGCGCCGGTCGAGCAGCGAGCCCGACACCTCGGCCATCGTGCCGACCGACAGCGGCGAGGCGCGCCGCGGCCGGCCCAGCCGCGGCGCGAAGAAGCTGGCCGCCAGCGCCGCGCAGAAGCCGACCGTGATGATCGCCGGCACCGCCCAGGCGCCGGTGACGCCGAGCACGGCGCCGACGGCGAGGGTGGAGACGAGGAAGGCGGCCGAGCCCCATTTGCGCATCCCCGCATAGTCGACGCCGAAGCGGCGCATGCCCGACAGCGCCAGCGAATCGGCGAGCGGCGCCTGCGCCGACCAGAACACCTGCAGCGCCAGCGACAGCAGCAGGATCGCCACGTAGCCGGGCTGCGGCAGGTAGCCGAGCGACAGCACCAGGCTGAGCGCGATCGTGCCGATCAGCACATGCGCGCGCTCGCGCACCTTGTCGGCGAAGGCGGTGATGAACGGCGTCGTGACGATGCGCAGGAACATCGGCGCCGACAGCACGAAGGCGATCTGCGTGGCGTCCAGCCCGCTGCGCTCCAGCCAGAGCGGGAAGAACGGCAGGTGGGTGCCGGCCGGGATGAACATCGTCCCGTAGATCAGCGACATGCGCAGCTCGAAACGTGGCGGCTTGACGAAGAAGTCTGGCGCGGGCGCCTCGGCGGCCATCTGGCGGCGGTCCTGTCGGGAATCGGCGGCCTCTGCCGCGCAAGCCCCGCGCTTACCATGCAAGCCGGCCATGCGGAATGCCGTCCGGCCCCTCCCCGCGCACCATTGTGCATGGCTGCCGTGCGGGCTACACGTCCGGCCCTGGGTCAATGGAGGAAAGCGATGGATCTCGGCATTCGCGGCAGGACGGCGATCGTCTGCGCATCGAGCCGCGGGCTCGGACGGGGCTGCGCGACGGCGCTCGCGGAAGCCGGCTGCGACCTCGTGCTCAACGGCCGCGACGAGGCTGCGCTCGCCGCCACCGCGGACGATCTGCGCAAGCGCTTCGGCGTGAAGGTCGAGACGGTCGCGGCCGACGTGTCGAGCCGCGACGGCCAGAAGGCGCTGCTCTCCGCCTTTCCGCAGGTCGACATCCTCGTCAACAACAATGGCGGCCCGCCGCCGCGCGACTTCCGCCAGCTCGACCGCGCCGCCATGCTGGAGGGCGTGACGCAGAACATGGTCACCCCGATCGAGCTGATCCAGGCCGTCATCGACGGCATGGCAGAGCGCGGCTTCGGCCGCATCGTCAACATCACCTCGATGTCGGTCTACCAGCCGATCGCCGGGCTGGACCTGTCGTCGGGCGCGCGCGCCGGCCTCACCGCCTTCCTCGGCGGCGTGGCGCGCCGCTACGCCGCCCGCAACGTGACCATCAACAACCTGCTGCCCGGCAAGTTCGACACCGACCGCATCCGCAACACGATCCGCTACGCCGCCGAGCACGGCAACACCACCTTCGAGGCCGAATCGCGCCGGCAGGCCGAGCAGATCCCGGCCGGCCGGCTCGGCACCGCCGAGGAGTTCGGCCAGGCCTGCGCCTTCCTGTGCTCGGCCGGCGCCGGCTACGTGACCGGCCAGAACCTGCGCATTGACGGGGGTCTCTTCCCGGGCGCATTCTGACCGCCGCCTTTTTCATCTTTACTTTCACAGACTGGGGGAAGCAATTGAAACTGCTGCGTATTGGTCCGGCCGGACAGGAGAAGCCCGCAATCCTCGACGCCAATGGCGTGGCGCGTGACGTTTCCTCGATCGTGCGCGATTTCACGCCCGAGACGGTGTCGCCCGAGCTCGTCGCGCGCCTGAAGGCGGCCGACGCGGCGAGCCTGCCCGCGCTGCCGGCCGGCGCCCGCATCGGCGCGCCGCTGTCGCGCACCGGCCATTTCATCGCGATCGGGCTGAACTACGCCGACCACGCGGCCGAATCGAACATGCCGATCCCGGCCGAGCCGATCGTCTTCTCCAAGGCACCGTCCTGCCTGTGCGGCCCGGACGACGACGTGCTGATGCCGCCCGGCTCGCAGAAGCTCGACTGGGAAGTCGAGCTGGCGGTGGTGATCGGCAAGCGCTGCGACCTCGTCAGCGAGGCGGACGCGGCCGGCTACATCCTCGGCTATGCCGTCTGCAACGACGTATCGGAGCGCAACTGGCAGCTCGAGCGCGGCGGCCAGTGGATCAAGGGCAAGGGCGGCCCCACCTTCGGCCCGCTCGGCCCGTGGATCGTCACGCCCGACGAGGTCGGCGACCCGCAGGCGCTCGACATGTTCCTCGACGTCAACGGCAAGCCCGCCCAGCGCGGCAGCACGGGCACGATGATCTTCAAGGTCATGCACCTCGTCTCCTACCTGTCGCAGTTCATGGTGCTGGAACCGGGCGACGTCATCACCACCGGCACGCCTCCCGGCGTCGGCATGGGCCAGAAGCCGCCGGTCTACCTGAAGGTCGGCGACCGCATGCGGCTCGGCATCGCCGGGCTCGGCGAGCAGAACCAGAAGGTCGTGGCGCGCTGACAGCGTGCCCGAAAGCATGAAACTGTTTCCGGGCGGGGTCGGCTATCGACCGCCCGGCATTCCTGTCATCGTGCGGCGACAGGCGGCTTCGCGTCGCCGCACGATCTAGCCACAGGTGGACGACATGAACGAGAAACCGGCGCGCCTCTCCGACCTCGAGGACGCCGCGCTCTTCTTCCATCGCCATCCGGTGCCGGGCAAGCTGGAGATCCAGGCGACCAAGCCGCTCGGCAACCAGCGCGACCTCGCTCTCGCCTATTCGCCGGGCGTCGCCGCCCCCTGCCTCGCCATCCGCGACGATCCGGCGACTGCCGCCGACTACACCGGCCGCGCCAACCTCGTCGCCGTGATCTCCAACGGCACCGCCGTGCTGGGTCTCGGCAATATCGGCCCGCTCGCCTCCAAGCCGGTGATGGAGGGCAAGGCGGTTCTGTTCAAGAAGTTCGCCGGCATCAACGTCTTCGACATCGAGATCGACGCGCCCGCCATCGACAGCATGGTCGAGACCATCGCGGCGCTGGAGCCGACCTTCGGCGGCATCAACCTCGAGGACATCAAGGCGCCCGAGTGCTTCGAGGTCGAGGAGCGGCTGAAGGCCCGCATGGGCATCCCGGTCTTCCACGACGACCAGCACGGCACGGCGATCATCGTCGGCGCCGCCGTCCTCAACGGGCTGGAGCTCGCCGGCAAGCAGCTCGCCGACGTCAAGATCGTCTCGTCGGGCGCTGGCGCGGCCGCACTCGCCTGCCTCAACCTGCTCGTCTCGCTCGGCGCGAAGCCGGAGAACATCTGGCTCACCGACCGCCACGGCGTCGCCTTCCGCGGCCGGGTCGAGGAGATGGACCGCTGGAAGGAGCCCTACCTCAAGGACACCGACGCGCGGAAGCTCGCCGACGTGATCGGCGGCGCCGACATCTTCCTCGGCCTCTCCGCCGCCGGCGTGCTCAAGCCAGAGCTGCTCTCGGAGATGGCGGACCGGCCGCTGATCCTGGCGCTCGCCAACCCGACGCCCGAGATCATGCCGGAGAAGGCGCGCGCCGCCCGCCCCGACGCGATGATCTGCACCGGCCGGTCGGATTTCCCCAACCAGGTCAACAACGTCATCTGCTTCCCCTACATCTTCCGCGGCGCGCTCGACGTCGGCGCCAGCGCCATCAACGAGGAGATGAAGATGGCGGCGGTGCGTGCGATCGCCGCGCTCGCCCGCGAAGAGCCGTCCGACGTCGCCGCCCGCGCCTATTCGGGCGAGACGCCGATCTTCGGGCCGGACTACCTGATCCCCTCGCCCTTCGACCCGCGCCTCATCCTGCGCATCGCGCCGGCGGTGGCGAAGGCGGCGATGGAGAGTGGCGTCGCCACGCGGCCGATCGCCGACATGGACGCCTATGTCGACCAGTTGAACCGCTTCGTCTTCCGCTCCGGCCTGCTGATGAAGCCGGTCTTCTCGATGGCCAAGGCGGCGAAGGTCAAGCGCGTCATCTACGCCGACGGCGAGGACGAGCGCGTGCTGCGCGCCGCCCAGGTCGTGCTGGAGGAAGGCATCGCCCAGCCGATCATCGTCGGCCGCCCGCACGTCGTCGAGACGCGGCTGAAGCGCTACGGGCTGAAGATCCGCCCCGGCAAGGACTTCGAGATCGTCAACCCGGAGGACGATCCGCGCTACCGCGGCTATGTCGAGCATCTGATCGAGCTCGGCGGCCGCCGCGGCGTCAACCAGGAGGCGGCGCGCACGATGGTGCGCACCAACACGACCGTGATCGGCGCGCTCGCCGTCGTGCGCGGCGAGGCCGATGCCGTCATCTGCGGGCTGGAAGGCCGCTTCGAGCGCAACCTGCGCAATGTCGACCTGATCATCGGCCGGCGCGAGGGCGTGCGCGACTTCTCGGCGCTGTCACTGCTCATCATGCAGCGCGGCATCACCTTCCTGACCGACACCTACGTCACGCTCGACCCGACGGCGGACGAGGTCGTCGAGATGACCATGCTGGCGGCCGAGGAGATCCGCCGCTTCGGCATCGAGCCCAAGGCCGCGCTCCTGTCGCATTCCGACTTCGGCTCGCGCGACACGCCGAGCGCGCTGAAGATGCGGGCCGCCGCCGCGCGGCTGAAGGAGATCGCGCCCGACCTCGAATCGGACGGCGAGATGCATGGCGACGCGGCCCTGTCCGAACAACTCCGCCGCCGCGTCTTCCCGCATTCGACGCTGACCGGCGAGGCCAACCTGCTGGTGTTCCCCGGGCTCGACGCCGCCAACATCGCGCTCAACACGATCAAGGCGATGACGGATGCGCTGCATGTCGGGCCGATCCTGCTGGGCGCGGCCCGCCCCGCCCACATCCTGACGCCGTCGGTGACGTCGCGCGGCGTCGTCAACATGACCGCGCTGGCGGTCGTCGAGGCCGACCACCGCGCCCAGGATGCCGCGCCGCGCGCCTGAGCGGTTGCCATTCGTCAACAGAAGATTAACCACGCCGCGCTACTCGGAAGGAGACGCAACGAGGGGCGCGGACGGATGGTTGTCATATCCGGAGGTCGGGGACTGCCGCGGCGCTTGGTGCGCCGGCTCGCGCCGCTCGGGCTGGCCGCGCTCGTCGCGGCCTTCGCCGCCGTTCCCGCCGACGCCGGGCCGGCCACCTGCCGCCAGATCGAGCGCCAGCTCGCCGGGGCCGGCGGGGAGCCGCGCGACGCCCGCCGCTACGACCGCGCCATCCGCGCCCAGCAGATCGAATTGCAGAAGGTGCAGGCCCAGCTCGCCAATGCCGGCTGCTCGGGCTTCATGAGCGTGCTGCGCAGCCAGTGCGGCTCGCTGCAATCGACCGTGCGGCGCATGGAATCCAACCTCGCCTCGCTCCAGCAGAGCCGCGCCGGGCTGCGCGGCGGGCCGGACGCCGCCGAGCGCGCGCGGCTGCTGGCCACGTATCAGCGCAGCGGCTGCAAGGACGACGCCGGCGAGGTGCGCACCAGCGCGCTGCCGCAGCCGAAGCGCCAGCAGAAGCCCGCGCTCTACGACAACCTGTTCGGCGAGAAGCCGGCGGACGCTGCCGCGCCGGCGAGCGACGGCCTGCGCCAGGCGAAGGCCGCGCCGAGCCGCGCGCTCTGCGTGCGCACCTGCGACGGCTACTACTTCCCAATCGCCTATTCGACCACCGAGGCCAATTTCACCAGCGACCAGCAGCGCTGCGAGGCGGCCTGCCCGGGCACCGAGGTCGAGCTCTACTACGACCGGGCCTCGGGCGAGGACGGCACGACGATGATGTCGGGCCGCACCGGCGCGCCCTACTCGGCGCTCCCCTCCGCCCTGCTCTACAAGAAGGCCGGCTACCAGCGGCCGCTCACCTGCGGCTGCAACCCGCAGAAGGGTTTTTCGGTCGTCGCCGGCCAGCAGCCGCTGCCCGACGATCCGGCAGCGCAGACGCAGGCCGCCGCGCCGGCTCCCGAAATCACGCCGGTCTCGTCCGAAGGTTCGGTGGTCGCCGTGCCGATGCTGCCGAAAGCCGGGGAGAAGCATGCCGCCGTCGCCGAGCCGAGCGGCGAGAAGACGTCCAGCCTCGACGCCGAACCGGCGCCCAAGCGCAACGTGCGGGTGGTCGGCCCGAAATTCCTGCCCGATCCCGACGAGACGATCGACCTGAGATCTCCGGCCCGACGCCAGTAGCGTTCAGGGCCTCCGCGCGAGCACGCTTTCCCTGCCCATCAGCGGCAGCAGTTCGGCCAGCGCCGGCCCGTGGTCGTGACCCGTCAGCGCCAGCCGCAGCGGCCCGAAGAGCTGCTTGCCGGAACGCCCGCTCGCCCGCTTCACGGCCTCCGTCCACGCCTTGAACGTCGCCGCGTCCCACGGCTCGGCCGGCAGCAGGTCGAACGCCTCGCGCACGAAATCCCGGTCGGCCTCCGCTATTCTCTGCGGCCCCGGCGCGCCGTTTGCCACGATGGCCCACCAGCCAACCGCCTCCGACAGCCGCGAGACGTTGTCCCGCACCGCCAGCCAGAACGGCTCCGCCTTCGGGCCCGAAATGCCCAATGCCGCCAGCCGTTCCGCGACCTCGTCGAAGGGCGCCTCGCGCAGCAGCGCGCGGTTGAGCACCGGCAGCTCGGCCGGATTGAACTTCGCCGCGCCCCTCGAGGCGGCGGCGATGTCGAAACGGGCGGCCAGCTCGTCGAGGCTGCGCGCCGCCGTCACGGCCTCCGACGAGCCGATCAGCACCGCCAGCGAGGCGACCGACATCGCCTCGATGCCGTCCTCGCGCAGACCCTCGATCGACAGCGCGCCGGTGCGCTTCGACAGGCCCTCGCCGGTCGAGGTGGTCAGGAGGTTGTGATGGCCGAAGGCCGGCGGCTCGGCCCCCAGCGCCCGGAACAGCGCGATCTGCGCGCCGGTGTTGGTCACGTGGTCGTCGCCGCGGATGACGTGGCTGATGCCCATCTCGACGTCGTCGGCGACCGACGGCAGCGTGTAGAGATAGGTGCCGTCCTCGCGCACCAGAACGGGGTCCGACAGCGAGGCGAGGTCGACCGTCTGCGGCCCCCGGCAGAGATCGTCCCAGGTGACCTCCGTGCGGCGCGGCGCGAACGGATCGGCCTCGAAATTCGGCAGCAGGAAGCGCCAGTGCGGCTTGCGGCCCTGCGCCTCCAGCGCGCCGCGCTCCGCGTCCGTCAGCCGCAGCGCCTCGCGGCCGTAGACCGGCGGCAGCTTTCGCGACAGACGCACCTTGCGGCGCAGTTCCAGCTCCTCGGCCGTCTCGTAGCAGGCATAGAGCAGCCCTGCCGCCTTCAGCTTCGCCACTGCCGCGTCGTAGACCGCGAAACGCTCCGACTGCCGGTGCACCGCATCCGGCCGGATGCCGAGCCAGCCGAGGTCGCGCTCGATCCCATCGGCATATTCGCGTCGCGAGCGGGCGAGGTCGGTGTCGTCGAAGCGCAGGATGAAGCGCCCGCCGCGCTGCTGCGCGAACAGCCAGTTGAACAGCGCCGTGCGCGCATTGCCGATATGGATGCGGCCGGTGGGCGACGGCGCGAAGCGGACGGTGGCGGTCATGGCGCCGGGACTATCGCGTTGCCGCCGACGCGGCAAGCCGCGCCGTCAGCCGGCGCGAGACGTAGACCATGGCGAGGCAGGCGGTGAACGCATAGGCGCTCATGGCGCCGACCTGCACCGGCAGGTCGACGCCGAGGTCGATCAGGATGCCGGTCAGGCCGGGGCCGATCGCCGTGCCGAGCACGTTGACCGAGGCCATCATCGCCCGGATCGCGCCCAGATGCGCCGTGCCGTAGACCTCCGGCCAGACCGCCCCCATGATCGTGCCCGAGCAGCCGTAGCTCATGCCCGCCAGCGCCATGAAGGCGAAGGCGCTCCACTCGCCGGTGAAGAGCGCGAGGATCAGCGACCCGAACGACACCGGCACTAGGAAGACCGGCAGGATGCGCACCGCGCTGAAGCGGTCGACGAGCTGGCCGCATATGAGTGCCGCGCCCACCGTCGAAGCCGCCATCACCGTGAAGGCCGAGGCGAACAGCTCGAGCGACCAGCCGCGCAGGTGGACGAGGTAGACCTGATGGAAGGAGACGGTGGTGCCGATGAAGCCCGGCGCCATCGTGCCGAACAGGATGAGGTAGAACAGCGGGTCGCGCAGCACCTCGCGGCGCGTCCAGTCGCGCACCGGCGCCTTCTTCGGCGCGACGTCCGTATGTTGCGGCACGCGATCGGTACGCAGCAGCCAGGCGATCGCCGGCAGCGCCACCACGACGAGGATCGCCGCCGCCACCAGCCAGCCGTTGCGCCAGCCGATCAGGTTGGCGACGATCACGAACAGGAAGGGGATGGTCGCCTCGCTGCCGTTGCCGCCGATCGCCGTCAGCGCCATGGCGCGCCCGCGCTGCGCGCTGAACCAGCGGGCGGCGGCCGTCAGCGCGTTCTGGTTCATCATGCCGGGCCCGAGCAGCCGCAGCAGATAGATCGAGAAGGCCAGCAGGACGACGCTGTGCGACATCGCCATTAGCACGCAGGCGAGCGCGAATACCGGCACGATGATCAGCGTGACGGCCTTCGCCGACAGCCGGTCCACCATCTGCCCGACATAAGGCATGGTGAGCGCGCTTCCGAGCGTGGCGATCATGAACAGCGTGCCGAAGCCGCCATGCGACAGTCCGTATTCGGCCCGGATCTGCCCCGCCGAGATCGCGATGAAATAGGTCTGCCCGAAGGTCGAGAAATAGGTGAGCAGGAAGCCGCCGGCGAGCCAGCGGAAATTGGCCCGGATGAAGCCGAGGAAGCTCACGCCCCGGCGCCCGGACGGTCGAGCCGCATCTCGTTGCCGTCGCGGCTGCGCCGGAACCCGAACGCCTCGTAGAGCCCGTGCGCGTCGGACGTGTTCAGCGTCCAGGTGGTGACCGTGCGCAACTCCGGATGGGCGAGCAGCGCCGCCACCAGCGCCTTGCCGATCCCCCTGCCCCGGTGCTCCGGCCAGACGATCACGTCCGAGATGCGGGCAAACAGCGTCCGGTCGCCCGAGGCGCGCGCGAAGCCGGCCTGCCGCCCGTCGACGAGCGCGATCGCGCAGATCGAATTGGCGAAGGCGCGGCGATTGAGTTTGTCAGTACGAGCGCCGCCCCAGTAGGTGGCCCTGAGCAGTTCCGACGTCCGCGCGAAATCCAGCCGCGAAGGATCGAACACGATCTCCATTCGGAGCTCAGCCGCGGTCGCGAAAACGGTTGGTGATCGGGTAGCGGCGGTCGCGGCCGAAGTTCTTCTTTGTGATCTTCACGCCGGGCGCGGCCTGCCGACGCTTGTATTCGGCGACGTAGAGCAGGTGCTCGACGCGGCGCACGGTGGCCGCGTCGTGGCCCCGCGCCACGATCTCGTCGACGCCCATCTCGTTCTCGACGAGGCATTCGAGGATGTCGTCCAGCACCGGATAGGGCGGCAGCGAATCCTGGTCGGTCTGGTTCTCGCGCAGCTCCGCCGACGGCGCCTTGTCGATGATGTTGGCCGGGATCACCTCGCCCGTCGGCCCGAGCGCGGAGGGCGGCACATGCGCGTTGCGCCAGCGCGACAGCGCGTAGACCTGCATCTTGTAGAGGTCCTTGATCGGGTTGAAGCCGCCGTTCATGTCGCCGTAGAGCGTGGCGTAGCCGACCGACATCTCGCTCTTGTTGCCGGTAGTCACCACCATCGAGCCGAACTTGTTGGAGATCGCCATCAGGATCGTGCCGCGGGCGCGGCTCTGCAAATTCTCCTCGGTGATGCCCTCGTTGGTGCCCTCGAAGAGCTGCGACAGCGCGTGCAGGAAGCCTTCCACCGGCTCGAAGATCGGCACGATGTCGTAGCGGCAGCCGAGGGCGCGGGCGCAGTCCTCGGCGTCCTTGAGCGAATCCTTCGAGGTGTAGCGATAAGGCATCATCACGCAGCGCACGCGCTCCTCGCCGAGCGCGTCGACGGCGAGCGCGGCGCAGATCGCCGAATCGATGCCGCCCGACAGCCCGAGCACGACGCTGGAGAAACCGTTCTTGTTGACGTAGTCGCGCAGGCCGAGCAGGCAGGCGCGGTAGTCCGCCTCCTCCTTCTCCGGCACCTTCGACATCGGCCCGGCCTCGCAGAACCAGCCCTCCGGCTCGTCGTCGGCGTCGCCGCGCTTCCAGGTGGTGACGGCGAGCGTCTCCTCGAACTGGCTCATCTGGAAGGCGAGCGAGCGGTCGGCTTGAATCGCGAAGGAGGCGCCGTCGAAGACGAGCTCGTCCTGCCCGCCGAGTTGGTTGGCGTAGATCAGCGGCAGGCCGGTCTCGATCACCTGTCGGATCGCCACCTGGTGGCGGATGTCCACCTTGCCCCGATGGTAGGGCGAGCCGTTCGGCACCAGCAGGATCTCTGCGCCGCTCTCGGCCAGCGTCTCGCAGACGCCGAGCTCGCCCCAGATGTCCTCGCAGATCGGGATGCCGAGCCGCACGCCGCGAAAATTGATCGGCCCCGGCATGTTCGGCCCCGGCTGGAACACGCGCTTCTCGTCGAACTCGCCGTAGTTTGGCAGGTCGATCTTGTAGCGCTCGGCGATCACCTTGCCGCCGTCGGCCACCACGATCGAGTTGTGGACGCCGCTCTTGCGCTTCAGCGGCGTGCCGACCACCACCCCCGGCCCGCCATCGGCCGTGTCGGCGGCCAGATCCTTCACCGCGCGCTCGCAGGCGGCAAGGAAGGCGGGCTTCAGCACAAGGTCTTCGGGCGGATAGCCGGCGATGAACAGCTCGGTGAACAGCACTAAATCGGCGCCCTGCTTTGCCGCATCGGCGCGCGCCGCCCTCGCCTTGGCGAGGTTGCCGGCAATGTCGCCGACGGTCGGGTTCAACTGGGCGATGGCGATTCGCAAGGTGGAAGGCGGAGCGTCGGTCATGGGGATCGTCTAGCCCGCGCCGCAACGACCGGCAATGCCGAACCTTTGGACCATGGAGCGGCGACCGGCCCTACTCGTCCCCGCCCATGTAGCTGCGCAGTTCCTCGGCCGGGCGGTTGACGCCGATCGACATGGACAGGATGCGCGACAGGTGCATGTAGGGCAGCCCGCTCTGCCTGTGCCATTCGTTCATCCGCTGCTGGATCGCGGCGAGGTCCTTCTTCGAGCTCGGCGCCTCGGCGATGTCGAGCCCCTCGTCGCGCATCGCCGCCACCATGTCGCTCGACAATATGTAGGCGTCCCAGCCGAGCCAGCGCAGCAGGTATTGGCCGGTGTTGCCGCCGAGCCGGCTGCCCTGCTTGCCGAGCAGCGCCGTCAGCCCCGCCTGGTCGTCGGCCGGCCACGCCGCGAGGAACTTCCCGAAGCCGCCATGCTCCTTCGAGACACGCTCGACGAAGGCGGCGTTGTCCCTGACCGAGCGGATCTTCTGCGGGTTGCGCACGATGCGCTTGTCGCTCGCCAGGTCGTGCCAGAAATCGTCGGGCTGGAACAGCAGCCGCTTCGGCTCGAAGCCGAGGAAAGCCTCCTCGAAACCCGGCCATTTCTGCTCGATCACGCTCCACACGAAGCCGGCCGAGAACACCCGCTTGGCCATGGTCGACAGGACCCTGTCGTCGCCGAGCGCGGCGAGCGAAGCATTGTCGGGCGCGGCCGGCAGCAGGCTCTTCAGCACCGCCTCGCCGCCCTTGCGCTCGGCGGCGCGGGCATAAATCCTGGAAAAATCGGTCACGGCTCCCTCCCCGCGCACGGACGCGCGCCTTGCACTATTTCTCATTGTCCAACAGACCGAACCGGCTGCCAAGCCGTGGAGAACACCCTCATGCCAAGAACGATCAACGACCTCGCCGCGCGCTG
>JAFKJY010000030.1 GCA_017305835.1 Hyphomicrobiales bacterium
TCGCCGCGGCCGTCCCGATGGCCAGTCGGCGAGGCGCGACTATGGCCTCAACGCACGATCAAGTCGAGATCATGCCGCGACAGCGGCTTGGGCGCGCCGTCGGTGGTGAGGTAGGTGCGGCCCAGCGTCATCGCCGTCTCGCTGTCGGAATCCATGATGATCATGTGGGCGAACAGCGTCATCGACGGTGCGATCTCGACCGGGTTGCCGGCATAGAACATCGGCTCGTCCATCCAGGACGGGCTGAAGCGGGCGCCGACCGAGTAGCCGCAGGCGTTGAGCCGGTGGCGGGTCAGGCCGTGCGCCTCCATCACTTTGGCATGCGCGTCGAAGACGTCGCCGAAGGTGCGGCCGGCCGCCATCGCCTTCTCCACCGCTTCCAGTGCCTCGCGCGCCGCGTCGTAGAGCTCCTGATGGCGCTTGGAGACCTTGCCGACGAGCACCGTGCGCATCATCGGCGCGTGGTAGTGGTGGAAGACGCCGGCCCATTCGAGCGTGAGCTGGTCGTTCTTGGTGAGCTTGCGGCGGCCGGCCTTGTAGCGGCACAGCAGCGCGTCGACGCCGGAGCCGATGATGAACTCGTTGGCCGGGTAGTCGCCGCCGCCGGCGAATACGGCGCCCTGCATGGCGGCCAGGATCTCGCCCTCGTCGCCGCCCTGCTTGATGAGCGGCAGCGCCGCGTCGAGCGCATCGTCGGAGAGCGCGGCGGCCCTCTCCGCTTTCTTCACCTCGGCCGGGCTCTTGACCAGTCGCAGGCGGCCGACCAGCCCGGAGATGTCGGCGATCGTGCCGAAGGTCTTCAACTGGTCGTCGAGCAGGTGGGCGTTGCGGCCGGTCAGGCCGTGCGTGTCGTATTCGACGCCGATGCGGCAGCCGAGCAGGTCGAGGTCGTTGAGCAGGTTGCGCAGGTCGATCGCCGGGTTGGCGTTGTCGCGGTCGGCCCAGACCACTATGTTGTCCAGCGTCGAGGTGTGGCGCGCCTGCCTGAGGTCGGCCGAGCGCGTCATCAGCACCATCGAGCCGTCGGCCTTCACCACCAGGCACTGGAAGAAGCAGTAGCCGAACGTGTCGTAGCCGGTCAGCCAGTACATGCTCTCCTGCGCGAACAGCAGCACGGCGTCGAGCTTCTGGTCGGCCATCTCCATGACCAGCCTGTCCCTGCGCGCGTCATATTCTGCCCGCTCGAAATGCAGTGCCATCAGAGCTCCTCCAGTGCGATCGCCGAAACCTGCCGACCGTAGTCGGGCTCGCCGCGATGCGTCGTGCGGCGGTAGGAATAGAACAGCGCCTCGTCCGCATAGGTGCAGCGGCCGAGGCTCGATGCGGCCACGCCGGCGGCGGCGAGCCGGTCGAGCGTGTAGCGGTTGAGGTCGAACATGAAATGGCCCGGCCGGGCCGAGGGCGCGAAATAGGCCTCGTTGGCCGGGTCGGCGGCGCGGAAGCGCTCGATGAACTCCGGGCCGACCTCGTAGCTTTCCGGCCCGATCGAGGGGCCGAGCACGGCGGCGATGCGCTCGCGCCGGGCGCCGAGCCGCTCCATCGCCTCGACGGTCGCCTCCAGCACCCCGGTGAAGGCGCCCTTCCAGCCGGCATGGGCCGCGCCGACGACGCGCGCCTGCGGGTCGGCATAGAGCACCGGGCCGCAGTCTGCGGCGAGCACGCCGAGCGCCAGCCCGGGCCGGTCGGTCACCATGGCGTCGGCTTTCGGGCGCTCGCCGGAGAAGGGGCGCTCGACCACGATCACGTCGGGCGAATGGACCTGGTAGAGCGTCACCAGCCGCTCGGGCGAAACGCCCATCCAGCCGGCGACGCGGCCGCGATTCTCGGCGACGCGGACGGGATCGTCCTTCGAGCCGACGCCGACGTTCAGCCCGGCATAGATGCCTTCGGACACGCCGCCGCGGCGCGTGAAGAAGCCGTGCCGGACGCCGTTCGGCGCGAATTCGTCCAGCACCGGAGACCGGAGCGGGTCCGGTCGTACAGTTTCGAGCATGGCCGCCTTTTGTCCCTTCGGGGAGCCTGCGGCACCCTCGGCCGCGTGTCCGGACCGGGGCATCCGGGATCCCCCGTTTGCGTCGGAATGGTGGGGCAGGGGTGGCTCCAAGTCAATCGCCAAGCGGGGAACGGTTTGCTCCGGCGCTTGCGGCGCGGACGCTCATCACCTTGAAAAGGCTGCCCATTCCGGCCGGGCCGGCCAGTCGCTCGACGGCCTGCCGGATACGCTCGCGGCCGGCCTCGTCCTGCTGCGCGCCGAGCGCGCCGGCGCGCTCGGCGAGGCCGAGGCCGAGCAGGAAATCGCCCTGTGCGGCGATCGCGACCGACAGGCCGTGGCGTTTCGCGGCCGCCCCGAGCGGGGCGAAATCGACATGCGACGTCAGGTCCGCCTCGCCGGGCGCGGCGAGCGGGTCGTCGTAGCGGTGGCGGCGCAGCGCCTGCAGCGTGTCGCCCAGCGCCGGGCCGACATAGCCGTAGTCGACGAACAGGCCGGCGCCGCCCTGTGTGGCGAGCCGCTCGGCGATGGTTTCCATCAAGGCTTCCCGCGCGGGCGCGACCTCGACGATGGCGCCGGGGAGGGCCGCATCTGCGTCCGGCGGCAGCAAAGCCGGGTCGATGCCGGCCGTGCCTGCCATGAAGGCGAGGCCGCCGTCCGGTCCGATGCCGACGACGCGCTCGCGCCAGCCGGAGGCGGTCTTGACGAACTGGCGCATCGGCAGCGCGTCGAACAGTTCGTTGGCGGCGACGAGGAGCGGCCCGGCGGGGAGCGTCGCCACCGTGTCGTGCCAGGCGAAGGCCGGGCCGGCGCCGGCGAGCGTGGCGCGCTGCACCACGCGCAGGCGCGGGCTCGCCTCGACCAGCGCGAAGCGGGCGGAAGCCGCCAGATCCGGCGCCAGCTTTGCCACCGTGCGGGCCATGTCCTTCATCATCGTGCCGCGTCCCGGCCCGATCTCGGCGACGACGGCGTCCGGGGGCGAGCCGGCCTCGCGCCAGGCCGCGACGAGCCATGCTGCCAGCAGCTCGCCGAACATCTGGCTGATCTCGGGCGCGGTGGTGAAGTCGCCCGCCGCGCCGAAGGGCTCGCGGGTGGTGTAGTAGCCGTGGTCGGGGTCGAACAGGCAGGTCGCCATGTAGTCGGCGATGCCGATCGGGCCGGCGGCCTCGATCCGGCGCAGGATCCGCTCCTTCAAGGCGGTCATTGCGCCGGTTGCGGAGCGGCCTGTCGCGCCGTCGCCATCGCCCAGGCGCCGGCCAGCACCATCGGCAGCGACAGCACCATGCCCATGGTCAACCAGCCGCCGGCGAGGTAGCCGAGCTGCGCGTCGGGCATGCGGAAGAATTCGACGAAGATGCGGGAGAGGCCGTAGCCGGCGATGAAGGCGCCGCCGACGAAGCGCGGCCGCTTCAGCATGCCGGCCTTCCAGACCAGCAGCCACAGCACGGAGAACAGGACGATGCCCTCCAGCCCCGCCTCGTAGAGCTGGCTCGGATGGCGCGGAAACGGCCCGCCATTGGGGAAGACCACGCCCCAGGGAGCGTCTGTGACGCGGCCCCACAGCTCGGAATTGATGAAGTTGGCGACGCGCACGACGCCGAGGCCCACCGGCACGCCGGCCGCGATCGTATCGAACAGGCTCCAGACATGGATGCCGCGCGTGCGGGCGAACAGCACCATCGCGACGATCACGCCGAGCATGCCGCCGTGGAAGGACATGCCGCCCGACCAGACGGCGAAGATCGCCGCCGGCTCGGACAGATAGCGGTCGAGATCGTAGAACAGCACGTAGCCGAGGCGGCCGCCCAGCACGACGCCGAGGGCCGCCCACAGCAGGAAGTCGTCGATGTCGGCCGGTTTCATCGCCGGCGTGCCCTCCGCCCACAGCCGCGGCGTCGAGACGATCCTGCGTGAGTACCACCAGGCGAACAGGATGCCGACGACGTAGCCCAGGCCGTACCAGCGGATGGCGACGGGGCCGAGCTGGACGATGACCGGGTCGATGTCCGGGAAGGCGAGCGCGGCGAGCGTCAGGGTCAGCGTGTCGGCCATCCGGTTTCCATCATGCGGGGCGAAGCGCGCGGACCATGCGCGCAGGCATCCGCGAGGTCAAGGCGACCCCGCCGCCTTGCAATCCGGCCTGCGCGCGCCTAGGTCATTTCGAGGAACAAGAGGCGAGCGCCATGACGACCACCGGACCCAACCGCATCCTCGACGAGTTCGCGAAGCTGCTCACAGACGCCGCCGGGGCGGCGCAGGGCGTGCGGCGCGAGGTGGAGACCGCCTTCCGCGCGCAGGCCGAGCGGCTGCTGAACTCGATGGAGATCGTGCAGCGCGAGGAGTTCGAGGCCGTCCGCGAGATGGCCGTCAAGGCGCGCGCCGAGAACGAGAAGCTGTCCGCGCGCATCGCCGCGCTGGAGGCGAAGCTCGGCGGCGAGGCGGCTTCCGCCGCGTCCGAGGCCGCGCCGAAGGGCCGCACGAAAAAATAATCCGGACCTCTGTCCACAAGCTGGCGGCGGCGAAAAACGCTTTGCGGTGAATCGCTTGCGCGAAAGTCGCGGCGGCGGCCGCGGCTGCTATCCACACGCCAGCCGGGCGCGGCCCGAAAAAGGGGCTGGTCACGCGACTCCGCTTCAATAGACTGAATTTGTTACGTGATTCGTAACGCGTTCCGCCGGTGGGGCGGCGGACCGAATTCAGGTTTTGCGTCATCCCTTCAAGTCCGGGCCAGCCCCGGGGTCGCCGCGTTTGCCAGTGCGGGTCCGCGTCCTTTCGCGCCCGACCGATGGAGAAGCATTGCCTTGAGCCTCATCGAACTCGAAATCGCCCGCGAACTGCACCCCGTGGACGTCATCGAGCACGTCGCGCAGTCCAACGACTGGGCGTTCGAGCGGACCGGCGACGACGAGATCGCCATATCGGTCGCCGGCAACTGGACCGACTACCACGTGTCGTTCTCGTGGATGGAGGATTTCGAGGCGCTGCATCTGGCCTGCGCCTTCGACCTGAAGGTGCCGGAGACGCGCACGCTGGAGGTGATGCGGCTCCTGTCGGTCATCAACGAGCAGATGCTGTTCGGCCATTTCGACCTGTGGGAGCAGGAGGGCGCGATCATGTTCCGCCACTCGCTGCTGCTGGCCGGCGGCGCCGAGCCGACCAGCGCGCAGGTCGAGGTGCTGCTCAACAGCGCGCTGGAGGCCTGCGAGTGCTACTTCCAGGCGTTCCAGTTCGTCGTCTGGTCGGGCCTGTCGGCGCGCGACGCGCTCGCCAACGTGCTGTTCGAGACGCACGGCAACGCCTGACGCCATGGCCTCGCAGGAGCGCAAGCCGGAGATCGGCTTTCCTGATTTCGACAGGGTCGACATCCGCGTCGGCACCATCGTCGAGGCCGAGCCCTTCCCGGAGGCGCGCAAGCCGGCAATCAAGCTCAGGATCGATTTCGGCCCGGCGATTGGCGTGAAGAAGTCGTCCGCGCAGATCACCAGATACTATGCGCCGGAGACGCTCGTCGGCCGCCAGGTGATGGCGGTCGTCAACTTCCCGCCGCGCCAGATCGGCAAGTTCATGTCGGAAGTGCTCACGCTTGGCCTGCCCGACGCCGACGGCGAGGTCGTGCTCGCCGCGATCGAGCGGCCGGTGCCCAACGGCGGCCGGCTGTTCTAAGCCGCGCCGGTCCGGTCGTGCCCGGACCTCAGGGCGCTCCGGGGGACAGGTCCGATGATTCCCGCCGTGATCTTCATGTCTTCCCCAAGTCCGCAGGCGGTCGGCCGGCGCCCGGCATTCCATGCGGAATAAATAGGGGACTGTCAATCCGTCGATTGTCAAGCCGCATTTGGGCTTCCTGCGCCCGTGATGGACGTGCGCAAGATCATCGGTTGGAACCTCCGCAGCCTGAGGGTTGAGAGAGGCATGTCGCAGGAACGGCTGGCTTTCGAATCGGCCACCGACCGCTCCTATGTCGGACGCGTCGAACGCGGCTCCGAGAACGTCACGATCGACAGGCTGGACGCTTTTGCGAAGGCTTTGGGCGTGAGGCCGGCGAAACTTCTCGAGGAGCCCAGGCCCGGGGCGCGGGAGCCGATGTCGCTGAGCGCCGGGCGAAAGCCCAGGCACAGGGCCGACGGCTAGGATCGCCGTTCAACGAGCTGGCGCGGTGCGCCTAACGTGCGCCGCGCACGCGGAGCGCCGCTTTCAGCCGCGCGACCAGCGCCGCAAGGCGGCGGCCGGTTTCCGCGATCTCTGCTTTCCGCAGGGCCTGCGCCCGCGCGGCGTAGAAGCCGGTGTCGATCGAGCCGTCCGCGCGCCGCCGGATCTCGTGTTGCCTGACCTGTGCCATCGCCGTTCTCCCTGCCGATTGCCCGTGCAGGATGGCCGGCCCGGCGCGGCCGCGCTTGACGATCTCCTTGCCGTTTCCTTGTCTTGTCGTTGTATCTTGCCCACCGAGGGGCAAGGCAAAGGTTTCGGGCAGGGCGATGCGCCACCGCTTCGGCAGGCATGAGCTTTCGATCGACAGGATGGAGCTGTCGACCGACGGCGTCGCGCGGCCGCTGGAGCCGCAGGTGTTCGACCTCTTGCGCCTGCTCGCCGAGAGCGGCGGCCGCGTCGTCTCGCGCGACGAGCTGATCGACAAGGTCTGGGGCGGCCGGATCGTCTCGGATTCGGCGATCGACGCCCGCATCAGCGCCGCGCGGGCTGCATTGGGCGACGACGGCACGCGGCAGGAATTCATCCGCACCGTGCCGCGGCGCGGCTTCCGCTTCGTCGCGCCGGTCGAGACCGACGCGGGCGGGGCGCGCCCGCTACCCGCTCCGGCGGCCGAGGCGCCCGGCCAGCGCCAGCGCGTGATGTTCTGCCATTCACGCGACGGCACCCGCATCGCGCTCGCCACCTCGGGCGCGGGCCTGCCGCTGGTCAAGGCCGGCCACTGGCTCACCCATCTGGAGCACGACTGGCAGAGCCCGATCTGGCGGCCGTTCCTCGCAGCCCTCGGCGAGCGCTTCCACCTCGTGCGCTACGACCAGCGCGGCAACGGCCTGTCCGACCGGGCGGTGGCGAACTTCTCGCTCGACGCCTTCGTGGCCGACCTCGAGGCCGCCGTCGACGCCGCCGGCGTCGACGGCTTCACGCTCTACGGCGCCTCGCAGGGCGCGCCGATCGCCATCGCCTACGCAGCGCGGCATCCCGGCCGCGTCGCCCGGCTGGTGCTGCAGGGCGGCTACCACAAGGGGCGGCTGGTGCGGATGGCGGCGGCCGAGCGCGAGCAGGGCGAGGCGATGCTGACCCTGATCCGCCACGGCTGGGGCAAGCCGGACAGCCCGTTCATGCAGGCCTTCTCGTCGATCTTCATGCCGGAGGCCTCGCGCGAGCAGATCGCCTCCTTCGCCTCGCTGCAGAGCCTGACGACGACGCCGGAGAACGCCGCGCTGCTGCGCAAGGCGATCGACGAGTTCGACGTCACGGCGCTTCTGGAGCGCATCGAGGTGCCGACGCTGGTGCTGCATTCGCGCGGCGACGGCGTGCAGCCGCTCGACCAGGGGCGCGAGATCGCCGCCGGCATCCGCGGCGCGGAGTTCGTCATGCTCGACACGTCCGACCACATCATCGTGCCGGGCAACCGGGCCTGGGACGAGCTGATCGGCGCGATCGCCGGCTTCGCGGAAGCCCGCCCGGCCGTCAGGCCGGCACCCTGACGACGGCGCGCAGGCCGCCCATCGGGCTGTCCTCCAGCATGATGTCGCCGCCGTGGCTGCGGGCGATGTCGCGGGCGATCGACAGGCCGAGCCCGGTGCCGGTCGAATCCTGGTTGCGCGCGGTGTCGAGCCGCACGAAGGGGCGGAACACCTCCTCGCGCTGCTCGGCCGGAATGCCGGGGCCATCGTCGTCGACGGTGACGGCGAGCGTGCCGCGCGTGTGCCGCGCCGTCACCTTGACGTTTTTCGCATAACGGAAGGCGTTGCCGATCAGGTTCGACAGCAGGCGGCGGAAGGCGTTGGGCCGCACATGCACCTCCGGCTCGCCGATCAGCTCGATGGTCAGCTTGCGCTTGCGCAGCCGCGCCTCCTCGCGCAGCTTGCCGAAATACTCGTCGAGGTCGAAGGCGCCGGTGTCCTCGGCCGCCTCGCCGCGGGCGAAGGCGAGGTAGCCTTCCAGCATCGACTGCATGTCGTCGATGTCCTGGTTCAGCGCCTCGACGTCGATCTTGGCGCCGCGCAGCGCGAGCTGCAGCTTGAAGCGGGTGAGGATGGTGCGCAGGTCGTGGCTGATGCCGGTGAGCATGGCCGTGCGCTGCTCGATCTGGCGCTCGATGCGCTCGCGCATCTGGATGAAGGCCTTGCCGGCGCGGCGCACCTCGTCGGCGCCGCGCGGCTGGAAGCCGGCCGGCATGGGCCGGCCCTTGCCGAAGCTCTCGGCGGCCTCCGCCAGCGCCAGGATCGGCTTGATCTGGTTCCGCAGGAAGGCGACGGCGAAGGCGAGCAGCACCAGCGAGGTGCCGATCATCCACAGCAGGAAGATGTGCGAGTTGGAGGCGTAGGCGCTGCTGCGGCGGGCGAAGACCCGCAGCACGTTGTGCTCGAGCTGGACGCGGATCTCGACGATGTTGGAGTTGCCGACCGTGTCGAGCCAGAACGGCCGGTTGATCTGCTTGACGATCTCGTCGCTGAGCGCCTGGTCGAGGATCGAGAAGAACGGCTTCGGCCCCGGGGCCGGCAGCGGGTCGGGCGGCAGCAGGTCGATCTTCAGGCCCATGCGCTCCTGCGCGATGCGGATCACCTCCGAATAGTCGGGGTCGTCATAGGTCTCGATCATGTCGATGACGGCGGCGATGTCGTGGGTCACGGCCGCCGACAGCCGCATCGTCACCGTCTGCCAGTGCTTCTCCATGAAGACGAAGGCGATCACCGACTGGAGGATGATCATCGGGGCGATGACGATGATCAGCGAGCGCGCGTAGAGCCGCTGCGGCAGGTAGCGGATGATGGCGCGGCGGGCGACGGCCCACAGCCGCGGCAGGCGCGCCCGGCGCGGCCGCGCCGGCGGCGCGGCATCCTTCCCGGGCTGGGCGTCGGCGGATGCCATCGGCCTGTCCTGCTCCCCTGCGCCGCTAGATCGCCGTGCGTCCTACCGGATGCACAAAGGACGATCCAGCATTTTGATCGAGCATCGGAATATTCCGAAAACCGGATTCCACTTTTCGGTCCGATGCTCCGGACGCCGGGCCAACTCTATTCGACACTCAGGCGGTATCCAACACCGCGCACGGTCTGCAGCCAGACGGGGTTCGACGGGTCGCGCTCGATCTTGCGGCGCAGCCGGTTGATCTGCACGTCGATGGTGCGCTCGCCGACGCCGGCCTCGGAGCCGACGAGTTCGTGGCGCGGGATCGTCTCGCCGGCGCGCTCGGCGAAGATGGCGAGGATCTCCTGCTCGCGCTCGGTCAGCCGCAGCGTCTCGCCGCCGCGCTTCAGCTCGCGCCGGGCGATCTGGAAGGAATAGGGGCCGAAGACGATCTGCTCCAGCTTGGGCGTCTGCGCCGGGCCGCCGCGGCGAAGGATGTTGTTGATCCTGAGCACCAGCTCGCGCGGGTCGAAGGGCTTCGGCAGGTAGTCGTCGGCGCCGGCCTCGAGGCCGGCCACACGGTTGTCGGTCTCGGCGAGCGCGGTCAGCATCAGGATCGGCACGGTCTTGTGCTCGCGCAGCGAGGCGGTCAGCTCCACCCCTGTCTCGCCCGGCATCATCACGTCGAGCACGATCAGGTCGAAGTCGAGCCCCTCCAGCCGGCGTCGCGCCTCGGCCGCCGTCGCCGCCACCGTCACCCGGAAGCCCTGCTCGGCGAGGAACTGCTTGAGCAGCCCGCGGATGCGGGTGTCGTCGTCGACGACGAGGATGTGGGGGGCGTCGTCATCGGGTCTGGATGCTGTCATGGACCTCTCCTAAAGCCCCTCGCCGCCACCGCCGTCATGCGGCAGCTTGTCGACCTGGGCCCGCAGTTCCGGATTGACCATCGCCTTGAGGAAATGCTCCACCGCCGTGCGGTCTGCCGCCCCCCCGCCCGCCAATGCCCGGCCGATGCGGCGGGACTGTGGCGCGGCCAGCTCCAGCGCCAGCGCCCGGCCCTTCTCGGTCGGGTAGAGCTCGCGCTGGCGGCGGTCGCGCGGGCCCTGCACCTGGACGATGTGGCCGGTGTCGATCAACTGCTTCAGCACGCGCGCCAGGCTCTGCTTGGTGATCTTGAGCACGTCGAGCAGCTCGGCCACGGTCAGCCCCGGCATGCGGTTGACGAAGTGGACGACGCGGTGGTGGGCGCGGCCGAAGCCGTAGCCGGCCAGGATCTTGTCCGGATCGGAGGTGAAATCCCGATAGGCGAAGAACAGAAGCTCGATGACCGCAAAGTCGATGCCCGTGCCGCTTCCGAGCGGATCCCTGATCGGCTTCAAACCATCACCCTTCGCCATGGTTCCCCGGTCTTTCCGAATTTATGTCAGCCTTGTTGACTTATTTTCAAGGCGGTGGTAATTTTTGGCAAGCTTTTCGACGAAATGCGAACGAAAAGGCATGAAGGGACGGCCTTCGCCGGAACTTCCTTCACTCCCGATTTCGCTCCGCATAAGCTGATTTGCAACGCGCATACGGCCTGATATGCCGGACGCGGAATTCTTTCAAACGGCAAGCGGGAATATCCCCGCGGGAGGTAGGCATGGCATCCGTTCCCTTTGATCAGCTCGACGGCTACATCTGGATGAACGGCGAGTTCGTGAACTGGCCGGACGCGAAGATTCACGTCCTGACCCATGGGCTTCACTATGCCAGCGCGGTATTCGAGGGCGAGCGCGCCTATGGCGGCGAGATCTTCAAGCTCAACGAGCACACCGAGCGCCTGCACGAGTCGGCCCGCATCCTCGGCTTCAAGATCCCCTACAGCGTCGCCGAGATCAACGACGCCTGCCGCAAGCTGCTGAAGAAGCAGGGTTTTCAGGATGCCTATGTGCGCCCGATCGCTTGGCGCGGCAGCGAGCAGATGGGCGTGTCGGCGCAGAACAACCGCATCAACTGCGCCATCGCGATCTGGCAATGGCCGAGCTATTTCGACCCGGCGCAGAAGCTCAAGGGCATCCGCCTCGACATGGCCGAGTACCGCCGGCCCGACCCGCGCACCGCGCCGTCGAAGTCGAAGGCGGCCGGCCTCTACATGATCTGCACGATCTCCAAGCACGCCGCCGAGGCCAAGGGCTATGCCGACGCGCTGATGCTCGACTGGCGCGGCCAGGTGGCCGAGGCGACGGGCGCCAACGTGTTCTTCGTCAAGGACGGCAAGCTGCACACGCCGAAGCCGGACTGCTTCCTCGACGGCATCACCCGGCGCACGGTCATAGACCTGGCCAGGCGGCGCGGCATCGAGGTGGTCGAGCGGGCGATCATGCCGGAGGAGATGGCGGGCTTCGAGCAGTGCTTCCTCTCGGGCACCGCGGCCGAGGTGACGCCGGTCTCCGAGGTCGGTCCCTACCGTTTCACCGTCGGCGAGATCGCCAGGACGCTGATGGAGGACTATACCCGCGAGGTGAACCCGCGCCAGGCGGTCGCCGCCGAATAGGGCGTTTCTCCCCGAACGAAGGTGCGGAAGGCCGGGTCATCCCGGCCTTTTTCGTTTCCGGACGCATGGACGTTTTGACTTTGCGTCAATTCCGCGCTTCCATCCGCCAGCCGGCCGGAGGGGTCGGTTTC
Source organism: Hyphomicrobiales bacterium (assembly GCA_017305835.1). GTDB lineage: Bacteria > Pseudomonadota > Alphaproteobacteria > Rhizobiales > Rhizobiaceae > RCIO01. The sequence goes on from JAFKJY010000030.1 coordinate 11,711, forward strand.
AGGAGGCATTGAACATGGAAGCCCTTCTTCCAATCATCATCCAGATCGTTACGGGCGTCATCGGCGGCCAGGCCGTCGGGGCGGCGGTCAAGCAGGCGGCTATGAGCCAGTTGCCGAAGATCCTCAGCGGCGCCATCGGCGGCGTGGCGGGCGGCCAGATCCTCGGCGCCCTCGTGGGCGACCCGGCGACGGCCGGCGCGCTCGGCGGCATGGCCGGCGACGCGCTGGGCGGCGTGGTCGGCGGCGGCGTGCTGACGGCGATCGTCGGCGCGGTGATGAAGTCGATGAACAAGGCCTGAGCATCTCCCGCATCGGACCTGGAGAGGGCGGCCGCGGGCCGCCCTTTCTCTTTCGGGCGCGCCGCGGCTGGACGCGCCGGGCAAATTCCCCCATCTGAGGCGGAGACGAGTTTCAGCCGCATTTCCGGACGCAAGACCGCTTCGCACCTTTGCTGGAAATGCCCTAGACGAACGAGGCGAAGATGGGCCAGTTGCGCGCCGGGATCATCCCGGTGACCCCTTTCCAGCAGAACTGCACGATCCTGTTCGACGACGAGACGAAGCAGGGCGTGGTGGTCGATCCCGGCGGCGACGTCGAGACGATCCTCGGCGCGATCCGCGACAACGGCCTGTCGATCGGCGAGATCTGGATCACGCACGGCCATATCGACCATGCCGGCGGGGCGATGGAGCTGAAGGAGGCGCTGGGCGTCGACATCGTCGGCCCGCACGCCGCCGACGCGCCGCTGCTCGCCAATCTCGAGGCGCAGGCGCAGCGCTTCGGCCTCACCGGCGGGGTGCGCAACTGCACGCCCGACCGCTTCCTGAGCGAAGGCGACACCGTGTCGTTCGGCGACCACGTCTTCGAGGTGCTGCATTGTCCCGGCCACGCGCCGGGCCATGTCGTGTTCTACGACCGCGCCGCGCATTTCGCCCATGTCGGCGACGTGCTGTTCTCCGGCTCGATCGGGCGCACCGACCTGCCGGGCGGCGACCATTCCGCGCTGATCGCCTCGATCAAGGAGAAGCTGCTGCCGCTCGGCGACGACATCGGCTTCATCTGCGGCCACGGTCCGGGCTCGACCATCGGTCAGGAGCGCCTGACCAATCCATTCCTCAACGGCATGGCCTGATCGGACTTCAGTTCATCGCAGCCTTGAGCGCGACCGTTGCGGAGACATAACCCCCGCGCGCGTCACAATGAGCGTCGCCCCGTTTCGCTCCGGCCATGCTTTGAGTCTCATTTGGATCATGCGATCCGGTCTGCTACCAAGTCCGCCGCAACACCAAACAGCGAGATCAAGCGTGAGTGAACTGTTCGCACCCTGGCAATTGGGGCAGCTTGCCCTGCCCAACCGCATTATCATTGCACCAATGTGCGAATACTCCGCCGAGGACGGCAGCGCTACCGACTGGCACATGATCCATCTCGGCCATCTGGCGCTCTCCGGCGCGGGACTTCTGATCCTGGAAGCGACGGCGGTATCGCCGCAGGGGCGTATTTCACCGAAAGATCTCGGCCTTTATTCCGACGCCAACGAAAAGGCGCTGGCCCGTGTGCTCGGCGCGGTGCGCACCTATTCGCCGATCAAGGTCGCCATTCAACTCGCCCATGCGGGCCGCAAAGCCTCGACGAAGGTGCCATGGGAAGGCGGCAAGCAGATCTCACCTAGCGAGAAGGACGGCTGGCAGACCGAGGCGCCGTCCGCGCTTGGCTTCGCGAAAGATGACAACGCGCCGACTGCGCTTGATGCACAAGGTTTGCTGCGTGTGCGCGACGATTTCGTCCGCACGGCGAAGCGTGCAACTGCCCTCGGATTCGACGGTATCGAACTGCATGCGGCACACGGTTATCTGCTGCATCAATTCCTGTCGCCGC
>JAFKJY010000179.1 GCA_017305835.1 Hyphomicrobiales bacterium
CGAATCTCGCTCATGCGCCCATAGGTGGCGGCGGGCGTTGAAGGTCAAGGCGCGCGGGCCGTTTTTCTTGTGACGGCCTGCAAAACACGGTAGACCCCTAGAGCTCTCAGGGAACGGGACATGGTCGTCAATTCGCTCAAGGCATTGCTCTTCGTCGCAGGCGGCACGGTGGTCGCGGCCGGCGCCGCCTACATCACCGGCGCGCTGGACGTCTTCTTCCCCGAGAAGCCGCAGGTGGTCGCGGTGCCGCAGCCCGAATCGACCGGCGCGCAGCAGCCGCCGGCCATGGCCGTCGGGCAGCCCGGCGCCGGCAAGCCGGCAGGCGAGCAGATGGCCGCCCTGCCGGCCGGCGGCAACGCCCCGGCCGCCGCCGATCCCGCCACGACCGGCAAGGAGGATCGCCTCGTCGTTCCCTCCTTCGACCTGGTGCGCGTCGAGCCCGACGGCTCGCTGGTGATCGCCGGGCAGGCCGCGCCGAACGCCAAGGTCGAGGTCGTCACCGGATCGAGCGTGATCGGCACCGACAAGGCCGGCGCCGGCGGCGATTTCGCCGTGGTGCTCGACGACCCGCTGAAGCCGGGCGACTATACGATCGTGCTGCGCTCCACCACGCCAGACAATGTCGTGGCGACCTCGGAGGAGACGGCGGTCGTCTCCGTCCCCGAGACCCAGTCCGGACAGGTCCTGGCGCTGGTCGAGAAGCCGGGCGCGCCGAGCAAGCTGATCACCGTGCCGCAGGCTCAGGCCGCCGCCGACAAGCAGGACCGCCCCGTCGCCTCCGACAAGCCCGCCGCGGCGCAGGAGCCGAAGCCCGAGCAGCCGGCGGCCATGGCCGCCGCCCAGCCGCAGGAAAAGCCGGCCGCAGGGTCGGCCGCCACCGACGCCGGAACCGCTGCCGCTGGCGCGGCGCCGTCGACCGCCCAGCCGGGCGGCCAGATGGCCGCGCTGCCCGCCGACAAGCAGGAGCCGGCGGCAACCGGCAAGCCCGCGGAGCAGGCGCAGGCGGCTGCCGACACGTCGTCCTCCGCCGCTTCGGGCGCGCAGCAGCAGGCCCCGGCCGCGCAGGCCGGCGAGCAGAATCAGGCCGGACAGGCGGCTCAGGCCGGCCAGCCGGCCCAGACGGGACAAAGCGGGCAGGCTGAGCAAGCCGCGCAGGCCGGGCAGGCCGCCGGCGCCGCGTCCTCGGGCGGGCAGCAGCAGGTGGCCGCCGCACAGCCGGAGCAGACCAAGCCCGCGCCCGTGGCCGAGAAGCCGCGCATTTCGGTCGAGGCGGTGGAGATCGAGGGCAGCCGCGTCTTCGTCGCCGGCCGCACCGAGCCCGGCGGCCGCGTCCGCGTATATGCCAACGAGATCCTGCTCGGCGACGCCAAGGCCTCGCCCGGCGGCCAGTTCCTCGTCGAGGCGCAGCGCGAGCTGCCGGTCGGCGACTACATCGT
>JAFKJY010000031.1 GCA_017305835.1 Hyphomicrobiales bacterium
GACATGCAGGGCGCGCCCGACGACGAGCCGCACCTTTCAGCCTACCAGAGCGCGCTGGAGGGCGAGGTCGCGATCGTCACCTTCGCCGATCCGGGCCTCTGACCGCAGCCGCAACGACAGCTTCCAAACGAAAAGGGCCGCCGGATTGCTCCGGCGGCCCTTTTCCATTCACGTTCGGCGACTTTGTTCAAGCCGCATTTCCGGACGCAAAACCGCTTCGCACTTTTGCTGGAAATGCTCTAGCGGTCGGACTGCTCCGCAACGCTTTCCAGCATCGGCTGCGCCATCTCCACGCCCGAGGCCTTGCGGCGCTCGTCGAGGATCAGGTCGTCGCGCGACGTGGCGATGCGCCGGATCTGGCTCATCACGCCGCCGGTGCCGGCCGGGATCAGGCGGCCGACGATGACGTTCTCCTTCAGGCCCTGCAGCGTGTCGACCTTGCCGGCGACGGCCGCCTCGGTCAGCACGCGGGTCGTCTCCTGGAAGGAGGCGGCCGAGATGAAGGACGGCGTCTGCAGCGAGGCCTTGGTGATGCCGAGCAGCACCGGCTGGCCTTCGGCGGGCTTCTTGCCCTCCTCGACCAGACGCTCGTTGACCTCGTCGAACTCGATCACGTCGACATGGTCGCCCGGGATGTAGGCCGAGTCGCCCTGCACCGTGATCTCGATCTTCTGCAGCATCTGGCGGACGATCACCTCGATGTGCTTGTCGTTGATCGACACGCCCTGGAGCCGGTAGACCTCCTGGATCTCGTTGACGAGGTAGCTCGCCAGAGCCTCCACGCCCTTGATCGCCAGGATGTCGTGCGGCGCCGGGTTGCCGTCGAGGATGTAGTCGCCCTTCTCGATGGTGTCGCCGTCCTGGAGATGGAACGGCTTGCCCTTCGGGATCAGGTACTCGACAGGCTCGACCTGCTCGTCATGCGGCTCGATGATGATGCGGCGCTTGTTCTTGTAGTCGCGCCCGAAGCGGATCGTGCCGTCGATCTCGGCGATGATGGCGTGATCCTTCGGACGACGGGCCTCGAACAGTTCGGCCACGCGCGGCAGACCACCGGTGATGTCCTTGGTCTTGGCGCTTTCCATCGGGATACGCGCGATCACGTCGCCCGGCTTCACATGCGCGCCCGGCTCGACCGACAGCACGGCCTCGACGGAGAGCAGGAAGCGGGCGTCGCCGCCCTTCGACAGCTTGGCCACCTTGCCCTTGGTATCGTGGACGGTGATCGCCGGCTTGAGGTCCGAGCCGCGCGGCGTGGACCGCCAGTCGATGACCTCGCGCTTGGTGATGCCGGTCGATTCGTCGGTCGTCTCCTGAACGGAGATGCCGTCGACCAGATCCTCGAACGCCACCGTGCCCTCGACCTCGGTGAGGATCGGGCGGGTGTAGGGATCCCACTCGGCGATGCGCTGGCCCCGCTTGACGTGGTCGCCCTCGTCGACGTGGACGCGCGAGCCGTAGGAGATGCGGTGGACCGCCCTCTCCTTGCCCGCCTCGTCGAGGATGACGACGGCCATGTTGCGGCCCATCGCGACGGGATGGCCTTCCGAATTGCGCACGATGTTGCGGTTGCGGATGTGGACCTTGCCCTCGTAGGAAGCCTCGAGGAAGGACTTGTCCGCCACCTGCGCCGCACCGCCCATGTGGAAGGTGCGCATGGTGAGCTGGGTGCCCGGCTCGCCGATCGACTGCGCCGCGATGACGCCGACGGCCTCGCCGATGTTGACCGGCGTGCCGCGGGCGAGGTCGCGCCCGTAGCAGACCGAGCAGACGCCGGTCTTGACCTCGCAGGTCAGCGCCGAGCGGATGCGCACCGACTGGATGCCGGCCTTCTCGATCGCCTCGACGTCGCGCTCGTCGATGAGCGTGCCGCCCTTGACGACCACCTCGCCCGAGACCGGGTGCGTGATGTCCTCGAGCGCGGTGCGGCCGAGGACGCGCAGGCCGAGCGAGGCCACGACCTGGCCCGCGTCGATGATCGGGGTCATCGTCAGGCCCTTGTCGGTGCCGCAATCGGGGATCGTGACGATGCAGTCCTGGGCGACGTCGACCAGACGGCGGGTCAGGTAGCCCGAGTTCGCCGTCTTGAGCGCGGTGTCGGCCAGGCCCTTGCGGGCGCCGTGGGTGGAGTTGAAGTACTCCATCACGGTCAGGCCTTCCTTGAAGTTCGAGATGATCGGCGTCTCGATGATGGAGCCGTCCGGACGGGCCATCAGGCCGCGCATGCCGGCGAGCTGACGCATCTGCGTCGGCGAGCCGCGGGCGCCCGAATGGCTCATCATGAAGATCGAGTTCATCGGCTTCTGCCGGCCGTTGTCGGCGAACTCGACCGCCTTGATGCGCAGCATCATCTCGTCGGCGACCTTCTCCGAGCACTTGGCCCAGGCGTCGACGACCTTGTTGTACTTCTCGCCCTGGGTGATCAGGCCGTCATTGTACTGCTGCTCGTACTCCTTGGTCAGCGCGGTCGTGTCGGCGACCAGCTTGGCCTTGGTGTCCGGAATCACCATGTCGTCCTTGCCGAACGAGATGCCGGCGCGGCAGGCATGGTTGAAGCCGAGCGCCATGATGCGGTCGCAGAAGATCACCGTCTCCTTCTGGCCGCAGTGGCGATAGACCGTGTCGATCATCTTGGAGATGTTCTTCTTGGTCATCTCCTGGTTGGCTGTGTCGAACGGAACGTTGACGTTCTTCGGCAGCAGCTCGCCGATGATCATGCGGCCCGGCGTGGTGTCGTAGATCTTCGACACGACGTTGCCGTCGGCGTCGACGCCCCGGTAGCGGCCCTTGATCTTGGTGTGGAGGGTGACGACCTTGTTCTCCAGCGCATGGTGCAGCTCGCCCATGTCGGCGAACATCATCCCCTCGCCCGGCTCGTTCTGGTTGACGATCGAGAGGTAGTAGAGGCCCAGCACCATGTCCTGCGAGGGCACGATGATCGGCGCGCCGGACGCGGGATGCAGGATGTTGTTGGTCGACATCATCAGCACGCGGGCTTCGAGCTGGGCTTCCAGCGACAGCGGCACGTGCACCGCCATCTGGTCGCCGTCGAAGTCCGCGTTGAAGGCCGTGCAGACCAGCGGGTGAAGCTGGATCGCCTTGCCCTCGATGAGGGTGGGCTCGAAGGCCTGGATGCCGAGGCGGTGCAGCGTCGGGGCGCGGTTGAGCAGGACCGGATGCTCGCGGATCACCTCGTCGAGGATGTCCCAGACCTCCGGCTTCTCCTTCTCGACCAGCTTCTTGGCCTGCTTGACCGTCGAGGAATAGCCCTTGGCGTCCAGCCGCGCGTAGATGAACGGCTTGAACAGCTCGAGCGCCATCTTCTTCGGCAGGCCGCACTGGTGCAGCTTGAGCTCGGGGCCGGTCACGATGACCGAGCGGCCCGAATAGTCGACGCGCTTGCCGAGCAGGTTCTGGCGGAAGCGGCCCTGCTTGCCCTTGAGCATGTCGGACAGCGACTTCAGCGGACGCTTGTTGGCGCCGGTGATGACGCGGCCGCGGCGGCCGTTGTCGAACAGCGCGTCGACGGCCTCCTGAAGCATGCGCTTCTCGTTGCGGATGATGATGCCCGGCGCCTTCAGCTCGATCAGCCGCTTCAGGCGGTTGTTGCGGTTGATGACGCGGCGGTAGAGATCGTTCAGGTCGGAGGTCGCGAAGCGGCCGCCATCCAGCGGGACCAGCGGGCGCAGGTCCGGCGGGATCACCGGCACGATCTTCATGATCATCCACTCCGGCCGGTTGCCGGATTCCATGAAGTTCTCGACCACCTTGAGGCGCTTGAGATACTTCTTCTGCTTCAGCTCCGAGGTGGTGGAGGCGAGCTCGGTGCGCAGCTCGCCGGCGATCTTCTCGAGATCCATGGCGGCCAGCAGCTCGTGGATGGCCTCGGCGCCGATCATGGCGGTGAAGCTGTCCTCGCCGTACTCGTCGACGGCGATCATGTACTCCTCCTCGGAGAGGAGCTGGTTCTCCTTGAGCGCCGTCAGGCCCGGCTCGGTCACGATGTAGTTCTCGAAGTAGAGAACCCGCTCGATGTCCTTGAGGGTCATGTCGAGCAGCGTGCCGATGCGCGACGGCAGCGACTTCAGGAACCAGATGTGCGCCACCGGGGCGGCGAGCTCGATGTGGCCCATGCGCTCGCGCCGCACGCGGCTGAGCGTCACTTCCACGCCGCACTTCTCGCAGATGACGCCCTTGTACTTCATGCGCTTGTACTTGCCGCACAGGCACTCGTAGTCCTTGATCGGACCAAAGATGCGCGCGCAGAACAGGCCGTCACGCTCGGGCTTGAACGTGCGGTAGTTGATCGTCTCGGGCTTCTTGATCTCGCCGAACGACCAGGACAGAATCTTCTCCGGGGAGGCAAGCGAGATCCTGATCGAATCGAAGGTCTGCGCCGGCACCTGGGGGTTGAAAAGATTCATGACCTCTTGGTTCATGCCGATCTCCTTTGCGGGGCGATGAAGCGCACCCGTCTCAAATCATTGTGGGCATCGCTGCCCGAATTCGCGCCGCCGGCCGGCTTCCGGCCCACCCAACGGCGCTCGAACGGTCTTTCCGACGTTCGCTGGCGACCCATTCAATCGGCCGCCTGAACCGCCGGCGCATCGCGGGCGTTCCCGCGATGCGCCTGCTTTCACCTACTCCGCGGCATCCGGCAGGCGCGCCGGACCCTCGTCGATGCGGGTGTTCTCCAGCTCGACGTTGAGGCCGAGCGAGCGCATTTCCTTGACGAGCACGTTGAAGCTCTCGGGAATGCCCGCCTCGAACGTGTCGTCGCCGCGCACGATCGCCTCGTAGACCTTGGTGCGGCCGGCCACGTCGTCCGACTTCACCGTCAGCATCTCCTGCAGCGTGTAGGCGGCGCCGTAGGCTTCCAGCGCCCAGACCTCCATCTCGCCGAAGCGCTGGCCACCGAACTGCGCCTTGCCGCCCAGCGGCTGCTGGGTGACGAGCGAGTACGGGCCGATCGAACGGGCGTGGATCTTGTCGTCGACCAGGTGGTGGAGCTTCAGCATGTAGATGTAGCCCACGGTCACCCTGCGGTCGAACGGCTCGCCCGTGCGCCCGTCGTACAGCGTCACCTGGCCGCTGGTGGCGAGACCCGCCTCGGCCAGCATGCCGTTGATGTCGGCCTCGTGCGCGCCGTCGAACACCGGCGTGGCGATCGACACGCCGCGGCGCATCTGCTCGGCCAGCAAGGTGACGCTCTTGTCGTCGAACTTGCGCACCGGCTCGTTGCGGTCGTTGTCGGGGATGATGGTCTCCAACGTCTTGCGCAGCGGCTTGATGTCGCCGTTCTCCCTGTAGGCGTCGATCAGGTCGCCGATCTGCCTGCCCATGCCGGCGCAGGCCCAGCCCAGATGCGTCTCGAGGATCTGTCCGACATTCATGCGGCTCGGCACGCCGAGCGGGTTGAGCACGATGTCGACATGCGTGCCGTCCTCAAGGAACGGCATGTCCTCGACCGGGACGATGCGGCTGACCACGCCCTTGTTGCCGTGGCGGCCGGCCATCTTGTCGCCGGGCTGCATCTTGCGCTTCACCGCGACGAAGACCTTGACCATCTTCATCACGCCGGGGGGCATCTCGTCGCCGCGCTGGACCTTCTCGACCTTGTCCATGAAGCGCTGCTCGAGCGCCTTCTTGGAGTCGTCGTACTGGCCCCGCAGCGCCTCGAGCTCGGCCTGCAGCTTCTCGTCGTCGATGGCGAACTGCCACCACTGCGAGCGCGGATAGTCGTCCAGCATCTCGCGGGCGAGCTTGGTGCCCTTCTTGAAGCCCTTCGGGCCGGCGATCGCCTCCTTGCCGACGATCATGTCGGCCAGGCGCGAATAGACGTTGCGGTCGAGGATCGCCTGCTCGTCGTCGCGGTCCTTGGCGAGACGCTCGATCTCCTCGCGCTCGATCGCCATGGCGCGCTCGTCCTTCTCCACGCCGTGGCGGTTGAAGACGCGCACCTCGACGATCGTGCCGTAGGTCCCGGGCGGCATGCGCATGGAGGTGTCGCGGACGTCGGACGCCTTCTCGCCGAAGATGGCGCGCAGAAGCTTCTCTTCCGGCGTCATCGGGCTCTCGCCCTTCGGCGTGATCTTGCCGACCAGGATATCGCCCGGCTGCACCTCGGCGCCGATGTAGACGATGCCCGCCTCGTCGAGGTTCTTCAGCGCCTCTTCCGACACGTTCGGAATGTCGCGCGTGATCTCCTCCGGTCCGAGCTTGGTGTCGCGCGCCATCACCTCGAATTCCTCGATGTGGATCGAGGTGAAGACGTCGTCGGCCACGATCCGCTCGGAGAGCAGGATGGAGTCCTCGTAGTTGTAGCCGTTCCACGGCATGAACGCGACGAGCACGTTGCGACCGAGCGCCAGATCACCGAGGTCCGTCGACGGGCCGTCGGCGATGATGTCGCCCTTCTCGATCCGGTCGCCCACATTCACCAGCGGACGCTGGTTGATGCAGGTGTTCTGGTTCGAGCGCTGGAACTTCATCAGCCTGTAGATGTCGACGCCGGACTTGCCGGATTCGAGATCCTCGGTGGCACGGATGACGATACGGGTCGCGTCGACCTGGTCGACGATGCCGGTGCGCCGGGCCGCGATCGCGGCGCCGGAGTCACGCGCCACGATCGATTCCATGCCGGTGCCCACGAACGGCGCCTCGGCGCGCACCAGCGGCACCGCCTGGCGCTGCATGTTCGAGCCCATCAGCGCGCGGTTGGCGTCGTCGTTCTCCAGGAACGGGATCAGCGCCGCGGCGACCGACACGAGCTGCTTCGGCGACACGTCCATCAGGTCGACGTTCTCGCGCGGAGCCATCATCACCTCGCCGGCATGGCGGGAGACGACGAACTCGTTGACGAAGCGGCCGTTCTTGTCGATCTCGGCATTGGCCTGCGCGACGTAGTGCTTGGCCTCCTCCATTGCCGACAGGTAGACCACGTCGTGCGACACCTTGCCGTCGATGATCTTGCGGTACGGGCTCTCGATGAAGCCGTATTTGTTGACCCGCGCGAAGGTCGCCAGGTTGTTGATCAGGCCGATGTTCGGGCCCTCAGGCGTCTCGATCGGGCAGATGCGGCCGTAATGCGTCGGGTGCACGTCGCGCACCTCGAAGCCGGCGCGCTCGCGGGTCAGACCGCCGGCGCCCAGCGCCGAAAGACGACGCTTGTGAGACACTTCCGACAGCGGGTTCGTCTGATCCATGAACTGCGAGAGCTGCGAGGAACCGAAGAACTCGCGCACGGCGGCGGCCGCCGGCTTGGCGTTGATCAGGTCCTGCGGCATGACCGTGTCGATCTCGATCGAGGACATGCGCTCCTTGATCGCGCGCTCCATGCGCAGCAGGCCGACGCGGTACTGGTTCTCCATCAGCTCGCCGACGGAGCGGACGCGGCGATTGCCGAGATTGTCGATGTCGTCGATCTCGCCCTTGCCGTCGCGCAGTTCGACCAGCGTCTTGACCACGGCGAGGATGTCGTCCTTGCGCAGCACGCGCACGGTGTCCGGGCAGTCGAGCTCCAGGCGCATGTTCATCTTGACGCGGCCGACGGCCGACAGGTCGTAGCGCTCGCTGTCGAAGAACAGCGAGTTGAACATGGCTTCGGCCGTCTCCAGCGTCGGCGGCTCGCCGGGGCGCATGACGCGGTAGATGTCGAACAGCGCGTCCTGGCGGCTCTCGTTCTTGTCGACGGCCAGCGTGTTGCGGATGTAGCCGCCCACGTTGACATGGTCGATGTCGAGGAAGTTGACCTCCTCAATGCCGGTGCCGAGCAGCACCTTGATGGTCTTCTCGTCGATCTCATCGCCGGCTTCGAGGTAGATCTCGCCGGTCTCGGGGTTGACCAGATCCTCGGCGAGGTAGGCGCCGAGCAGATCGTCCTCGGTGGCCTTGATCGCCTTCAGGCCCTTGTCGGCGAGCTGGCGCGCCTGGCGGGCGGTGATCTTCTTGCCGGACTCGACCACGACCTCGCCGGTGTCGGCGTCGATCAGGTCGCCGACGGCCTTCATGCCGCGGAAACGGTCGGCCGAGAACGGGATGCGCCAGTCGCTGCCGTCGCGGATGTAGGTCAGCTTGTTGTAGAAGGTCGACAGGATCTCCTCGCCGTCCATGCCCAGCGCCATCAGCAGGCTGGTGGCGGGGATCTTGCGGCGCCGGTCGATGCGGGCGTGGACGATATCCTTGGAATCGAACTCGATGTCGAGCCACGAGCCGCGATAGGGGATGACGCGGGCGGCGAACAGGAGCTTGCCCGACGAGTGCGACTTGCCCTTGTCGTGGTCGAAGAAGACGCCCGGCGAGCGGTGCATCTGCGACACGATCACGCGCTCGGTGCCGTTGATGATGAAGGTGCCGTTGTCGGTCATGAGCGGCATGTCGCCCATGTAGACGTCCTGCTCCTTGATGTCCTTGACGGACTTGGCGCCGGTATCCTCGTCGATATCGAACACGATGAGGCGCAGCGTCACCTTCAGCGGCGCGGCGAAGGTCAGGTCGCGCTGGCGGCACTCGTCCACGTCGAACTTCGGCGCCTCGAACTCGTACTTGACGAATTCGAGCATGGCGGAGCCGGAGAAGTCCGAGATCGGGAAGACCGACTTGAAGACGGCCTGCAGGCCCTCGTCGGGGCGGCCGCCCTTGGGCTCGTCGACCATCAGGAACTGATCATAGGACGCCTTCTGAACCTCGATGAGGTTCGGCATCTCCGCGACTTCGGGGATATGACCGAAGAACTTGCGGACACGTCGGCGACCGTTGAACGTATGGGTTTGAGCCATCGTTGCTCCTTGCCTTCCTGGCTTTTTTTGCCACATGCAGCCGCCGGCTGGCCGGCGGTCCATCTTAAAACGGGCGAAAACCCGTTTCCTGAAGGCCGCTCCCGGCCCACAGGAAAAGGGTTCTCCCTCTCACTCGGCACTTCGCGCCCGCATCGCCGCCCTGGCGAGCGACGGACGGGGAAGGCCCCGTCCGTCCCGAGCGCGCTAGACGCTTACTTCAGGTCGACCTTGGCGCCGGCAGCCTCGAGCTGGGCCTTGATCTTGTCGGCGTCGGCCTTGGAAACGGCCTCCTTGACCGGCTTCGGAGCGCCCTCGACCAGGTCCTTGGCCTCCTTCAGGCCGAGACCGGTGATGGCACGGACTTCCTTGATGACGTTGATCTTCTGAGCGCCCGCCTCCGTGAGGATGACGTCGAACTCGGTCTTCTCCTCGGCCGGGGCCGCGGCAGCGCCACCACCGGCCGGAGCCGCAGCGACGGCAACCGGAGCAGCGGCGGACACGCCCCACTTCTCCTCGAGCATCTTCGACAGCTCGGCCGCCTCGAGGACGGTCAGGCTCGACAGGTCATCAACGATCTTCGCGAGATCAGCCATTTTTCAGTTCCTTCGTAATCAGGTTCGAACGTGTTTCTAAAGAAGCAGCGAGGAACGGCCTCATGCCGCCTCGTCCTTCCGGGCATAGGCGCCGAAAACGCGGGCAAGATTTCCTGCCGGTGCGTTGACGACCGCAGCGATCCGGGTTGCCGGCGTCTGGATCATGCCGACGATCTTGGCGCGCAGCTCGTCCAGCGACGGCATGGTGGCGAGCGCCTTCACACCGTCCGCATCGAGAGCCGTCGAGCCCATCGCGCCACCGAGAATGACGAGCTTGTCATTCGTCTTGGCGAAATCGGCTGCGACCTTTGGCGCCGCGACCGGATCATCCGCATAGGCGATCAGGGTCTGTCCCTTGAAGAGACCCTTCATGCCTTCGGATTCCGTGCCCTGAAGAGCGATGATGGCGAGACGGTTCTTCGCGACTTTGACGGTACCGCCCGCAGCGCGCATCTTCGACCGGAAGTCGTTCATGTTCGCGACGGTCAGACCGGCATAGTGGGCCACGACGACTGAACCGGTGCTCTTGAACACCTCATTCAGGCCCGTGACGAATTCGCGCTTTTCCGCTCTTTCCACTGCCTATCTCCAGTTGGCCTCCCCGCCTTGCGGCGGCTCGGCCGATTGCCTTTTGCCGGGCGGGTCGGCCCTTGGGCTTTCCCGATCGGCGACGAGGATCCTGTCCCCTTTTCGCCGTGGGCGCTCCTGGGAGGCCCCCACGCGGACAAAAGGCACACACGGTTCGAACCTCGCCTCGGGACGGCAGCGCCGCCCTCCGGTCCGGATCGACCCCGTCTCATGCAGGCCCATGCGAATTAAGGTTCCGGGTATCCCCGGGGCCGCCTGCAATCTCGGACAGGATGTCCGGAAGTTTCCTTCCGGTTTCCGGGCCGCCGGTTTCCCGCCGGCCCGGAATTCACGCCGGAGCGGCCGTGGCCGCCCCGAAAACTCGCATCAGGACGCCGCCAGCGTCGACGGGTCGATCTTGACGCCCGGGCCCATGGTGGACGACAGGGCGACCTTCTTGACGTAGTTGCCCTTGGCGCCCGTCGGCTTGGCCTTCATCACCGCATCGGCGAAGGCGCGGATGTTCTCCTCGATCGCCTTGGCGTCGAAGGAAACCTTGCCGACGCCGGCATGCACGATGCCGGCCTTCTCGACGCGGAACTCGACGGCGCCGCCCTTGGAGGCCTTGACCGCGCCCGCGACGTCGGTCGTCACGGTGCCGACCTTCGGGTTCGGCATCATGCCGCGCGGGCCGAGCACCTTGCCGAGCCTGCCGACGAGCGGCATCATGTCGGGCGTGGCGATGCAGCGGTCGAAGTCGATCGTGCCCTTCTGCACGGTCTCGACCAGATCCTCGGCACCCACGATGTCGGCGCCGGCAGCGCGGGCCTCGTCGGCCTTGTCGCCCTTGGCGAAGACCGCGACCCGCACGGAGCGGCCGGTGCCGTTCGGCAGGTTGACCACGCCGCGGACCATCTGGTCGGCATGGCGCGGATCGACGCCGAGGTTCATCGCCACCTCGACGGTCTCGTCGAACTTGGCGCTGGCGCGGCCCTTGACCAGCTTCACCGCCTCGTCGAGGCCGTAGAGCTTGTTGCGATCGATGCCCTCGCGGGACTTCTCAACGCGCTTTGCAATCTTTGCCATGGTCTCAGCCCACCACTTCCAGGCCCATCGAACGGGCCGAGCCTTCGACCATGCGCATCGCCGCTTCCACGTCGTTGGCGTTCAGGTCCTTCATCTTGGCCTGCGCGATCTCGCGCACCTTGTCGCGGCTGATCGAGCCGGCCTTGGTCTTGCCCGGCTCCTTGGAGCCCGACTTCAGGTTGGCGGCCTTCTTCAGGAAATAGCTCACCGGCGGCGTCTTCATGACGAAGGTGAAGCTCTTGTCCTGATAATAGGTGATCAGGACCGGGGTCGGCTGACCCTTCTCCACGTCCTGCGTCTGGGCGTTGAACGCCTTGCAGAACTCCATGATGTTGATGCCGCGCTGACCAAGCGCAGGGCCGATCGGGGGCGACGGCGTGGCCGACCCCGCGGGAACCTGAAGCTTGAGCTGGCCTGCAATCTTCTTAGCCATATCTCATCTGCCCTTGTTTGCTGCCGGTCCGTCGCGACGTCCGGCGGTTGCAGTCCGGTGGTGCGGTTCCGGCGACCGGCAAAAGCCGCCCTCGCCTTCCACCTCTTGCCGCGCCCCGAGGCGCGGTTCCGGTCAGCCCTTCTCGACCTGACCGAACTCCAGATCGACGGGCACGGCGCGCCCGAAGATCGAAACCTCGACCTTGAGGCGCGAACGCTCCTCGTCGACTTCCTGAACGAAGCCGTTGAAGGAGGCGAACGGCCCGTCGGACACGCGCACCTGCTCGCCGATCTCGAAGGTGACGGACGGCTTCGGCCGCTCCACGCCCTCCTGGACCTGGTTGAGGATGCGCTGCGCCTCGACTTCCGTGATCGGCACCGGCTTGGCGGTCGCCTTGTCCTCGCCGAGGAAACCGGTGACGCGCGGCGTGTTCTTCACCAGGCTGATGACCTGGTCGTTCAGGTTGGCCTTCAGAAGCACGTAGCCCGGAAAGAAGGTGCGCTCGCGGTCCACCTTCTTGCCGCGCCGAGCCTCGACGACCTTCTCGGTCGGCACGACGATCTGCTCGATCCGCTCCGACAGGCCCTTCTGGCGGGCCTTGTTCTGGATGTCCTCGGCGACCTTCTTCTCGAAATTCGAGTAGGCGTGGACGATGTACCACCGCGCAGTCATTCTGCCAGTTCTCCGTATTCGCCGGTGGCTATCGACCGATGCCGAGGATGAATTCGACCGCGTAGCTCATCATCTGGTCGGCCAGGAAGAAGAACAGGGCCGTCAGGAACGAGAAGCCGATCACCATCACCGTCGAGATCATCGTCTCGCGGCGCGACGGCCAGGTCACCTTCGCCGTCTCGGACCGCACCTGCTGGAGAAAGGTGAATGGATTGGTGGTTCTCGACGCCATCTGCCGCTCTTCGTTCGAACGCCCCGGAAGGAGCCTTCAGCCGCCCCATTCTCCGGGGGCTTCGGCGCATGGCGGTCAGAACCGGCCCGATTCGGGCTTTCTCCATCCATGCAACAAGGGCGCGTAAAGCCAGTTTCCCAGCCCCACGCGCCGCGTGTCCGTTTTCCTTACATAAATCCGATTCCCGGCCCGTGCAAGGGCCGCTGTCCGTCTTTATGCGATCCAGTCGCGGGCGCCGCCCGAAAGGATGGCAGGGGCAGCAGGGCTCGAACCTGCGACCTGCGGTTTTGGAGACCGCCGCTCTACCAACTGAGCTATACCCCTATCGCCGCCGCGGCGCGGCCCGTTCCTAGTCGTTCCGGCCGAAAGCTTCAAGCGCTTTCACGAGAGGCGGGAACGGCGATGGCGGCCCGGAGGCCGCCACCGGATTTCAGACGTGTCCGCCGATCACTCGGTGATCGAAGCGACGATGCCGGAGCCGACGGTACGGCCGCCTTCGCGGATGGCGAAGCGCAGCTTCTCCTCCATGGCGATCGGCACGATCAGCGTCACGTCCACCGACAGGTTGTCGCCCGGCATCACCATCTCGGTGCCTTCCGGAAG
>JAFKJY010000039.1 GCA_017305835.1 Hyphomicrobiales bacterium
CGCCGTGCTGGTCGTGGCCGAACCGGGCGACCTCGCCCGCCCGCATGGCGGCTGCTCCATCTGTTTGTTTCAGCCGCATTTCCGAACGCAAAACCGCTTCGCACTTTTGCTGGAAATGCTCTACAGCCCGAGGCCGCCGATGCAGACGTATTTGGTGTCGAGGTAGTCGTCGAGGCCCTGGTGGCCGCCCTCGCGGCCCAGCCCGCTCTCCTTGACGCCGCCGAACGGCGCCTCCGGCGTCGTGATCAGCCCCTCGTTGACCCCCACCATGCCGTATCTCAGCCCCTCCATCACCCGGAAGGCGCGGCCCAGGTCGCCCGTGTAGAAGTAGCAGGCAAGCCCGTATTCGGTGTCGTTGGCCAGCGCCACGGCCTCCTGTTCCGTCTCGAAGCGGAAGACGGGCGCGACCGGGCCGAAGATCTCCTCCTTCATGAAGCGCATCTGCGGCCTGGCGTCTGCGATCACCGTCGGCTCGAAGAAGGAGCCGCCGAGGCTGTGCCGCTTGCCGCCGGTCATCACCCTGCCGCCTTGGGCGGTGGCGTCCGCGATCAGCTCCTCCACCTTCGCAACCGCGCTCTCGTCGATCAGCGGCCCCTGCTGCACGCCGTCCTCCAGCCCGTTGCCGATCTTCAGCCTGCGCGACGCCGCAGCCAGCTTCTCCACGAAGGCGTCGTAGATGCCGGCCTGCACGAAGAAGCGGTTGGTGCACACGCAGGTCTGGCCCGAATTGCGGTACTTCGCCACCATCGCGCCCTCCACCGCCCGGTCGAGGTCGGCGTCGTCGAACACCAGGAACGGCGCGTTGCCGCCCAGCTCCATCGACACCTTCTTCACCGTGCCGGCGGCCTTGGCCATCAGGATCTTGCCCACCTCGGTCGAGCCGGTGAAGGTGATCTTCCTGACCAGCGGGTTGGCGGTCAGCTCCTCGCCGATCTCGGAGGCCGAGCCGGTCACCACGTTGACCACGCCGGCCGGCAGGCCGACCTCCTGCGCCAGCGCCCCCCAGGCCAGCCCCGAATAGGGCGTCTGCGAGGCGGGCTTGACCACCGAGGTGCAGCCGGCCGCGATCGCCGGGCCGATCTTGCGCGCCAGCATCGAGGACGGGAAGTTCCACGGCGTGATCGCCGCGATCACCCCCACCGGCTCGCGCGTCACCATGATGCGCCGGTCGGCCCACGGCGACGGGATCACCTCGCCATAGGCCCGCCGCGCCTCTTCCGCGAACCACAGCACATAGGCCGCCGACGCGCCGATCTCGCCCTTCGCCTCGGCCAGCGACTTGCCCTGCTCCAGCGTCAAAAGCTCGGCCAGAGCCTGGCTGTTGTCCATGATCGCGTCGTGCAGCTTGCGCAGCAGCTTCGAGCGGTCGAGCGCCGAGGTCCTGCGGAACTCCACGAACGCAGCCTGCGC
>JAFKJY010000032.1 GCA_017305835.1 Hyphomicrobiales bacterium
CTGCGCCATTGCCGCGACGGTTCCGCCGTCCTTGAGGCCGTATTCGGCGGCGATGGGCCCCAAAGCATGGCGGCCCACCCAGACGCGTCCGCGCGCATCCTCCCAGACCGAGAGACGCAGCGGCAGGTCGAGGGCCACCGCCTGGTTCTCCTGCATCAGCCTGGTGCCGACCTTGGGATTGCCGAAAACCAGGACCTTGGTCGGGCGGAGCTGCAGGCCGGCCTGCTCGGCATTCTTGCCATGGTCGAAGACGGCGAAGACCGGAACGTTCCCAGCCTTGAGACGAGCCTCGAGCAGGGACACAGTCTCGTCGACCGTGAACTTGCTTTCCCGCGCCACGATCCCTTCGGGGACGCCAACCGCGCCGAGACCGGCCTTGTAGGAATCGGCGATATCGCGGGCCAGTTCCGTGAGATCGAGCCCTTCCTTGTTGGCCAGCAGGGTCACGCAGACCAGGTCCTCCGCCGCGGTGAAGCGGCTGAGATAGGCGCTGAAGCCCGGCGAGGATCCCTTGATCTCCATGAAGCCCGGATGGCGGGTGAATTCCCACCCGGCCATCGCCGGCACGACCGTTCCGTTGCCGAGCGTGGTTGGCTTGTAGATCAGCGCGCGATTGGCGTCGTTCTTCACCAGGATGCCGCCGGCCAGGCCGATATCCCAGGCGCTGATATCCTCGGCCGACGACCAGAGGCTGCCGAAGGCGAAAAGATTGGCCGAGGCCTTGGGGTCGGTCGCTGCGAGCTTGCCGTCGATTACGTGATAGCCGGTCGCCGGCTCGATCGGATTGATGAAAGGGATCTCGGACTTGAAGCGGTTGTGCGGCCGGTCGGTGCAGGCCTTGGTCGCAAAATCGTCGACGAAGAAGGTGCTGCGCAGCCCCAGCGGATCGATCTGATGGCGCGTGACGAAGTCACGGAAGGACATGCCGCTCGCCCGTTCGACGATCAGCCCGAGCAGCAGGAAGTTGGTGGCACTCTGGCGCACCTGGGTGCCACGCTCGAAGGCGAGCGGCGCTGTCGCCACCAGCTTGATCAGCGCGTCGGGCATGAGAGCGCCGTCGGCCTCGAAGTCTTTTGCCGTCCGATAGTCGGGAAGGCCGGATGCATGCTGCAGCAGATCGAGGACCGTCGTCTTGCCCCAGGCCGCGGGCAGCCCCGGCAGGTGTTTCTCGATCGCGTCGCGGATATCGAGCTTCTGCGATTCGTACAACTGGAAGACGGCGACGGCGGTGAAGGCCTGGGTAATCGGCCCGATATTCCAGGCAGTCCGCGTCGAGGCGAGTTCATCGTGCGTCAGGCTGGCCCGCCCGTATCCCGCGGAGCGCGGAATATACGGCGCTTGCACGATCGCCATCGCGAGGCCGGGCACACCATGCTTGTCCATGAACTCCGCGATGCGCTGATCGATGAACGTGCCGCGCGTCTCGAGCGCCGGCTTGCCGCGCGGCGCTTCGGCCGACGCCGGCGGTGTCGATTGCGCGAAAGAAGAACTCGTCGTCAAAGCCATGATCCCCACCATGAACCAGGTTGCCCACCCAGCCGATCTATTGCCCACCATCGGCTCCGTCCTTCGTCAACTATGAGTAGAGGCGGCGCAGGCTATCTCCCAGTCGCGCGATGGCAAGCTCTATCTCGGCCTCCGGCGTGCCGGCGAAGCTCACGCCCGGCCGGACGTCCGCGGCGAGCGCGGAGCCGGCAAGGGCCAGCGAGATCATGGCGGCGGAAATCATGGTCTTCATCTTGTTCACCTCTGTCGGTTTTGGTTTTGCCTGTCCCCTCCCGCTGCTTCTCGCGCCCCTCCCCCCGAGGCGCGAAACGGGTCAGAACAGGGAGAAATACTCCCTGTGCTCCCATTCGGAGACCGTCATCAAATAACGGTTCCACTCGGCCCGCTTGATGTGGGCGAGATAGTCGACGAAGCCGTCGCCGATGGCGCGGCGATAGAAGTCGCCGGCCTCGAAGCGCTCGATCGCGGCGACCAGGCTCTTGGGCAGCGCCACCGCGTCGTTCTCGTAGGGCCTTTCCACCGGCGGCGGCGCCTTGGCCTTGCGCTCGATGCCGTCGAGGCCGGACAGGACCTGCGAGGCGAAGAAATAGTAGGGATTGGCGGTCGGCTCGGCGATGCGGTTCTCGATGCGGCTGGCCCTGTCGCCGGGCGCGATCAGCGAGCGGATCATCGCGCCCTTGTTGTCGCGGCCCCACTGGATGCGGTCGGGCGCGAGCTGGAACGGCTGGTAGCGCTTGTAGCCGTTGACGGTCGGCGTGGTCAGCAGGCAGCTCTCGGCGGCGTGGTCGAGCAGGCCGGCGATCCAGGCGCTCGCCGTCGGCGTCAGCTCCTCGCCGTCGGCCGGCACGAACAGGTTGCGGCCGGTCTTGGCGTCCACCACCGACTGGTGCAGGTGCCAGCCGCTCGCCATGCCGTTGTCGACCTTGGGCCGACACATGAAGGTGGCGTGCAGGCCCATGCGCGCGCAGATCTGTTTCACCGTCGAGCGGAACAGCATCATCGTGTCGGCATGGTTCATCGGCGAGTCGGGCTCGAAAGTGAACTCGCACTGGCTCGGGCCGAACTCGGCCTCCATCGAGCGCACCGGCATGCCGAGCGCCTGACAGGCGCGCCTGAGCTCGTCCATGACGAACTCCAGCGCGTCGTAGCGCGCCTCCGTCAGGTACTGGTAGCCGTGGGCGATCAGGCTGGTCTCGGGCGGCGAGCCGGGCATGCCGCCATCGGAATGCTCCAGCTTCTCGTCGTCGATGCGGAAGACGTGGAACTCGACCTCAAGCCCGCACACCATCTCCATGCCGGCCTTGGCGAGCCGGCCGACGGCGTCGCGCAGGATGCCGCGCGACGAATAGGGAAACGGCCGTCCGTCCTTGAAGTAGACGTCGCAGAGCAGCCAGCCGCTGTGCGGCGACCAGGGCAGGACCTTGAAGGTCGCCGGGTCGGGCACGATCGTCACGTCGCCGGCGCCGGTCAGCTCGCCTACGCCGTGGCCGGCGTCGTTGCCCCAGACGGAGAAGACGGTGCGGTGGGAGGTGTCCTTGAGCAGCAGCGTCGAGGTCATCGCCATGCCGGAGCGGAACACGGACGGCAGCGCGCCCGGCACGACCGTCTTGCCGCGCAGCACGCCGTGCTGGTCGGCGAAGACCAGCCGCACCGTCTCGATGCCGTCGCTCTCCAGCCGGTCGAGGATGTCGGCGGCGCGGGCGAAGCCGTCGCCGTCGAGCAGCCCCCTGGCCTCGACCATGCCGCCCCTGATCCTGTCGATGCTCGAACCCGTCATGCTTCCCCTCGCCTGCGTATCCCTTGGCCCGATCAAACGCCCGTCTCAGGGGCCCGCCGTGGCCATCCTGCTGGTCGTGGCTTCCGCCAGCACCGCCTTGGCCAGCGGCGTGGCGGCGTCCGCCGCCGCCGCGACGTCGATCGGCACGCGCTCGGCGATCAGCCGGCGCGCCATCATGTGGTCGGCCGCCCTGTTCACCGAATGGGCAGCTATCAGCCGGCCGTCGACGAGTTGTAGCAGGGTGAACGCGCCCGTCGAGGGATCGCCGCGCAGGATTTCCACCGCGCCCGGCCGGCCGATGCCGGCCATCTGCACCTTGAGGTCGTACTGGTCTGTCCAGAACCACGGCACCGCCGTCAGCCCGGCGTCGCCGCCGCAGATGTGCGCCGCCGCAGCCTTGGCCTGGTCGACCGCGTTCTGCACGGATTCCAGCCGCATCGACGCCGGCGCGAAGGCGTTTTGAAAGCCTGCGACGTCGCCCATCGCATAGATGCCCTCGGCCGACGTGCGGCCATGCGCGTCGACCTCGATGCCGCCGGCCGACAGACGCAGGCCAAGGTCCTTGGCAAGGTCGAGATCGGCCTCGCCGCCGATGCCGACCAGCGCCATGTCGGCGGCAATCGTGCTGCCGTCGGCCAGCCGCACGGCGCGCAAGCGGCCGCCCTCGCCCTCGAAGCCGGCGACCTGTGCGCCGAAGCGGAAGCGCACGCCCTTGCCCTCGTGGTAGCTGCGCAGGAAATCGCCCACCGCCGGCGGCAGCGCGCGCGACAGCAGCGTCGGCAACGCCTCCAGCACGGTCGTCTTACGGCCGAGCTTGGCGGAAGTCGAGGCGACCTCGAGGCCGATGAAGCCGCCGCCGACGATGACGACGCTGCCGGCCGCGGCGAGCGCGTCCTTGATCGCGCGCGAATCGCGCAGCGAGCGCAGCGTGAAGACGCCGTCGAGGTCGGCCCCCGGTGCCGCCAGCCGGCGGGCGCGCGAGCCGGTGGCGAGCAGCAGCGTGGAATAGGGCTGCCGGCCCGATTTCGACGTGACGAAACGGCCGGCGCGGTCGATCGCTTCGACCGGCTCGCCGAGCCTCAGGTCGATCTGCTGGTCGCGGTAGAGATCGGGGGAGCGCAGCAGGATCTGCCCGGCGTCCTTCTCGCCGGCGAGGAAGGCCTTGGAGAGCGGCGGGCGGTGATAGGGATGGTCGGTCTCGGCCGAGAACAGCACGATCTCGTCCTGCCAGCCCGACTGACGCAGCGACAGCGCCGCCTGCACCCCGGCATGCGAGGCGCCGACGATGACCGCGGCGCCCATCAAAATTGCGCCTCCGGGATGACGAAGACGGCCCGGTCGAGCGCCGGCCCGACGCGGATCTGGCAGGACAGGCGCGAGGACGGCCGGCGCTCGGCGGCGGCGAGGTCGAGCATGTCGTCCTCGATCGGGGACATCTCGTCGAGCACGCCGTCGGCGACGTGGTCGCAATAGACGTGGCAGGTGGCGCAGATGCAGGAGCCGCCGCACTCGGCCTCGATGCCGGCGACATTGTTGACGACGGCCGTCTCCATGACGCTCGCGCCGGTGCGGGCGGCGACTTCGATGCGCTCGCCGTCGCGCTTCTCGAAGATGATGGTGACAGATTCGCTCATCGGGAACGCTGCCTCCGGGCGGGAAGGACGGTCGATAGTCGAGCCATCGGTCATTTATCGAGCGTCTTTTGTAGGCAGCGGAAACCGCGGCTGTCAACGCCGGATGTGGCGGGTTTTTCCACCGCGAGCATGGGGGGGGCGGCGGGCCGATGGGACGCCGATGGCGGGCGCCCAGCGTCAAATGGCTTGATGGCGGACGGGCGGCAAATTATAATCGCACATGTGGTCGATAATCGGCCATTTGCCGGTCGGACGGAGGCTGCCGGGCACCCGGTTTTTCCCTGACGAGATGGCAGACGAAACCGTCTCCGCTGCCCTATATTGGGTCGTGGCGCCGAAACATAAGGGGAATGCCCAGCCATGATGAGCCAAGAGCAGAACGACCAGATCACCCGGGTCGGCCCTTCGGACCCCTGCGGCAAGCTGATGCGCCGGTACTGGCAGCCGGCGGGCCTCGTGGACGAGCTGGAAGGCGAGCGGCCGGCCAAGCCCGTCCGCCTGCTGGGCGAGGATTTCGTTCTGTTCCGCGACGAGAAGGGCCGCTACGGCCTGCTCGACCGCGACTGCCCGCACCGCGGCGCCGACCTCGCCTTCGGGCGGCTCGAGGACGGCGGCCTGCGCTGCGCCTTCCACGGCTGGCTGTTCGACGTCGAGGGCAACTGCCTGGAGACCCCGGCCGAGCCCGCCAACTCCAACCTGTGCAAGAACATCAAGCAGCGCGCCTTCCCGGTAGTGGAGCGCAGCGGCATCCTGTGGGCCTATCTCGGCGAGGGCGAGCCGCCGGCATTCCCCGAGCTCGACTGCTTCGTGGCGCCCGACGCCTACACCTTCGCCTTCAAGGGCCTGATGGAGTGCAACTGGCTGCAGGCGCTGGAGGTCGGCATCGACCCGGCGCACGCCTCCTTCCTCCACCGTTTCTTCGAGGACGAGGACACCGAGGCCTCCTACGGCAAGCAGTTCCGCGCGGCTTCGGCCGACAGCGACCTGCCGATGACCAAGATCCTGCGCGAGTACGACCGGCCGATCATCAATGTCGAGAAGACCGAATACGGCCTGCGACTGATCGCGCTGCGCCAGATCGACGAGCAGCGCACGCATGTGCGCGTCACCAACCAGCTCTTCCCGCACGGCTTCGTCATTCCGATGAGCGCGGAGATGACGATCACCCAGTGGCACGTGCCGGTCGACGACGAGAACTGCTACTGGTACGCGATCTTCACCAGCTACGGGAAGCCGGTCGACAAGCAGAAGATGCGCGACCAGCGGCTCGAGCTCTACCAGCTCCCGAACTACAACTCGCGCAAGAACCGCACCAACGACTACGGCTTCGACCCGCACGAGCAGGCTACCGAGACCTATACGGGCATGGGCCTCGACATCAACGTCCACGACCAGTGGGCGGTGGAATCGATGGGCCGCATCCAGAACCGCACGCGCGAGCACCTCGGCACGTCGGACAAGGCGATCATCCAGTATCGCCGCATCCTGCGCCAGGAGATCGACAAGGCCGTCAACGGCGGCGGCACGCCGCTGCTGGTGCTGGACGAGGCGCATGCGCGCTCGATCCAGGGGCCGGCCACGATGGACGGCATCGGCCCCACGGCCGGCTGGGAGATCTACTGGATGGAGGTCGACGTGCGCCGCCGCCGCGGCGCGCCCTGGGCCGCCCCCGTGCCGGCCGAGATCATCGCCAAGGCCCCTCACCTGTCGGCCGCGGAGTAGCGGATTACCCTCGCGCTTTCCGCGCATTCTGCCGTCATCCTCGGGCTTGTCCCGAGGATCTACCTCCGCTGAGGTGTTTGGGGACCCCGCTGAATTTGGATGAGGCGGGTTTGCGGCCAGGTCACGAATGTCGGTAGATCCTCGGGACAAGCCCGAGGATGACGGCCGGACAGATTGCGGTCGTCAGCCCGCGACGCCTTCCGCGATATCCAGCAGGTTCTTGAGCAGCATCGCGCGCGTCAGGCTGCCGACCGAGCCGTGGCGCGGGGTGACCCAGCGGGCGACGCCCGCGACGTCGTCGGCGATGTCGGAGACCATCTGGCCGTCGAGATAGGTGATGCCGACGCCGACGACGGCAGCACCGGGGCGCACCATCGCGGCCGTCACCAGATCCGTCCGGCCGGCGGCCGAGACGATAACGTCGGCCTGCCGCGTGAGGCCGGCGAGGTCAGGCGTGCGCGAGTGCGCCAGCGTGACGGTGGCGTCGACGCCGGGCATCGACAGCAGCATGGCGAGCGGCCGGCCGACGAGCGCGCCGCGGCCGATGACGACGACATGGCGGCCGGCAAGCGGCACGTCGTGGTGGTTGAGCAGCGCCAGAACGCCAGCCGGCGTGCACGGCAGCAGGCCCGGGCGGCCCGCCAGCAGGCGGCCGAGATTGACCGGATGCAGGCCGTCCATGTCCTTGCCGGGGTCGACCGCTTCCAGCGCCTCGGCCTCGTCGAGGCCGGCCGGCAGCGGAAGCTGCACGAGGAAGCCTTGGATCGCCGGGTCGGCGTTGAGCCGCGCGATCCCGGCGAGCAGCTCTTGCCGGTCCGTCGTTGCCGGCAGGCGGATGTCCCTGGCCGCGATGCCGATCTCGGCACAGTCGGCATGCTTGCGGCCGACATAGGACAGGCTCGCGGGATTGTCCCCGACGAGCACGGTCGCCATCGCGGGAACGACGCCGCGGGCCCGGAGGCCCGCGACGCGTGCTTTGAGGTCCTGGCGCAGCCGGGCGGCGAGGACGTCGCCGTCGAGCCGCTCGGCCGACGCCATAGCCACTTACTTCTTCAGCCCGATCTTGGGGTCGATGAAGCGGTTGGTGACGACGTCCTCCGGCTTCACGTCCGGATCGGCGCGCTCGTCCAGCCACGGCTTGACGATCTCGTGCAGCCGCGTGACGCGGTCCATGTCGAAGTCGCCGATCGTGTCGTTGTTGCCGTTGCCCACCGCGCCGATGTCGACGAGCTGCTTGGCGGCGAAGTCGTTGAGCTCGATCGAGGTCTTCCACCAGCTCGTACCGAAGCCGCCGTCGTTGAAGGCGACGAGCAGCTTGTTCACCTCGGCCGGATCGGTGACGTAGTCGACCTGCGCCTGCTGGATGATCGGCACCAGCTTCTCAAGGCACGGCGCAAGCTTGTCGAGGTTCGGCTTGGCGACGGCCAGCATGCCCGTGTAGTTCGGGTAGCCGAGGTCGGCGAACATCACGCCGTCGACCGGCTTGCCCCAGTTGGCGCCGTGCGTCAGCTTGTAGACCTCGCTGGTTACGAAGCCCTGGTTGAGCCAGGTGCCGTTGTTGGTGACGAAGTTCTCCAGGTCACCGCGGTAGCCTTCGACGAAGGCGTCGCGGTTCACGCCGGACTCCACCATGTAGAGGCCGAAGGTGCGCTGGATGGTCGAGACGTAGATCTTGCCCTTGCCGGAATCGGCGAACTTCTTGATGTCGTCGAGCGAGTGGAAGCCGTCCGGATAGGTGCCCTTGTCCCAGATCAGGCCCTGCGGGGCCTTGTCGAGCGGCGTCATGACGCCGACGACGGGGAAGCGCTTGGAGAAGATGAAGGCGTTGTCGAGCTCCTGGTAGCCCAGATGCGGCGTGACGCCGGCCTTGGAGTTGCCGTTGAACAGCGCCGAATAGGCCGTCTCGCCGTCGCCCAGGCCGATGCCGCCGCCGCCCTCCAGCACGACGAGGTCGATGCCGGTCGAGCCGAGCGGGCCGGAATACTTGCCGCTCTCCATTTTGCCGCCGCCGCCGATCATCTGGTACATGGCGCCCTGCTCGGCCTGCGCCAGCCAGTCCTTCTGGATGATGAAGGGGTTCGGGCAGACGTCGGCGAGCGGCGTCTTGTAGTGCTCCTTGGCGAAGGCGCCGGGCTCCTGCCCGCTGGCAAGCGCCGTGGAGGCGGCCAGCAGCGCCGAGGCAATCAGTGTCTGGTAGGCAAGTTTCATGTCATGCTCCCATTTTGCGAAGGGGGTTTAAGATAGCCCATTTTGTTGTTGTTATTGCGGGCTTATGCGAGCTTTTCCTCGGACCCGTGTCCGAAAACAAAATTCGTGGACGTTGCCAATCATGCCTCATGGCCGGGCATCCAGCCTGAGCAGCTTCCGGAGGTTGCCGCCCATCACCTTTTCCTGCTCCGCAGGCGTCAGCATCCGGACGGCGTCCGCGCGCTGACGGTCGAAATCCGGCTCGAGCGTGTCCCGCGGATAGCAAAGCAGCGGATAATCCGTGCCGAAGAGGACGCGGTCGGGCCCGATCGTGTCTATCACCGTGCGGAATATGCGCTGATCGTAGATCAGGGGCGAGGCAGCCGTATCGTAATAGCAGTTCCGGAACAGCTCCCTCACCCGCGGCTTCAGCTCGTAGAACGGAATGCCGCCGCCGAAATGGGCGAGGATGAACTTCGCCTCGGGGAAGCGCGTCACGAGCCTCAGATATCCGTCGAGCGGCGTCTCGTGCGTGCTCACATAGCTCGCGCTCAACGGCGATGTGACATGGATGTTGATCGGCACGTCGCGTTCCATCGCGATCTCGACGACCCGTGCCCAGTTGTCGTCCTCGAAGCTGAATCCCTGCGCCTGCGGCAGCATCTCGCCGATGCCCGAGAGGCCCGCATCGAGTGCCCGCTGCAGGCCGTCGAATGCCTTCTGTCCGTCAGCCGGCTGGACCGGCGCGAATCCGATCAGCCGGTCGGGATGCTGCCTGATCCAGTCGACGAACCAGCCGGCTTGGATGTCACAGGTCTCCTGGTGCTCCCAGTACCAGCCCAGCATGACGCATTTCTCGATGCCGGCGCGGTCCATGTCGGCGAGCAGCTTCGGCACGTCGGCCCAGCCCTGCAGACTCGTCCCCTCGGCCGGCGCGACGCACGACGTCCACCACGTTTCGCCACGCGCCGTTCCCCACGCCACCGGGTCGGCGAAGACCTCGGGGGGATACATGTGGATATGGCTGTCAAGAACGCCGGGCATCTGTCTCCGCTCTAGCAATTCCCGATGAAACCACGACCGGTCCGGGCGCCCGGCACTCGCTCCGTCGCCATCTAGCGAAGCCCGATCTTGGGGTCGATGAAGCGGTTGGTGACGACGTCCTCCGGCTTCACGTCCGGATCGGCACGCTCGTCCAGCCAGGGCTTCACGATTGCGGCCATCTTGGCGACGCGGTCCATGTCGAAGTCGCCCAGCGTGTCGTTGCCGCCGTTGCCCACTCCGCCGATTTCGATCAGGCGCTTGACCGCGAAATCGTTGAGGCCGGCAGGCGTCTTCCAGAACGAGGTGGAGAAATTGCCATCGTTGAACGCGACGATGAGCCCGTTCACCTCGGCCGGATCGGTGAGGTAGTCGACCTGCGCCTGCTGGACGATCGGCACCAGCTTCTCAAGGCACGGGGTGAGTTCGTCGAGCCGGGGCTTGGCGACCGCCAGCATACCCGTGTAGTTCGGATAGCCGATATCGGAGACCGCGACCGCATCGACGGGCTTGCCCCAGTTGGCGCCGTTCGACAGCTTGTATACCTCGCTGGTGACGAAGCCCTGGTTGAGCCAGGTGCCGTTGTTGCCGACGAAGTTTTCCAGGTCACCACGGTAACCTTGCACCAGAGCGTCGGGATTCACGCCGGATTCGGCCAGATAGAGACCGAAGGTACGCTTGGTATTCGAGACGTAGATCTTGCCCTTGCCGGAATCGGCGAACTTCTTGATGTCGTCGAGCGAGTGGAAGCCGTCCGGATAGGTCCCCTTGTCCCAGATCAGCCCCTGCAGGGCCTTGTCGAGCGGGGTGACCACGCCGACGACGGGAAAGCGCCTGGAATAGATGAAGGCATTGTCGAGATCCTGGTACCCGAGGTGCGGCGTGACGCCAGCCTTCGAGTTGCCGTTGAACAGCGCCGAATAGGCCGTCTCGCCGTCACCGAGGCCCATGCCGCTGCCGCCTTCGAGGATGACGAGGTCGATGCCGGTCGAGCCGAGCGGGCCGGAATACTT
The DNA here is from genome assembly GCA_017305835.1 of Hyphomicrobiales bacterium. Lineage (GTDB taxonomy): Bacteria > Pseudomonadota > Alphaproteobacteria > Rhizobiales > Rhizobiaceae > RCIO01. Next base: position 10,881 of record JAFKJY010000032.1, read on the forward strand.
TCCGACCTCCATCTTACCGCCGGCGCCGATCATCTGGTACATGGCGCCCTGCTCGGCCTGGGCCAGCCAGTCCTTCTGGATGATCAGCGGATTGGGGCAGACGTCCGCGAGCGGCGTCTTGTAGTGCTCCTTGGCGAAGGCGCCGGGTTCCTGCCCGCTGGCGAGCGCCGTGGAGGCAGCCAGCAGCGCGGAAACGATGAGGGTCTGATAGGCCAGCTTCATGTCATGCTCTCGTCGCTGAGGGGTTGGGAGGGCCCTGTCTGCCGTTTTTCGGTGCGGGCTATGCGGACTTGCCTCCGGACTCGTGCCAGTCGGCGAAGAGGCGGTTTCCGAGCCAGCTGAAGAAAAGGTAGACGCCGATCGACAGCGCCGAGGAGACGATCAGGGCGGCGTACATCTGCTCGTACTTGAAGTCCATCTTGGCGTTGATGAGCATCTGGCCGAGGCCGCCCCGGCCGGCGAGGAAGAACAGTTCCGACACGATCGCGCCGATGACGGCGAGGCCGGCCGAGATGCGCAGGCCGGCGAACAGCGCCGGCGCGGCGGACGGCAGCCCCGCCTTGCGCAGGATCACCAGCCAGTTCACGCCCTGCAGCTTGAACAGGTCGATGACGCCGCGGTCCGTGCTCTTCAGGCCGAGCAGCAGCGTCGTCGGAATGGCGAAGAAGGTGAACAGCGCCACGATCAGCACCTTCGGCATGAAGCCGAAGCCGAGCGCGCTCTGGATCAGCGGGATGATCGCCAGGATCGGGATCGACTGCAGCGCCACCAGATAGGGGAAGAAGGCCTTCTCCATGACGTGGAAGCGGAACATGACGATGCCGAGGATCATGCCGATCGGGATCGATACGCACATGCCGACGATGGCGATTGTCAGCGTCGTCAGCGAGCGGTCGAGCAGGTCCCAGCGCACCTTGGCGATGCCGAAGGCCTGCGTCCACAGGCCGTATGCGTCGGGCATCAGGAACTGACGGTGCGGCTCGAGGCTGTTGCGCGTGATCGCGTAGCCGATGATCAGCACGATGCCCATCAGCACCGGCGGCAGCAGCGTGCGCAGGAGCCGGCTCGCCACCGAGGGCTGCGTGGCGCGGGGAACGGCGGCGTAGAGCCGCGGGTTGGCTGCGGGTGCCTTTGCCATGGCCGGCCTCACTTCTCGATGGCGTCGCGCAGCGCGACGGAAATGTCGCCGCACAGTTCGGAGAATTGCGGCGCGTAGCGCAGCTCCGGCGTGCGCGGATAGGCGAAGGGAACGTCGAAGGTGCTGACGATGCGCCCCGGCCGCTTCGACATCACCACCACCTTGGTGGAGAGGTAGACGGCCTCTGGGATCGAATGGGTGATGAACAGGCCGGTGAAGCCCTGGCGCATGTAGAGCGCGATCAGCTCGTCGTTCAGCCGCTCGCGGGTGATCTCATCGAGCGCGCCGAACGGCTCGTCGAACATGAAGACGCTCGGGTTCAGCGCCAGCGAGCGGGCCAGCGAGGCGCGCATGCGCATGCCGCCCGACAGGCGCTTGGGATAGTGGCCCTCGAAGCCTGTCAGGCCGACGAGGTCGATCTGCTCCTGCGCGACGCGCCGGCGCTCGGTCGGGTCGAAGCCGCGCAGCTCCATCAGCAGCTCGACGTTCTCGCGCACCTTGCGCCACGGCAGCAGCGTGGCGTCCTGGAAGGTGTAGCCGAGATTGTTGCGGTCGACGCGGACGCTGCCACCGGTGTGGGTGACGAGCCCGGAGGCGATCTTCAGCAGCGTGGACTTGCCGCAGCCGGACGGCCCGACCACCGAGACGAACTGTGTGCGTGCCGTCGGGGAACTGCATGTAGACGTCCTCGAACGTGAGGGCGTCCTGCGCGACGGCAGCGTCGGGCGCGGTTGCGGTGGTGGCCTGGTCGGGCGGCTGTCTTACGAGCTGGATTGCCATTCTTGTCTGTTTCCCCGAGAGGTTTGCCTGCGTCGTGCCCTTACGTGAAAAATCCGAACCTGCGCGCCGAGAACGGGCTGAGGTCGATGCTCGGCGGGCGGCCTGCCAGCAGCGCGGCGACGTGGCGGCCGGTCGGCGCGCCGGAGCATATTCCCACATGTTGGTGCCCGAAGGCGAATACCGTGTTGCGCAGGCGCGGCGAGCGGTCGATCACCGGCAGGCTGTCGGGCAGGCAGGGCCGGTGACCCATCCATTTCGAGGCCTGGCGGGTGTTCAGCTCCGGGAACATCTCGGCCGCGATCTCGGCCAGCCGGTCGGCGCGCGCATAGTTGGGCTCGGCCTTCAGCCCGGCAAGCTCGACCGTGCCGGCGATCCGCAGGCCCGGCGTCATCGGATTGACGAAGACGCTGCGCCGGTTCCACATCACCGTGCGGCGCACGTCGATGCCCGGATCGGCGAAGGTGACGTGGTAGCCGCGCTGGGTCTCCAGCGGCACGGAGGTGCCGAGCCGGCGCGCGAGGTTGCCCGACCATGCGCCGGCCGCCAGCACCAGCCGGTCGACCGGCATTCGGCCCTGGCTGGTGACCAGCGCCTTCGGCGCGTCGCCCTCGATCTCGACGTCGGTCACGTCGGCACGGACGATCCTGCCGCCGTTCGCCCTCACCTGCCCGGCGATCGCCTTGACCAGCTCGTGCGGGTCGACGGTCGAGCCGTTCTCGGGCGCGAAGATGCCGAGCTCGAAGCGCCGGTTCAGTGCCGGCTCGAGCTGGCGGATCTCGGTGCCGCCGATCTCGTCCATGCGCGCGCCGAGGCGGCGGCGCAGCTCGAGCGTCCAGCCCGCCTTTTCCAGCTCGCCGCGGTTCTCGTAGACGTAGAGGCAGCCGTTGCGGCGGATCAGGCTGCGGAAGGTGCCGCCGTCGAGGATGGCCTCGTAGTCGTCGAACACGGTCTCCATCAGCGAACGCATGGCGGCGGCCACCCGCGCCACCTCCTCGCGCGTCGCGTGGCGCAGGAAGCGGATGAGCCACGGCATGATGCTGGGCAGGTAGGACCAGCGGATGGTGAGCGGCCCGAGCGGGTCCATCAGCCAGCCCGGCACCTTCTCCAGCATGCCGGGCATGGCGACCGGCAGCACCGCGCTCGGCGAGACCGAGCCGGCATTGCCGAAGGAGGTGCCGTTGCCGGGCTCCAGCCGATCGACCACCGTCACGGCATAGCCCTCGCGCTGGAGATAGGCCGCGCAGCAGACGCCGACGATGCCGGCACCGATGATCGTGACGTGGGGGCTGCTTTCCGGAGGCATGGGCGGCCGCGGATTCCCGGTTTTCAGAAGCGTGACATTTCCTGGCGTACGTCTTGCAGGAAGCGCTCGACGCGCTCCGGCTTCACGTTGTTGATGTCGTAGAGCGCATGATAGCGGACCTTCACCCGCGGATGACAGATCACCCTCAGGAAGCGCGTGGCGTTCTTGCGCGGCGGATCGCCCAGCACCATGGCGCGCCAGCGCTTGGAGCCGTAGGTGGTGACGGTCGTCAGCCTGCGGATGTTGGTCAGGCCCGGCCCGATCTTGCCGTCCTTCAGCGTGAAGGAGACCTCGGGCAGGAAGATGCGGTCGATATAGCCCTTGAGCATGGCCGGCCAGCCGAAATTCCACACCGGATGGCACAGGACGAGACCCTCGGCGCGCTGCAGGCGCTCGACATAGGAGGCGACCTTGCGCCGGTTGATCGCGGTGTCGTGGTAGTCGCGGCGGTCTTCGGCCGACAGCACCGGGTCGAAGCCCTCGGCATAGAGGTCGAGGTCGTCGACCTCGTGGCCGGCCCTGGTCAGCTCGTCCACCACGACGGCATGGAGCTGCGCGGCGAGGCTGTCCTGCAACGGGTGTGCGTAGATCACATGCACGCGCACGAGGCCGCTCCTATTCGCTGAAGAGGAAGATCTTGCCGGGCTCGGGAACCCAGTCCGGGTCGACCCAGGCGATCATCTTGCCGGGATTGAGCAGGCCCTTGGGGTCAGCCTGCCGCTTGAACTCGAGATGGACAGGGTTGACGCGCTTCATCCCCCCCTCCTCGAGCGTGATCCTATGCGGATTGAAGACCGGCAGGCCGAACTCCTGCTCCAGGGTCAGGATGATCTCCTCCAGCCGCGCATTGGTGGTGTGGCGCACCAGCGGCAGCGCCACCGGGGCGACGACGCCGTCAAAGCGCGTGAACTCGAAATGCAGCAGCAGCTCGTCGCCGAAGCGCTCCTTCACCTGCCGCACCTTCTCGTACATGACCGCGCGGGGCACCAGCATCTGGAGGTAAGTGATCGTCGGGTCGACGCGCAGCGCGCGCAGCGTGGTGTGGTTCCAGGCGAGCTCGAAGGCGGCCGGCAGCTTTTTCCCCGGCTCCAGCCGGTCGTAGCGCAGGCGGACGGTGGCGCCGTCGAAGCTCTCCACCAGTTCGACCAGCCGGTCGATCGTGGCGGTCGAGACCGTGACGGCCAGCAGCGCCTCGCCTTCCTTGAGGAACGGGCGGTGGCGCAGGAAATAGGCGGCGGGAATCGGGGCCTCGAAGTTCGAGACCATGCGGCTGAGGATCGCGTCGCTCTCGCCGATCGCGACCGCCAGCCGGCAGGAATTCTCGAAGCTGTCGACGCCGATCAGCACGTCGACCCAGTCGGTCGCCGGGTCCACCGGCAGCTCGACCTCGACGATGACGCCGTTGACGCCGTAGGCGTGGGCGGCCTTGCTGATGTCCTCGCCGGTCAGGTCGAGGATGCGCGGCGTCTCCTCCATGGTGACGAGGCGCAGACGGCGGATGTTCTTCGGGTTGCGCAGGCCGCCCCAGCGGATGGCGCCGACGCCGCTGGAGCCGCCGGCGATGAATCCGCCGATGGTGGCGGTCGCCGTGGTCGACGGGAACAGGCGGATCTCCCTGCCCTTTTCCCGCAGCGCATGCTCGATGTGCTCGACGATCGCGCCGCCCTGCGCCACGACGTGGTCGTCGGCGATCTTCAGGATGCGGTTCAGGTGCTTGGTGTGCAGCACGACACCGCCGGCGAGCGGCATCGCCTGGCCGTAATTGCCGGTGCCGCCGCCGCGCGTGGTCACCGGCACGTCGTATTTCCAGCAGGCGGCCAGCACCTCGGCCACCTCCTCCACCGTGCGCGGCGCGACGACGAAGTCGGCCGTGACGTCCTGGATCAGCTCGCGCAGGATCGGGCTGTACCAGTAGAAGTCGCGGCTCTTCTGCTGGACCGTCGCCGGGTTGTCGTCGATGTCGAGATGGGCAAGCGCCTGCTTGCAGGCCGCGATGTCGGCGGTCATGCGAACTCCATGGATAACAGGTCGCGCAGCGCCGATGCCGGTCCGGGCAGCACAGCGCCCGCGCGGATGACGATCCGGTCCGAATGGGGAAGGCTCAGCAGGTCCAGCCAGTCCTGCGCGTCGAACAGGACGAGGTCGGCGGCCGCACCGTCTGCGATGCGGCCGTGGGCGGCAAAGCCGGTGGCGGCGACGGAGCTGCCGTAGCAGCCGCCGATCCAGGCGCCAACATCGTCGAGATGCCCCATCCTCACCGCCGAGCGCAGCACCTCCAGCATGTCGAAGTCGCCATAGGGGAAGAAGGCGTCCTGCACGTTGTCGGAGGCGAAATGGACCGGGATGCCGCGCGACAGCATCTGGCGCACCGTCGTCATGCCGCGGCGCACCGGCGCGCGGCCGGCCGAGCGGTCCTGCAGGAACAGGTTGGAATGCGGCAGCGCCGCGACGTGGATGCCGGCGGCCGCCACCTTGCCGAGGATGCGGTCGAGGTCGGCCTCCGACTTCGAGGCCAGCGCGCAGCAATGGCCGGCGAGCACGCGGCCGGAAAAGCCCGTCCGCGCGATGCTGTCGGCGATCATCTCTAGGCCGTCGGCGGCGGCATCCAGCGTCTCGTCGACGTGGAAGTCGACGTCGAGGCCGGCGTCGGCCGCATGGCGGAACAAAGCGTCGAGGCGCGCGGGTGTCGCCGCGCGCGGCGGGATGAAGACGCCGACGATGCCCTTCAGGCCGGCGATCTGGCGGCAGCGCTCCGCGAAGCCGGCATCGTCGGCGCGGTCGATCGCCATCAGTGCGACGCCCTGCAGCGCGACGCGGCCGGCCCAGCGTGCGCGCAGCTCGTCGAACACCTGCCAGGAGAGGCTGCGCGCCGGCTCGTCCGGCGTGTCGAGATGGGTGCGCATCGCGACGGTGCCGTGCCGCCAGGCGCTTTCGACGCCGCGTTCCATGCGGCGCGGGAGGTCGTCGCGCGTGCGGTTGGGGATGTCGGCCATGCTGAGCGTGACGGCTTCGAGCAGCGCGCTCCCCTCGCCTTTCGGGAAGCCGGTGCGGCGCACCGTATAGGCCTTGTCGAGATGGACGTGGCTGTCGACGAAGCCGGGCAGCACGATGCGGCCGGCGAGATCGATCGCCGGCGCGCCCTGCGACGGGCGCCCGATCCTGCCGTCCGGGCCGATGCCGATCTCCATCGTCACGAGGCCGCTCGACGGGTCGGCCGCGCCCGCCGCGAGGCCGTCGGCCAGCGAAGCGGGCACCCGCGCGCCGAGCAGCCGCAGCCCGCCCGGCGGAAAGTTCGGGCGGATCGTCATCGGGCGGCGGACCCGTAGGCGACCGGATGGCGGGAGACCTCCTCCAGCAGCCGCGCGTAGCGCGTCGCGGCATGCTCGATGAGCGCCTTGCCGGCCTCGGGAGTGGCGGCGGCGGCGTTGCCGGCCGCGCCGTCGGGGTTGAGGTCGTGCATCATCCAGCCGGCCGAGACCGGGCCGACGATGCGCAGGATCTCGTTGGACTGCGCGACCGCGCGCGAGGTCGGCACGAAATCCCGCGCCTTGTCCATCGCGACGAGGTCGGGGCGCACATGCAGCATCGCCGCCGTCTCGACGAAGCCGGCATGGATGCCGTCGCGCGCTTCGGCCTCCGAGACGAGCCCGGCGGGATAGCCCATGCTCATCCAGCCGGCGGCGAGGCAGAACATGTCGGACTCGACCCGCAGCGTGCGAGCGGCGACCTGGAGGACCGGGACATTGCCGCCATGGGCGTTGAGGAAGACGAGCCGGCGGATGCCGGAGCGCGCCACGCTCTTGCCGGTCTGGACCAGCACGGCTTGCAGCGTCGCCGCGTCGAGCGTCAGCACGCCCGGAAAGGCGAGGTGCTCGTCGGATTTCGCCACCGCGACGGTCGGCAGGAGAAGGACCTGCGCATCCTTCACGGCGGCGGCCGCGCGCAGCGCCACCGCTTCGGCGAGGATGGCGTCTGTCGCCAGCGGCAGATGGGGGCCGTGCTGCTCGATGGCGCCGACCGGCAGCAAGGCGACGGTGGCATCCGTCACCAGCGCCTTCAGATCGTCAGCCTTCAGGTCGCCCCAGTGCCGAAAAGCCATCACAAGTCCGATTATCGACCACGTGTTCGCTCATCGTGGCAACAAAGGGTAGGCCGGTCAAGCCGGGATTTGGCGGAATTGACATCTGGCGGCATGGGCGTTTTATGATAATTGAACAGTCGTTCGATAATCGGTCAAGATTGAGGAGGAAGCCGTGCCGGCCATCGAGAGGATTTCCGCGCGCGGTTTCGCGCCCTTCGGCCATCTGGCGCGCCCCGGCGAAGGGCTCGTCAAGTCGGTGCGCAACGGCGGCGCCGTGCTGACGAAGTCTCCCGCCGAAATGCGCCACGACGAAGACGGCATCGACTTCGCCCTCGACTTCTATCAGGTCCGGCCCGAGGGCGACAGGCTCGACGTCGCGATGATCGAACGGCATCCCCATTCCTCGCAGATCTTCATCCCGATGGCGGTCGACCGCTACATGGTCGTGGTCTGGCCGGACCAGCCCGGCAACAGCCAGCCGCGCGCCTTCCTCTGCGGCCCGGAAGACGCCGTGATCTACAATGCTGGGGTCTGGCATGCCGGCATCGTCGCGCTCGGGCGCGACGCGCTGTTCGCCTCGGCGATGTGGCGCACCCGCGGTGGGGTCGACGCCGAGTTCCACCAGCTCGCGCCGGCGGTCAGCTTCGATCTCGCGGGCGCGGTCCTTTGAGCGTGCTCGGGATCGACATCGGGGCGGCCTTCGTCGACCTCGCGCTGCTGCATGACGGGCGGATCCGCACCGCCAAGCAGGCGGTCGGGGAGCGAAGGCCCGGCGAGGCGATCCTTTCGGCGATCGACGGCGCCTGCGCGGACTGGAGCCTGCCGGTCTCCGTCCTCGGAGAGATCCGGCTCGGCTCGACCGGCGCGGTCAACATGCTGCTCGCCCGCAGCGGCGCGCGCGTCGGGCTGGTCACCAATGCCGGCTTCGGCGACACGCTGGCGCTCGGCCGGCAGAACCGCGCCGACCTCTACGACCCGGTGGCGAAATCCCCCTCCCCGACCTTCCTCGTCGCGCGCGAGAACATCGTCGAGATCGCCGGTCGGCTCGACGCCGCGGGCCAGGAGGTGGCGCCGCTGTCGACGGACGAGGTCGAGGCGGCGGCGGCCCGGTTCGCGGCGGCGGGCATCGAGGCGGTCGCCGTCTGCCTGCTGTTTTCCCACGTCAACCCGGCGCACGAGTTGGCCTGCGCCGAGATCCTGCGCGCCCGCCTGCCGGGCGTGCCGGTCGCGCTGTCGCACGAGGTCGACGGCAACGCGCGCGAATACGAGCGCACCGTCTCGACCTGCCTCGAAGCGTGGCTGCGGCCGAGCCGGATCGCGATGCTGGACGGGCTTGCGGACGGCCTCGCCGCGCGCGGCTTCGGCGGCCGGCTGTCGCTCGCCGATTCGCGCGGCAACCTGATCGGGCCGGAGGCCGCGCGGCGGCGCGTCATCTCGCAGATCGCCAGCGGGCCTGCCGCGTCCGCGCTGGAGGCCGCAGCGATCGCGCGCGAGGCCGGCGCGGCGCGGGCGATCGTCGTCGACATCGGCTCGGCCAGCACCGACATCGTGCTGATCGAGGACGGGCAGCCAGCGACGACCGGCCGCGCCGTCTTTGCCGGCGTGCCGCTGCGCCTGCCCATGACCGACGTCGAGAGCATTGCCGTCGGCGGCAGCCGCGCCGTCTCGGCGCAGGCCGGCGGCCCGGCCTTCGGAGGCCTCGCGGCGGAGGACGAGCCGACGCTGACCGACGCCCTGGTGGTGCTCGCGGAGATGCCCGAGGCGGCGGCGAAGCCCGGAACGCACGAGCGTCTTGCGGCGCTGGCCGGCCAACTCGGCACCTCCGTCGCCGAGGCGGCGCAACGCACACGCGACGCCGCGCTCGACGGGATAGCGAGCGCCGTCTCGTCCTACGCCGCCCGCCGCAACGTCGACCCCGCCGGTGTCGCGCTGGTCGCGTCGGGCGGGCTGGGCGGGCTGCTCGCTTGCGCGCTCGCGGATCGTCTGGGCGCGCGGCGGGTGGTGGCGAGCCAAGCGCCGTCGGTGTCCGGCGCGCTAGGCCTGCTGCGGGCCCGCCATGCGGAGGAGCGCGTCGTGCCCGTATCACGGCCGCTGCCCGACATCACCGACGCCGAGCTTTCACGCATGCTCGGCAAGGCCGGTCCCGACCGCCGGATCGTGATGGAGATCGCCGCCGACCCGTTCATGCACCCGGTGCGCGTGCCGCTGGAGGGCGAGCCGTCCGCGCAGGCGCTGCGCGAGGCGTTCGTGCGCCACTTCACCCAGCGCTACGGGACAAAACCGGCCGGCGCGGGCTTCGTCTTCTCGCTGGCGATCCTCACGTTCGAGGCGGAGACCGGAGAGGCCGGGACTGCGCGACCGGAGCCCACCGCCGACGCCGCGATCGACCGCCTGCGGGCCGAAGACGGCTGGAGCGTGGACGAAGGACGGGGTATCGCTGGTCTCACCCGCCACTCGCCGCCCGCCGCGCCGTCGCCGCGCAGCTTGCAGATGCGGCTCGACGCCATCGCGCAAGGCATGCAAGAGACGCTGTTCGGCACGGCGATCTCGCCGGTCGTGCGCGAGGGCAACGACGCGGCCGCCGCCCTGCTCTCGCTCGACGGCGAGGTCATCGCGCTGTCCAACGCGATCCCGCTGCTGCTCGGCGCGCTCGACGGTTCGGTGCGCTCGATCCTCGCGGAGTTCCCGGTCGCGACGCTGCGCGACGGCGACCTCTATTTGATGAACGACCCCTATGCGGGCGGCACCCACCTGCCCGACATCACCGTGATGCGGCCGGTGTTTTTCGAGGGCCGGCCCGTCTGCATCGCCGCGACGATCCTGCACCATCAGGACGTCGGCGGCATGCGCGCCGGCTCGGTGCCGCCGGACGCGACCGACATCCACCAGGAAGGCCTGCGCCTGCCGCCGATGCGCATGGGCGCCGACGGGGCGATCGCGCCGGAGATGGTGCGGCTGATCTCCGTCAACTCGCGCGCGCCGGGCGTCGTGCTGGGCGATCTCGCGGCGCAGATCGGCGCCGCCAACCAGGCGGCTAACGCACTCGGCCGGCTGCTCGCCGAGACGGGGCGGCAGGCGTTCCTGGACGGCGTGGCGCAATGCCTGGACCTCGGCGAGGCCGCGGCGCGGCGCGTGCTCGCCGCGCTGCCGGCCGGCCCGCACGCGGCGGTCGAGCGGCTCGACCCGATGCCCAATCTCCCGGACGTCACGATCCGGCTGTCGCTCGACTGCGCCGAAGGGCGCTTGCGCGCCGACTTCACCGGCACCAGCGCGCAGGTGCCGGCCCCGATCAACTGCGTGCGCTCCGGGCCGTTCGCGGCGTCCTTCTTCAGCCTGCTCTGCCTGATGGGCGACAACCCGTTCCGCAATGGCGGCGTGGCGCGGGCGATCGAGCTCGTCCTGCCGGAGGCCTGCGCGATCAACGCCGCGCCGCCGGCGGCCGTCAACGCGCGCATGGGCGTCGTGCGCGCCACCACGTCGGCGCTGCTGCACGCGCTCGGCAAGGCGCGGCCGCAGAACATGCCGGCCGCCAATTCCGGCATGTCCTACGTGCTCGCCTTCTCGGGCCGGCGGGCGGACGGGCGTCCGTTCGTGTCGACCGAGATCATCGCCGGCGGCGCCGGTGGCGGCCCCCGCGCGGACGGCGCGTCGGGCCTCTCCACCGACGTCGGCAACGCCATGAACATGCCGGCCGAGGCGCTGGAAGCGCTCACCCCGCTATGGCTCGTCAGCGCCGAGATACGGGCCGGCTCCGGCGGCGAAGGCCGCCATCGCGGCGGCGACGGCATCCGCCGAACCTATCTGGCGCTCGCCGACGGCATCGCCGTGTCGCTACGCGGCGAGCGCTTCGCCAGCGTGCCGGCCGGCCTGCTCGGCGGCGACGCGCCGAAGCCCTCCGCGGCATGCGTGCGGCGTGCGGACGGCCGCGAGGAAAAGCTGCTGTCGCGCTCCACGCCCACCCTCAACCGTGGCGACCAATTGATTGTTGAAAGTTGTGGCGGCGCCGGCTATGGCTCTGCCGGCTCCTAAGTCCTGCCGGTCGACAGGTTTTCTCTGTCTTTTGCCCGCATCGGGCAGGGAAACAGCCGAGACGATGCGGCCGAGCGGTCCTCTTTTCTCAGTTTGCCGGGATTTTCGTGCAGCCGAACCTACATGACCTGCTCGACAAGGAGGACAAGGAAACCTCCCTCACCTTCGGCAAGGGCCTTTCGGTGATCCTGGCGTTCGAGGGCCACAACCGCGTGCTGTCGATCCCCGAGATCGCCGCCAAGGTGGGCCTCAACCGCGCGGTGACGCGGCGGCTGGTGCGCACGCTGGAGCAGCTCGGCTTCGTCTCTGCCGACCGCGGCCGCTACGAGCTGACGCCGCGCGTGCTGCGGCTGGCGCAGGGCTTCATGCAGACGCGCTCCATCCCGCAGCTCATCCAGCCGCTGCTGCGCAACGCCTCGCACGAGATCGGCGAATCCGTCTCCTTCGCCATGCTCGACGACGACGAGGCGATCTATGTCGCGCACGCCTTCGTGCCCAGCCGCTTCTCGCTGAACATGGTGACGGTGGGCAGCCGCGTGCCGCTGGCGCCCACCGCGATCGGCCGCGCGATGCTCGCCTTCCTCGACAAGCCGAAACGCGACGAGATCCTCGACCGCATCGACTTCACGCCCTACACGCCGCACACGCTGACCGATCGCAAGGCGCTGACGGACCTGCTCAACTTCATCCGCATCAGCGGCTTCTGCTACGCCGAGGCCGAATATGTCGAGGGCGTCAACTCGCTCGCCGTGCCGGTCTTCAACTCCAAGTCGCAGGTGCTGGGCGCCGTCTCGATCATCTTCCCGCAGGGGCAGTATGGCGAGAGCGACATCAACGGCCGGCTGAGCACGCTGCTCGGCCGCTGCGCCGCCGACATCGGCGCCGCCCTCTGAGCACCGTGACGCGCATCTTCACCGGTCACGCGCTCGCCGGGCGCATCCATAACGACATTCGCGAGGGAATTACGCGGCTCGGCCGGGCGCCGCGCTGCGCGGTGCTGATCGACGAGGCCAGCGCGCCGATGGTCGCCTATGCGGGCCGCCAGCGCGAGGCGGCGGCGAAGCTCGGCATCGAGCTCGCATTCGCGAGCTACGAGCGGTCGCCGGAGCTTGCGCGCGACCAGCTAAGGCGACTGGGCGAGGACCCGCGCCTCGATGCGGTGATGACGCTCTATCCCCTGCCCTCCGGCATCGCGCCGGTCGAGGCGGCGCTGCTGGTCGGGACGGACAAGGACGTCGACGGGCTGCATCCGGAAAATGCCGGGCTGCTGGCGCTTGGCGCGCCGGGCCGGACACCGGCGACGGCGCA
>JAFKJY010000033.1 GCA_017305835.1 Hyphomicrobiales bacterium
GAAGCCTCCAACTCATCGATCCGCGACAATCTCGCCCGCTTCAACAGGCGCTCCAAGCGCTTCTCCAAATCCCACCACATGCTCCACGCTACTCTCGACCTCTTCTTCAACAGGCACTGCATGAGTCCAATGTAAACACTGCCCCCTTGTGGGGAGGGTAAGGGTGGGGGTAGCGGGGCGGCCGGGCGATGTGCGGAGCGCCCTTACAACCCAAGCCTGGTGCCGGAGCGCATCAGCAGGTCCTCGATCTCCTTCGCGCACTGGCGCAGCGGCGGCAGGACCTTGTTGAGCATGTCGGCCTTGGAGGCGCGGGCGGTGTGGGCGCCGACGCTGACGCCGGCCACGACCTTGCCGCCGGCGCCGTGGATCGGCACGGCGATGGCGCGCAGCCCCTCCTCCACCTCCTGGTCGATCAGCGCGTAGCCGTTCTTGCGCACGTCCTCGAGCGCCGCGCGCAGCTCGGCCTCGCCGGTGATGGTGAAGCGGGTCAGCACCGGCCGTTCGACATTGGCGAAATAGGCGTCGAGCCAGCCCGCGTCCTGATGCGCCATCAGCACCCGGCCGACCGAGTTGCAGTAGAGCGGCAGGCGCGTGCCGAGCCCGACCTGCAGGCCCATCGCATGCTTGGGCGGGACGCGCGCGACATAGACGATCTCGTCGCGGTCGAGCACGGCCATCGAGCAGGATTCGTTGAGCAGCTCGACGACGTGCTGCATGCTCGCCTGCGCGATGTCGGACACGCTCATGGAGGAGAGGTAGGCGTAGCCGAGATCGAGGGTGCGCGGAGCGAGCCAGAAGCGCTTGCCGTCGGTGTGGATGTAGCCCAGCGCCTCGAGCGTCAGCAGGAAGCGGCGGGCGGTGGGACGCGTCAGGTCGGTCTTGTCGGCGACCTCGGCCAGCGTCAGTGTGGGATTGCCGTGGCCGAAGCTCCTGATGACCGAAAGGCCCCGCGCCACGGAGGTCACGAAGTCGGGTGAATCCGGATCGATGCTCATTCAGTTTCCTTGGCAGTTCCCTGGCGATTCCCTGAGGGCGAAGACGGCCGATATTATACGAAGCGGACTATTGTCCAAATGTCGGCCAAGGGCCGGGAGAATGCAAGGCGAGCTTGACAGCGCTCCGGGGGCCGCCTATCAGCGTCCGTATAGCGTTATTTTGTTCGTATGACGTACAGGAGCACCGCTTTGGCCAGTCTGGACGGCAAGGTCGCGCTGATCACCGGCGCCGCGCGCGGCATCGGCGCGGCGGAGGCGTCGCTGCTGGCCGAGCACGGCGCGACGGTGGTGATCGCCGACCTGCGCGACGAGCAGGGCCGGGCTCACGCAGCCGCGATCGAGGCGCAGGGCGGCAAGGCGGCCTATGTCCATCTCGACGTCACGTCGGAGGAGGAATGGGCGAAGGTCGCGGCCGGGATCGAGGCCGGGCACGGGCGGCTCGACATCCTCGTCAACACCGCCGGCATCAACCTGCGCGGGCCGATTGCGACGACGACGGCCGCCGACTTCGCCACCATGATGGCGGTCAACGTGATGGGACCGATGCTGGGCATGAAGCACTGCGCGCCGGTGATCGCGCGCGCCGGCGGCGGTGCGATCGTCAACATCACCTCCAACGTCTCGCTGATCCCCAGCCGCGGCGCCTCCTACACGGCGAGCAAATGGGGCCTGCGCGGCCTCTCCAAGGTCGCCGCGCTCGAATACGCCAAGGACAAGATCCGAGTGAACTGCGTCTGCCCGGGCGTGGTGCCGACCGACCTCAACAAGGGCCAGCCCTATCTGGAGACGACGGCAGGCGTGACGCCGCTCGGCCGCATCGCGACGGCCGGCGACATCGCGCAGGCGGTGCTGTTCCTGGTCTCCGACGCCGGCGCCTTCATCACCGGGCTGGACATGCCGGTGGACGGCGGCTTCACGCTCGGCAAGGCCGGCTGACGACACGCATCACGGGAGGAACGAGATGGCAGGCAGGGACGCGGCGCCGATCGCGGTGGTGACGGGTGGACGGCGCGGCATCGGCCGCGCCTGCGCGGAGGCGCTGGCGGAAGCCGGCTACGACATCGTGATCGCCGACCTCTCCGAGGACGATGACGCGACGGCCGCGCTGGCCGCGGTGCGCGCCAGGGGCCAGCGCGCGGCGTTCGTGGCCGGCGATATCGCCGACCTGCCCGCCCTGCCGGCGCTGGCCGACCGGCTGTTTGCCGCCTTCGGCGCGGTCGACTGCCTGGTCAACAATGCCGGCGTGATGCCCAAGGCGCGCGGGCGCGACCTGCTCGACGTGTCGCCCGACACGTTCGACCTCGTCATGAACGTCAATCTGCGCGGCACCTTCTTCTTCACTCAGGAGATGGCGCGGCGGCTGATCGCGCAGGTCGAGGCCGGCCGTACCCAGCGGCAGGCGATCATCACCGTCACCTCGGGCGCGGTCGGTAAGCCGAAGCTCGATTCGCCGGAATACAATTTCTCCAAGACCTGCCTGTCGATGATGTCGCAGGCCTTCGGCGCGCGGCTGGGACCATGGGGGATACACACCTACGAAATCCGGCCCGGCGTGACCAAGACCGAGATGAGCCGCGACGTCTGGGGCATGTACGACAAGATGATCGCCGACGGCCGCTTCCCGATCCCGCGCATGGCGCTGCCGGAGGACATCGGCCGCACGGCCGCGGCACTCGCGACGGGGGCGCTGCCCTTCAGTACGGGCGAGTTCGTCAATGTCGACGGCGGCTTCCACATCAACCTGCCGGCGCCGGTCCGGCAGAAGACGTAGCCATGCACTACGACACGCGGCTGAAGGACCACGGGTTGCCGCACGACCCGTTCACGGCGCTGGTGGTGCCTCGGCCGATCGGCTGGATCTCGTCTCTCGACCGGCAGGGCGGGCTGAATCTCGCGCCCTACAGCTTCTTCAACGCGGTGTCGGGCCGGCCGCCCTTCGTCATCTTCGCCAGCAACAACCGCAAGCACAGCCAGGCAAACGTCGAGGAGACGGGCGAGTTCACCGTCTCGATTGCCTCGTCGGCGCAGCGCGTCGAGATGAACGCATCTTCCGCGCCGGTGCCGGCCGGCGTCGACGAGGCCGCGCTGCTCGGCATCGACATGGCGCCGTCGCGTCTGGTCAGGCCGCCGCGCGTGGCGAAGTCGCCGGCCGCGCTCGAATGCGCCTATGTGAAGAGCGTCGCGCTGACCGGCCGCGACGGCGCGGTGCATCCGACGACGATCGTCATCGGCGAGGTGCTGGGCGTCTACATCGACGACCGCGTGATCGTCGACGGCCGCGTCGACTTCCTGCGCCTGCAGCCGCTGTCGCGGCTCGGCTACCGCGACTACGGCGTGCTCACGGAAGTGTTCGAGATGCCGCGGCCGACGGCCGAGGAGATTATGCCGGGGTGAAGACCGGGAACGGCTCGCCGGCGACGCTGTCCTGGAAATCCAGCCTCACCTTCATGCCGATGGCGATGTCGTCGGGCGCGCAGCCGACGACGTTCGCCATCATCGTCGGCCCTTCCGCCAGCGTGACGAAGGCGATGGCGTAGGGCGTCTCGGCGCGGCGCATGATGCTGAAGGAATAGACCGTGCCCTCCCCCGCCGCCTCCGGCCAGTCGAGCTCGCCGCTGCCGCAGAACGGGCAGAAGGGCCGCGGATACCAGTGCGTCTCGCCGCAGGCGCGGCAACGCGGCACCAGCAGCCGCCGCTCGCGCCGCGCCGCGTGATAGGTCTCCAGCCCGAGCACGGCATCGGCCGACAGCTCGTAGGTGATGGCGCGTCCGGCCATGCTCAGCTCCGTTCCAGGATCAGCGTCGCGCTGCCGTGGCGCGAGCCGAGCGAGCCGCCGGTGCCGTGGACGAGCGCCAGCGCGCAGCCGGGCACCTGCACGGCCGGATGCGCCTCGCCGCGCAACTGGCGCACCGCCTCGACGATCTTCGGCATGCCGCCGCGGCCGGCGGGGTGGCTGTTGCACAGGCCGCCGCCGTCGGTGTTGACCGGCATGCGGCCGACGCCGGCGATGAGGTTGCCGTCGGCGACGAAGGCGCCGCCCCTGCCCTTCTCGCAGAAGCCGAGATCCTCGAGCTGGATCAGCACGGTGATCGTGAAGCTGTCGTAGACCGAGGCGTAGGCGATGTCGACGGGCGTCACACCGGCCATGGCGAAGGCGGCGCGGCCGGATTCGCGCGCGCCCGACCATGTCAGGTCGACGCGGCCGCCCGACTGGTGCTTCACGAACTCGCCGGCGCCGCGCAGGGTGACCGTCGGGCGCGCCAGCGAGCGGGCGATCTCGGGCTTCACGATGACCAGCGCGCCGCCGCCGTCGGTGTTCATGCAGCAGTCGAGCCGGTGCAGCGGGTCGGCCACGACCGGCGAGGCGAGCACGTCCTCGACCGTCACAAGATCGCGGAAGACGGCATGCGGATTGTGCTGCGCGTGATGGGAGGCGGCGACGCGGATCCAGGCGAGCTGCTCGGGGGTCGTGCCGAACTCGTGCATGTGACGCATGGCGCACATGGCATAGGTGTTGATCGCCGCCGGCCCGTAGGGCAGCTCGAAGGGCTGGTCGGGCGGCGTGAAGGCGCCGGCGCTCGAAAAGGCGCTGACGGCCGGCTCGCTGCGCGGCCGGCCGGCCATGGTGACGAGCGCGACGTCGCAGCGGCCCGCCGCGATCGCCTCGGCCGCATGGGCGACGTGGACGAGATAGGCCGAGCCGCCGGTCTCGGTCGTGTCGACATGGCGGCAGTCGAGGTTCAAATATTCGGCCATGGTCATCGGGCCGAAGCCGGGCGCGTCGCCGGCGCAGAAATAGCCGTCGACGTCGGCGGCGGTCAGCCCGGCGTCGGCGAGCGCGGCGCGCGCGCATTCGGCATGGAGCTGCGGCGTCGAGACATGCGGGGCCTTGCGGGCCGGATGCTCGAAGGCGCCGACGATGCAGGCCGCTCCCCGCAGACTCATGGCCGACCCTCCTCGCCGTCGGCGACGACCAGCGCGTCGACGGCGACGACGCCCTGCCCCCGTGGCCGCACCAGCAGCGGATTGACGTCGACCGAGGCGAGCCAGCCGGCATTCGCCGCCGCGAAACCGGAGAGCGCCGACACGGCCTGCGCCAGCGCGTCGACGTCGGCCGGGGCGCGGCCGCGCGCGCCGTTCAGCAGCGAGGCGCCCTTGAGCGCGGCGAACATATCGCGGGCCTCGTCCGGGCTCACCGGCGCCAGCCGCAGCACCGTGTCGGACAGTATCTCGGCGAAGACGCCGCCGAAGCCGAGCAGCACGGTCGGCCCGAACACCTCGTCGCGCACCGTGCCGAGGATCATCTCGACCGCGTCGCCCACCTGCGGCGAGACGAACACGCCGTCGATGCGGGCGGCGGGCGCAGCCGCGCTCACGCGCGCCATGATGCTGTCGTAGGCGGCGGCCGCGGCTTCGACGCTCTCGACGCCGAGCGCGACGCCGCCGATGTCGGACTTGTGCGGGATGTCGGGCGAAACGACCTTGAGCACGACCGGGAAGCCGAGGCGGGCGGCGGCGGCGGCCGCATCTCGCGAAGACGTCACCAGCGCGTCGGCCACGACCGGCACGCCGGCCTGCGCCAGCACCGCTTTCGACGCGACCTCGGCCAACGTTCCCCTGCCCGCCGGGGAAACCGGCGCGGGAAGCGATGCGCGTGTGAAGGCCGGCATCGCGAAGGTGCGGCCGAAGGCGACGAGCGCGGCGACCGCGCGCACGGCGCGGCGCGGGTCCTCGAAGACGAGGCAGCCGGCGCGCTCCAGCCGCGCGGCGACCTCCGGGAAGCCGACGATCACCAGCGCCAGCAGCCTGTCGGGAAAGGCCTGCACGACCGCCTCGAACTGCGCGGCGAGGCTGGGCATCGTGCCGGAGCCGCCGACATAGCAGATGGCGGCCGCGTGGCCGCCCTCGGCGAACAGCGCCTCGACCATCGGCCGCACGATGCTCTCGTCGTTCAGGTACTGCCCGGTCATGTCGACCGGGTTGCGTGTGCCGGCGAAGGGCACGATCTCTTTCAGCCGGCGCTGCGCGGCCTCCGGCAGGGCCGGCACGTCGAGCCCTTCCTCGGCCGCCGCGTCGGCCATCATCACGCCGAAGCCGCCGGAGGTGGAGGCGAGCCCGAGGCTGGCGCGGGCCGGGAACTTGCCGGCCGAGCAGCCATAGGCGATGTCGAGCGCCTCCTCGACGCCGACGGCGTTGTGGACGCCGTGGCGGCGCAGCACCTCGTCGAACACCTGCGAGGAGCCGGCGAGCGCCGCGGTGTGGGTGGAGGCCGCCTCGCCGCCGATCTCGGAGCGGCCGATCTTGCACAGCACCACCGGCAGGCGCCGCTCACAGGCGCGCTCCAGCGCGGCGATGAATTTTTGGCCGTCGCCGACGCCTTCGAGGCAGCCGACGACGACCTTCGCCTCGCCCGTCTCGGCCAGCCAGGCGAGGCAGTCGGCGAAGTCGATGTCGGCCTGGTTGCCGGTCGACCCCCAGAAGTCGTAGCGCATGCGGCGCGTGCGCATGACGTGCGAGAAATGGGCGCCGACCGCTCCGCTCTGGCTGAGGATGGTGACGCCCGAAAAGGCGGATTCGACGTTGTTGATGCGGGTGAAGGAGGCGACCAGCCCGGCGCGCGCGTCGAGGAAGCCCATGCAGTTCGGCCCCATCAGCCGCATGCCGGCGCCGCGCGCGATGGCCACCATCTCGCGCTGCATGGCGGCGCCCTCCGGTCCGGCCTCGGCGAAGCCGGAGCTGAGCACCACGGCCGCCCGCGCGCCGGCCTCGGCAGACTGGCGCACCGCCGCGACGACGCCGGCCGCCGGCACGGCGACGATGGCGAGATCGGGCGCCTGCCCGATCGCGGCCACGCTCGGATAGCAGCGCAGGCCCTGCACGATGTCGCGCTGCGGGTTGACCGGAAAGATGTCGCCGCCAAAGCCGCCCTCGATGTTGCCGGCGACGATGCGGCCGCCGATGCGCGACGGGTCGTTGGAGGCGCCGACAATGGCGATCGAGCGCGGCCGGAACAGCGCGCGCAGCGAGGGGATGTCGAAGACGGGGCTTTCCGCCGCGGGGGCCGGGCGCGGCGCGGTCACGGCTTTGCCCTCCAGCGCGATTCGATCGAGCTGAACGGCCTTCCGCTCCGCGCCAGCTCGCGCAGCAGGTCGCAGACCTGCCAGCGCGCGCCGAGCGCATCGCGCCACATATCGATCTGGCCGGCGATGGCGGCGGCGCCGATGCCGTCGGCCCAGTGCATCAGCCCGCCCTGCTGGCGCGGGAAGCCGAAGCCGTGCAGCCACATCACGTCGACGTCGCCCGGCCGCACGGCCATGCCCTCCTCGAGGATCCGGCAGGCCTCGTTGACCGCGGCGAAGAGCGGCCGGCGCAGCACCTCCGCGTCGGGGATGGCGCGGCGCGCGATGCCTCGCTCGCGGCAGACGTCCTCGATCACCTGCGCGACGACCGGGTCGCTGACAGGCTTGCGCGAGCCGGGCTCGTAGCGATACCAGCCGGCGCCGGTCTTCTGGCCCTTGCGGCCCATCTCGACCAGCCGGTCGGCGATCGGCAGCGTGCGGAAATCCGGATCCTTGGCGAGGTTGAGCTTGCGCACCGCATAGCCGATGTCGAGGCCGGCGATGTCGCCGACCATGAACGGCCCGATCGGATAGCCGAACTCCATCATCACGCGATCGACCTGCTCCGGTGCGGCGCCCTCCTCGACCATCAACTGGTATTCGGTCTGGAACGGCGCGCGGCTGCGGTTGGCGACGAAACCATCGCACGAGCCGGCGACCACGGCCACCTTGCCGAGCTGGCGGGCGAAGGCGAAGACCCGCGCGAGCGCGGCGGGCGTGGTCTGCGGGCCGTCGACCACCTCGACCAGCTTCATGACGTTGGCCGGGCTGAAGAAATGCGCGCCGGCCACGTCGGCCGCGCGGGGGTTCCCGCCGACGAACAGGTCGAGCGGGAGGGTGGAGGTGTTGGACAGAAGCAGCGCGCCGGGCTGCGTGACCTGCGCCAGCCGGTCGAAGATAGAGCATTTCAGCGCCGCGTCCTCGAACACGGCCTCGACCACCACGTCGCAAGCGGAAAGCGCGGCGTAGTCGACCACCGGCTCGATGCGGGCGAGCCGCCGCGCCTTCTCGTCCGCCGAGAGACTGCCGCGCGCCACGCTCGCCGCGTAGGTCGCCTCGATGCGGGAAAGGCCGCGCCGGGCGGCGTCCATGTCGGTCTCGACCAGCTTCACGCCCATGCCGGCCTCGGCCATCGACATGGCGATGCCGGAGCCCATCGTGCCGGCGCCGATCACCGCGCCGGCCGCGAAGCGCGGCGCCGGGTCGAGCTTCGGCATGCCGGGGACCTTGCGCGCCTCGCGCTCGGCGAAGAAGGCGTAGCGCAGCGCCTTCGCCTCGGGCGAGCCGACGAGGGAAGCAAAAATCTCGCTCTCGCGCGCCATGCCGGCCGCGAAGGGGAGCGCGCAGGCGGCCTCGACCGCCTCGACCGCAGCGTGCAGCGCCTTGCGATTGCCCGCTTTGGTGGCGTCGGCGCGGCGGCGTGCCGCCGCGAAGGCTTCCGCGTGCGCAGCCTCGTCGCCGGGGACGGGCAGGTCGCGGATGCGGCGGAGATCGCCCGCGGCGGCAAGCCGCCGGGCCTTGGCGAAGGCCGTCTCCTCCAGCGCCGCGGGGTCGTCGACGAGGCGGTCGACGATGCCGAGCGCCTGCGCCTCGGGTGCGGCGATGCGCCGGCCGCTCTGGACGATCTCCAGGGCGCGCTCCACGCCGACCAAGCGCGGCAGGCGCTGGGTGCCGCCGCCGCCGGGAATGACGCCGATCAGGCTTTCCGACAGGCCGAGCTCCGCCCGCGCGGTGGCGATCCGAAGATGGCAGGCGAGCGCGATCTCCAGCCCGCCGCCGATGGCGAAGCCGTCGATCGCGGCAACCACCGGCTTGTCCGAGAGGTCGATGCGGTCCGTGGCGCGCTCGCCGACCGGCGTCGAGGGGCCGCCGAGCTGGCGGATGTCGGCGCCGGCGACGAATGTGTCGCGGGCGCCGGTCACCACGGTCGCCACGACCGACGGATCGGCCTCAGAGCGCGCCACGGCCGCCGCCAGCGCACGGCTGGTCTCGGGTCCGAGCGCGTTGAGCGGCGGGTTGTCGATGACGACCAGCGCGACGTCGCCGCGCCGCGTCCAGCTCACGGAGGTTTCGGGCATGTCAGCGTCCTGCC
Source organism: Hyphomicrobiales bacterium (assembly GCA_017305835.1). Taxonomy (GTDB): domain Bacteria; phylum Pseudomonadota; class Alphaproteobacteria; order Rhizobiales; family Rhizobiaceae; genus RCIO01. Next base: position 9,207 of record JAFKJY010000033.1, read on the forward strand.
GGCAGGCGGAAAGGCGCGTCGCGCCTCTCCGAAATTGCTAATGCGCGCCGGCGGTCGCGCCGCGATGCGACACGTGCCACGGGATGATGGTGCGCTCGAGGAAGTCGATGGTGAAGAACAGCGCCGTGCCCACCACCGCCAGCATGACGACGGCGGCGAACATCTGCGCGGTGTCGAAGTTCGACTGGGCGCTGATGATGACGTAGCCCAGCCCCTTCACCGAGGTGACGAACTCGCCGACGACGGCGCCGATGAAGGCCATCGAGATGCCGACCTTGAAGCCGGTGAACATCGAGGGCAGCGCGTTGGGGATGCGGATCTTCCACAGCATCTGGCCGCCGGAGCTGCGCATCGAGCGGGCGAGGTCGATCATGTCGGGCTCGACCGACTTCAGCCCCTGCACCGAGTTCATCACCACCGGGAACAAAGCGATGAAGAAGACGATGCCGATGATCGGCAGCGTGCCGGTGCCGAGCCAGATGATGAAGAGCGGCGCCAGCGCCACCTTCGGGATCGAGCTCAGCGTGACGAGGAAGGTGTAGACCGTCTGCTCGATGATGCGCGAATAGAGCACCGCGATCGACAGCAGCACGCCGACGACGATCGCCGAGCAGTAGCCCAGCAGCGTCTCCGACAGCGTCGCCCAGGCGTGGCGCAAATAGTAGGCCGGGTCGTCGTAGAGCGAGGCGACGACCGCGGTCGGCCGCGGCAGCAGGAAGGACGGCACGTTGAACAGGCGCACCAGGATTTCCCAGATGACGGCGATCGCGAGCAGCACGGCCACGACGTTGGCGGTGCGGCCGGCATTCGATGCGCTGAAGCTCTTCCTCACCCCGCGCTCCTCTTCATGATGCCAAGGTTCTCGAAAATGGAGCGCAGCTCCTTGCCGTAGCGGACGAATTCGGGCGTCTCGCGGATGGCGAGCGAGCGCGGCCGCGGCAGGTCGATCTCGACGATCGCGGCGATGCGGCCCGGATTCTTGTCCATCACCACGACGCGGTCCGACAGGAAGATCGCCTCGCTGATCGAATGGGTGACGAACAGCACCGTCTTCTTGGAGCGGTCCCAGATGCGTTCCAGCTCCATGTTGAGCTCGTCGCGGGTGATGGCGTCGAGCGCGCCGAACGGCTCGTCCATCAGGAGCAGGCCGGGGTCGAGCAGCAGGCTCCGACAGATCGCCACGCGCTGGCGCATGCCGCCCGACAGCTCCCACGGGTATCGCGAGCCGAAGCCTTCCAGCCCGAGCGTGACGAGCAGCTCCAGCGCGCGCGGCTCCCACTTGGCGCGCGGCAGCCGCTGGAATTCGGCCGGCAGCAGCACGTTGTCGACGACGGTTCGCCAGTCGAGCAGCACGTCGCGCTGGAAGACGAAGCCGGTGTCCTCCGGCGGCTCCAGCACCGGCTTGCCGGCGATCTCGATCGCGCCGCCGGTCAGCGGGTGAAGTCCGCCGATGCATTTCAGCAGCGTGCTCTTGCCGCAGCCGGACGGGCCGAGGATCGAGACGAACTCGCCGGCGGCGACGTCGAGGTTGATGTCCCGGAGCGCGGCGATGTCGCCGCGCTCCGAATGGTAGGTCTTCTGTGCGTCGCGTATGGTGATCAGGGTCTGCGCCATCTCTCTTGCCTCGAACGCGACGCGCTGCGGATGCGTGTTCATTCCGGCTGGAAGGACGGATCGTAGAGATCGGTCGGCTTCACGCCGGGCTGCAGCAGCCCCACCTTCTCGAGGTTGGAGACCATCTCCTCCCAGTTGGTGGCGCTCATGTAGCCGACCGGCTTGCCCTGCGTCGACGGCGACTGCATCAGCGGCTCGTTGTAGTTCAGGTAGCGGATCGCCTGGTCGCGGTTGATCTTGGCGTCGGGCCGCATCGAGATCATGGCGTCGACCGATTCCTCCTGATGGCCGTCGAGCGCATAGGCGTAGGCCTTGGCGGTGACGGCGAGGAATTTCTTCAGCGCCTCAGGCTTTTCCTTCATCACGGTCGTGTTGGCGACGAGGCCGATGTCGAGCAGGCGCAAACCGAAGTCGGAGAACATGACGTGTTTGAACTCGCGCTTGCCCTCGAGCAGCGCCTTCAGATAGGGCAGCGGCGCCACCGCGGCGTCGCCGCGCTCGGCCAGGATCGAGGCCTCCTTGGAGGCCGAATCGACGCCCACCATGTTGACGTCCTTCACCGTCATGCCCGCCGTGGCGAGGAAGCCGCCGAACAGAGCCTGCTCGGCCGCGCCGGCATTGTTGTAGATGATTTCCTTGCCGCGGAAATCCTCCGGCTTGTTGAGGTTCTCGTTGTGGTTGACGATCACGCCCTGGCCGCTGGTGCGGATCAGCGCGGCGATCGCCTTGATCGGGATGCCCTTGGTAATCGCCACCGAGGCGGCGGTCAGGTCGGTGTAGCCGATGTCGTCCTGGCCGCCCGCGACCAGGCTGATCGTCTGGGCCGAACCGCGGCCGTCCTCGATCGTGACGTTGAGGCCGGCATCCTTGTACCAGCCGTTCTTGACCGCGAGGAAGAACGGCGAATGCGAGCCGCTCGGCACGTAGTTGAGACGGAATTTCAGGTCCACGAGATCGTCCGCGGCCGAAGGCGCGACCCCCAAGGTGGATATGACTGCCGCAGCCGCGAGCGCGGCAAGCGGGCGCAGCAGGCGCGCCAGCATCAAGGTTGCCATTTTCTCTCTCCCTGGTCGGAACGGACGGCGCCGCCGACCCTCTCTAAGTTTCGGGTGGCCCCGCCGTCGTCGCGCCCCCGCGACCTCCGGCCGATGGCCTTGCCAATGCTCCTCCGCCGGTCCGGTGCGCCAACCCGATAGTTTCACTATGCGGACACATGACCGACAGGCAGACATTATCATGCTTGCGCCTGCCGTCAATCCTGAACAGCCGCGTTCAGGACAAGCTGTCGCCGAGCAGGCGCAGATGGTGGTGGGAATCGCCGAAGAGCTGGTCGTCGACGAGGAGGCGGCGGAAATAGTGGCCGGCGGCATATTCCTCGGTCATGCCGATGCCGCCGTGGAGCTGGATCGCCGCCTGGCCGAGGGCGCGGGCGAGCTGGCCGACATGGGCCTTGGCCATCGACAGGTGGCGGCCGCGCGCCGCGCCGTCGCCTTCGGCCAGCGCGACCGCGGCGAGGATCGCCATGCTGCGCGCCTGCTCCAGCGCCACATACATGTCGACCGCCTTGTGCTGGAGCGCCTGGTTGGCGCCGATCGGCCGGCCGAACTGGACGCGCGTCTTCAGATAGTCGCCCGTCATTTCGTGCAGCGCCTCCATGGCGCCGAGCATGTCGGCGACCGTGGCGGCGATGCCGATCTCGGCGACGTGCTCGATGACCGAGGCGGCCGGCATGTCGGGCGACATGGCGTCGGCGCTGCCCGCCGCGACGCCGTCGAGGCGGATCTCGGCGCTGCGGCGGCCGTCCTGCATCGG
>JAFKJY010000042.1:0-19381 GCA_017305835.1 Hyphomicrobiales bacterium
AAATCGCCCGAAATCTCTCAGGCAACAGAACCGTAGACCGGATACGACGACTCTGGAAAGTCGGGGGCGACCCCGCGCCGAAGGTGTAAGGCTCCCCGACAGGGTTCCGGGGCGCCGAGTCTCTCAGGCTTCCGACAGAGGGGCATGGACGATGCCGCATCCCGCGGCTTCGTACGTGCACGTCTGGAGGAAGCATGGCCGATACGGGCGACCTGAAACATTTGCCGCTTGAGGATCTGCACCGCGCCGCCGGCGCGCGCTTCGGCGCGTTCGCCGGCTGGTCGATGCCGATCACCTACCCCGCCGGGGTGATGAAGGAGCACCTTCACACGCGCGAGCATGCGGGGCTGTTCGACATCTCCCACATGAAGCTGTTCGTCGTGGAAGGCCCCGGCGCGGCCGATGCGTTGTCCCGCGCCTGCCCGCTCGACGCGGCCGGACTGGAGCCGTCGCAGTCGAAATACACCTTCTTCCTCGACGAGGCGGCCGGCATTCTCGACGACCTGATCGTCACCCGCACCGGGCCGAAGCGCTTCGTCGTCGTGGCGAACGCCGGCAATGCCGAGGCCGACGAGCGGCACCTGAAGGCGGTCGCGGCCGGCTTCGACTGCACCGTCGAGCCGCTCGACCGCGTCTTCCTCGCGCTTCAGGGACCGGATACCGAAGACGTGCTGAGGAAGGCCGGGCTGGACCTTTCTGCTCTCACCTTCATGCACGGCGCCGAACCGCGCGAAAACTGGTTCGCCAGCCGCTCCGGCTACACCGGCGAGGACGGCTTCGAGGTGGCGCTGCCGCCCGCCGAAGCGCATGCCTTCGCCGGAAAGCTGCTCGCCGACGAGCGCGTCATGTGGGTCGGGCTGGCCGCCCGCGACAGCCTGCGGCTCGAGGCAGGCCTGTGCCTGCACGGGCAGGACATCACCGACAAGACCGACCCGGCTTCGGCCGGCCTGATGTGGGCGGTGCCGAAGCCGGTGCGCGAGGCGGCCCGCTTCGTCGGCGCCGGCGCGCTCGCGGCGATCGTGGCGCGCGGCGCGGCCGAGAAGCGGGTCGGGCTGAAGCCGGAAGGCCGCCAGCCGGTGCGCGCCGGCATCGACCTCGTCGACGGCGCGGGCCAGCCCGCCGGCCGCGTCACCTCCGGCGGCTTCGGCCCCTCGGCCGGCGCGCCGGTGGCGATGGGCTATGTCCGCGCCGACCTTGCCGCCCAAGGCACCGAGCTCTTCGCGGAGATCCGCGGAAACCGCATTCCCCTGCGCGTCCACGCGCTCCCCTTCACGCCGCATCGCTACCGCAAAGGATAAGGCACGATGGCACGGACCTATTTCACCGAGGATCACGAATGGCTGCGCGTCGAGGGCGGCGAGGCCACCGTCGGCATCACCGACTACGCGCAGGAACAGCTCGGCGACCTCGTCTTCGTGGAGCTGCCCGAGATCGGCCGCGCGGTCGCCAAGGGTGATGCGATCGTGGTGGTCGAATCCGTCAAGGCCGCTTCGGACGTCTACGCGCCGGTCGACGGCGAGGTGACCGCCGTCAACGACGCGCTGTCGTCCGACCCGGCGCTGGTCAACTCGTCGGCCACCGGCGAGGGCTGGCTGTGGAAGATGAAGCTTTCCGACGAGAGCCAGTTGTCCGGCCTGATGGACGAGGCCGCCTACAAGGCCCTGATCGGTTGAGGAAACAGACATGACCGCGGCATTCTCGACCCGCCACATCGGCCCCGGCACGCGCGAGACGCGCGCCATGCTGGCCGCCCTCGGCGTCACCTCGCTCGACACGCTGATCTCGCAGGCCGTGCCGAAGTCGATCCGCCTCGACCGGCCGCTGGCGCTCCCCGCGCCGGCGAGCGAGGCCGAGGCGCTGGCCGAGCTGTCGGCCGTCATGGCCAAGAACACGGTGCTGAAGAGCTTCATCGGCGCCGGCTACAGCGGCATCCACGTGCCGCCGGTGATCCAGCGCAACCTGTTCGAGAACCCGGCCTGGTACACAGCCTACACGCCCTACCAGGCCGAGATCAGCCAGGGCCGGCTGGAGATGCTGTTCAACTTCCAGACGCTCGTCTCGGAGCTGACCGGCCTGCCGGTGGCCTCGGCCTCGCTGCTCGACGAGGCGACCGCCGTCGCGGAGGCCGTCGGCATCGCGCACCGCTTCCACAAGGACAAGCGCGACCGCGTCGTGCTCGCGGGCGAGCTGCATCCGCAGGTGCTCGACGTCGTCAGGACTCGCGCCGAACCCATTGGAATCACGGTCGAACACGGCGACGCAGACAGTGAAACAGCCGCGCTGGTCGTGCCTTGGCCGGACACGTACGGCGTCTACCGCGACCACTCGGCGGCAATCGCCAGGGCGAAGGCGGAAGGCGCGGTCGTCATCTTCGTCGCCGACCCGCTGGCGCTGACCCTGATGGAGCCGCCGGCAACGCTCGGCGCCGAGATCGTCGTCGGCTCGATGCAGCGCTACGGCGTGCCGATGGGCTTCGGCGGCCCGCACGCGCGGCCTATTGCGCCGTGTCGGACAGGCTCACCCGGCTGATGCCCGGCCGCCTCGTCGGCCAGTCGGTCGACGCGCATGGCCGCCCCGGCTATCGCCTCGCGCTCCAGACCCGCGAGCAGCACATCCGCCGCGACAAGGCGACTTCCAACATCTGCACCGCGCAGGCCCTGCTCGCCAACATGGCCGCGGCCTACGCGATCTGGCACGGGCCGGACGGCCTGCAGGCGATCGCGCGGCGCATCCACGGCCTCGCCACCCGCTTCGCGGCCGGGCTGAAGGCGGCCGGGGTCAAGACCGCCGGCGACGCGATCTTCGACACGGTCACGGTGACGGTCCCCGGCAAGGCCGCCGGGATCGCAGCGAAGGCGGAAGAAGGCGGGCGCCTGCTGCGCGTGGTCGACGCCAACCGCGTCGGTATTTCCTTCGACGAGACCTCGACCGAGGCCGACCTCGCCGCTCTCGCGGCCCTGTTCGGCGCGGCAGCACCTGCCGAAGCGGCCGCCACGCTGCCCGGCAAGCCGCGTGGTGACGGCTTCCTCACCCAGCCGGTCTTCCACGAGAACCGCTCCGAGACCGAGATGATGCGGCTCCTGCGCCGGCTTTCCGACAAGGACCTCGCGCTCGACCGCGCCATGATCCCGCTCGGCTCCTGCACGATGAAGCTCAACGCAGCGGCCGAGATGCAGCCGGTGAGTTGGCCGTCGGTCGCGAACCTCCACCCCTTCGCGCCTGACGCGTATACGCAGGGCTACCGGATCATGACCGGCCAGCTCGAGGCGTGGCTGTCCGAGATCACCGGCTTCGACGGCGTGTCGCTGCAGCCCAACGCCGGCAGCCAGGGCGAATATGCAGGCCTGCTGGCGATCCGCCGGTATCATCAGTCGCGCGGCGACACCGGCCGCGACGTCTGCCTGATCCCCTCCTCCGCCCACGGCACCAACCCGGCGAGCGCCGCGATGGCCGGCATGGCGGTGGTGGTGGTCAAGTGCACCGAGGCCGGCGACATCGACGTCGAGGACCTCAAGGCCAAGGCCGCGCAGTTCGCCGACCGGCTCGCCGCCCTGATGATTACCTATCCCTCGACGCATGGCGTGTTCGAGGAAGGCGTCAAGGACATCTGCGCGCTGATCCATGAGCACGGCGGGCAGGTCTATTTCGACGGCGCCAACCTCAATGCGCTGGTCGGGCTTGCCCGGCCGGGCGACATCGGCGCCGACGTCTGCCACATGAACCTGCACAAGACCTTCTGCATCCCGCATGGCGGCGGCGGGCCGGGCATCGGCCCGATCGGCGTCAAGGCGCATCTGAAGCCCTTCCTGCCCGGCCACGAGGCGTGGAGGAGCGGCCACGCCGTCTCCGCCGCGCCTTACGGCTCGGCCTCGATCCTGCCGATCACCTGGATGTACATCCGCATGATGGGCGCGGCCGGGCTGAAGCAGGCGACGGAAGTTGCGATTCTTTCCGCCAACTATGTCGCGGAGCGGCTGAAGGCGCACTATCCGGTGCTCTACAAGGGTCGCGGCGACCGCGTCGCGCACGAGTGCATCCTCGACACGCGCGTGCTCAAGGAGAGCGCCGGCATCGGCGTGGAGGACGTCGCCAAGCGGCTGATCGACTACGGCTTCCATGCGCCGACAATGTCGTGGCCGGTGGCCGGGACGCTGATGGTGGAGCCGACGGAGTCCGAGCCAAAGGCCGAGCTCGACCGCTTCTGCGAGGCGATGATCGCCATCGCGGGCGAGGCGGCGAAGGTGGCGTCGGGCGAGTGGCCGGCCGGCGACAACCCGCTCGCCAACGCGCCGCACACCGCGGCCGAGACGCTGGCCGAGAGCTGGAGCCACCCCTACTCGCGGCTGGTCGCGGCCTATCCGGCGGCCGATCCCGCGACCGCGGCCAAATACTGGCCGCCGGTCTCGCGCATCGACAACGTCGCCGGCGACCGCAACCTCGTCTGCGCCTGCCCGCCGGTGGAAGCGCTGGCGAGTTGATGGTTCAGGCCGCGATCAGGATCGCGGCGCGGATTTCGTTGTAGTCGGCGCGCAGCATCCCTTCGTCGCGCTCGATCAGGCCGATGGCTTCGAGCGCGACGACGTCCGCGTGGACGCGCTTGAAGTCGCGCCCGAGATCGCGCGCCAGAGCGCGGATGCTGGGTGCCGGATGACCGTGGAGATGGCGCAGCAACTCGTAGCGCCTGTCCGTCATGACGGATGCGAGGGCCGACCACGTCGCTAAGGCTGCCGCCAACGAAAATCTGCTTCAGTTCGGCCTTCATCGTGATGGCAGGCTGGGCCGCCAGCTTGATGGCGTCAAGCGCCATCGGGCGCTAACCCTTCTTCAGCAGCGCGAGGTTGGCGTCGACGACGGCCTTGTCGGCCATTCCGGCGCGGGCTTCCATCAGCAGCTTGCGCGCTTCCCTGTCGTTGCCGCGCAGATGCTGCGAATAGCCCATGTTGTTGACGATCTCCGGCCGCCGCCCGGCGAGCTTGACGAGCTGGTCGTAGGCGCGGTCCGCGAAGTCGAAGCGGCCGAGCTCGTCATAGGCCGCCGCCAGCCCCATCCAGGCCTCGGCGTTGTCGGCGCGCAGCTCCACCGCCTTGCGGAAATGCTGCTCGGCCAGCCCGTAATTGCCGTCGACGAACTGCGCCTTGCCGGCCTTGAGGTCGGCCGCGGCGACGTCGTGCGTCGGGCCGAGCGCCGTGGTCAGCGTCGTGTCGACCGCGCTCGACTGGCAACCCGACACGGCAAGCAGCGCGGCCACGCCCGCGCATGCGATCCAGCGGTTCATTGCATTCGCCCCTCTCGCCGGCGGACGGTTCGGCCGCCAGCATCGGGCACCCTAGCACCGGCATCTTAACGCAGGCGCCGCGGCGGCCGCGCAATTTGGGCCGGCGCGGCAAGCCTGCGTTTACCAGCAGGCCTCAACCGCTCATCTTCACGATGATCGGGATGATGGCGATCATCATCACCACCGGCAGGATGCAGACCGTGACCGGCACCGACATCTTGGCCGGCAGCGCGTGGGCCTTCTCCTCGGCGAGCGCCATGCGCTTGTGCCGCATCTCGTCGGAGAACACGCGCAACGCGCCCGACAGGCTGGTGCCCAGCTCGCGCGACTGCTGCAGGAGCGTCGCGAAGGAGCGCACGTCGTCGAGCGAGAGCCGGTCGGCCAGCGACTTCAGCGCGTCGTCCAGTCCCCTGCCCGCCCGCAGCTCGATCGAGACGAGCTGGAGGTTCTGGGCGAGCGCCGGATGCGTCTTGGTAAGCTCGCGCGAGACGCGCTCGATGCCCGCCTCCATGCTCATGCCGGCGTCCGAGCAGACGATCATCAGGTCCATGAAGTCGGGAAAGCCGTTGCGGTATTCGCGCATGCGCGCCGACACCTTTCGCGACAGCCAGAAGCCCGGCACGAAATAGCCGCCGGCCGCCAGCATGCCGATGAAGACGACGCGGTTCATCGGCGAGGCTTCGGAGCCGAACAGGGTGACGGCGAGGAAGGCGAGCGCGGCGCAGGCCGCGAGCGCGCCGAAGCGGACGAGGAAGAAGGTGCCGACCGCGCCGGGGTCCATGTAGCCGGCCTGGATCAGCTTCAGCCGCAGCCGCGCGACGTTCTCGGGGTCGGACTTGGCGTAGAAATCCTGGGCGGTCTTGACCGCCTTCTCGCGCACCGCCTCCTCCCTGCGGCGCGCGGCCGGCGCAGGCCTGGCCGCGACCGACGCCTCCTCGACGCGCAGGCGCCGGCGCGCCTCGCCGCGGCTGCCTCCCGTGAGCGTCGGCCACAGCAGCGCGCCCGAGCCGACCAGCAGGAATACCACCGCCACCGGCAGCATCGGCGCCGCGCGAAGTCCCGTAAGAAGGTCGAGCAGCGACTGCATGTCAGAACCGGAAGTTCGCCATCTTGAACATCACCGCATTGCCGACCAGCAGCCAGCAGCCGGCGCCGCCGAGCAGGTACCAGGTCAGCGGCTTGTCCCAGACGCCGCCGTAGAACTGCGGCATCAGCACGGTGAGTCCGCTCATCAGCAGCACCGGCACGGCCGACAGGATGTAGGCCGAGATGCGGCCCTCGGTGGAGATGGCGCGCACCTTGCGGCGCAGCTTGCCGCGCTCGCGGATGACGCGCGACAGGCCGTCGAGGATCTCGCGCAGGTTGCCGCCGGTCGTCGCCTGGATCGACACGGCGGTGACGAACAGCGGCAGGTCCTCGTGGCCGACGCGCTCGAACATCGCGTGCAGCGCCGAGACGAGGTCGGAGCCGTAGGTCACCTCGTCGGCGATGACGCCGAACTCGGTGCCGATCGGGTCCGGCATCTCGCGTGCCACCATCGAGATCGCCACCGGCACGGGGTGGCCGGCCTTGAGGCTGCGGGTGATCAGCTCCAGCGCCTCGGGAAGCTGGATGCCGAACCGCTTGTGGCGACGCTTGCGCAGGTGCTTCAGCACGAAGACGGGCAGGAAGAGGCAGAGCGCGGGTGCGGCCGCCAGCCCGATCAGCGGCGGCACGCCGAAGGTGATGCCGGCGAGCGCCGCGGCAAACGCGGCTCCGGTCGTGAAAAGCAGGAACTTCGGCAGCGCCATCGTCAGGCCGGACTGCATGCGCAGCACGCGCAGGCCGTGCAGCGAGAACAGCCCCGGCCCGCCGTCGGCGCCGCGCTCCTTACGGAGCTGGATCAGCACCTGCTCCTGCGTGAGCTTCTGTTCCTGGAGCTTCATGCGCCGGTTGATGGCGCGCCGCCGGTCCTTGGTGCCGGCGTAGAGCAGGTAGACCGCCTCCGCCAGCATGATGCCGGCGAGCGCGGCCGCGCCGTAGACGATGAGGAGCGGGGTCATCGCCTCGACACCCTACTCCAGCGCCCTTCCCGGCTCGAAATACTTGCCGGGGAATTCGATGCCCATCGCCTTCATGTCGTCGAGGAAGCGCGGGCGGATGCCGGTGGCCTCGAAATGGCCTTCGATGCCGCCCTTCTCGTCGGTGCCGGTACGCACGAACTTGAAGATCTCCTGCATCTGGATGACGTCGCCCTCCATGCCGGTCACCTCGGCGACGCTGGTCACCTTGCGCTTGCCGTCGGCGAGGCGGGTGAGCTGCACGATCAGGTCGAGCGCCGACGAGATCTGGCTGCGGATCGACTGCACCGTCATCGGCATGCCGGTCATGCCGAGCATCTGCTCGAGGCGGCCGATCGCGTCGCGCGGCGTGTTGGCGTGGATGGTGGCCATCGAGCCCTCGTGGCCGGTGTTCATCGCCTGCAGCATGTCGAACGCCTCCTCGCCGCGGCACTCGCCGAGGATGACGCGGTCGGGCCGCATGCGCAGCGCGTTCTTGACGAGGTCGCGCTGGCGGATCTCGCCGTGGCCCTCGATGTTGGCCGGCCGCGTCTCCATGCGCGCCACATGCGGCTGCTGGAGCTGAAGCTCGGCCGCGTCCTCGATGGTGATCAGCCGCTCGTCCTCGGGGATGAAGGCCGACAGTGCATTGAGCATCGTCGTCTTGCCGGTGCCGGTGCCGCCCGAGATGATCGTCGTCTTGCGCGCATGCACGGCCGCCGCCAGCACCTCGGCCATGTTCTGCGTCAGCGCGCCGAACTCGACGAGCTTGTGCAGCCCGAGCTTGTTCTTGGAAAATTTCCGGATCGACACCAGCGGCCCGTCGACGGCGACCGGCCGGATCGCCGCGTTGAAGCGCGAGCCGTCGAGCATGCGCGCGTCGACCATCGGCTGGCTCTCGTCGACGCGCCGCCCCACCGCCGCGACGATCTTGGAGACGATGCGCAGCAGGTGCGCCTCGTCCTTGAACGGAACGTGGATCTGCTCCAGCTTGCCGCGCCGCTCCACGAAGCAGTTCTCGTGGCCGTTAATCAGGATGTCGTTGATCGTCGGGTCCTTGAGCAGCGGCTCCAGCGGCCCCAGCCCCACCATCTCGTCGACGATGTCGTCGACCAGCGCGTCGAGCTCGGCGACGTTGATCGCCAGCCGCTCCTCGCGCGTCTTCTCCGACACGAACTCGTGCACCTGCCGGCGCATCTCCTCGCGCGGAAGCTGCTCCAGCGCGACGAGGTTGAACTCCTCGATCAGCGAGCGGTGAAGCCGCACGCGCGCCTCGACCACGCGGCTGGAAGCACGCGCCTGGCCGTCGTCGGGCTTTTGCGGCGCGGGCTCGGCCCTGCGCGCGTTCGGCACGACGATCGCGACGGAGCGCTCGGCCGCCGCCGGCTGGGCTGCACCAGCGAGCGCGGCCGGCCTGTCGCGCAAGGCCGAGAAGCGGCTGCTCATGCGCTCCTCCGGCGCAGCAGGCCGAGCCCGAACAGCGACTTCGCCCTGGCCGGCGCCGCGGCCTCCGGCGTGATGATGCGGCGCAGATCGCGGATGACGTTGGCGTTGGCGTCGATCGCCTGCAACGGCACGCCGCGGTCGACCGCCTCGCGCACCAGCTTGTAGTTGTTGGCGATGCCGCCGACGAAGAACTCGCCCAGCAGCTCCTCTACGTCCGCTTGGCGGATGCCGTTGTCGAACATCTTCTGCTCGAAGCGGTTGACGATGACGGCGGGCCGGGCCTGCCGCGCGGTCGTGTCCTGGATCGCCTTGATGAGGCGCTGCGTCTGCCTCAGGCACGGCACCGTCATCTCCGAGACGACGAACAACCGGTTGGTGCCGAGCAGCACCGTCTCCGTCCACGGGAACCAGGTGCGCGGCATATCGATGACGACATTGTCGAAATAGGCCGAGACGAGGTCGAGCATGCGCACGACGACGTCGGTGTCGAAGGTGCGCATCTCGGTCGGCCTGACCGGGGCCGCGAGCACGGCGAGCCCGCTCGCATGCCGCGACAGCATCACGTCCAGCAGTTGCCGGTCGAGGCGCTCCGGCTGGTTCTCGATCTCGGAGATGTCGAAACGCGGCTCGACGTCGAGGTATTCCGCGCAGGCGCCCTGCTGGAGGTTGAGGTCGACAACGCAGGTCGTCGCCCCGCCCTGCTGCGAATTGTGTAGCTCAAACGCCGTCTGCAGGGCGAGCGTCGTGTTGCCCACCCCGCCGGCCGCCGGCATGAAGGTGTAGATCTGTGATTCAGCGTTGGCGTCCCGGTCGGCGCCGGCGAGCATCCGCTGGCAGGCGCGCACGAGGTCGGCGGTCGAGATCGGCTTGACCAGGAAGTCGGCGACCTGGAGCTGCACGAGGATGCGCACCGCGCCGGCATTGTACTCGCGCGTCACCACGATCACCGGCGCCGCGCCGTCGAGCCGCCGCGTCACCCGCCGTAGCGCGTCGATCTCCTCCAGCCGCGAGGCGTCCATGTCGATGATCGCCGCGGCGCATTCCGCACCCTGAAGCTCGCCGCGCAGCTCGGTGAGCGGTGTGTCGACCACCGCTAGTTCCACCATCTCGGACGCCGCGAAGGCCGTCCGCGTCTCGCGTGCGAACTCCTTGTCGGTGGTGACGAGGAAGATGCGCTTCTGGTGCTTTTCGCCGCTCATGCCGCCGCAGGCCTCACGGGTTCGCCGCGGAGTTGCCGGACGGCGCGGCTGCCGCCTTCGCCGTCGGCCGCACCGCCGGCGTCTTCAGGTCGGTCTCCTGCGTGCCGTAGGGCCAGGGATCGACGATCTGGAGCGCCGTGTTGGCGGCGATCGCGTCGCCGGCATAGGCCGTCACGCCCTCGTGGCGCAGCGTCGAGTCGGTCGTGCAGGCGCAAAGCAACGCGGCGGACGCGGCGAGAATGGCGGAAAGAGCGAGCCTCATCGTCGCCTCCTAGCGAAGTTCGAGATAGTGGCCGTAGCCGCGGCGCGGCCCGACGGCGCCGGGCGCCGAGGCATTGGCGCCGGCGAGCTTCACCTCGGCCTTGTCGCCGAGGAAGTAGTCGGCCGTCGTCGCCGCCGCCGTGCCGTCGAGCGGCGTCTGCAACTTCTTCGTCGGGTCGACCGGCTTCACCAGATAGGGCGTGATGATGATGACGAGGTCGGTCTCGCGCCGCTGGTAGGCCTTGGACGAGAACAGCGTGCCGAGGATCGGCAGCTTGCCCAGCCCGGGCAGGCGCTGCGTCGCGGTGTCGTTCTGGCTCTGCAGCAGGCCGGCGATCATGAAGCTCTGGCCGTTCTTCAGATCGACCGAGGTCTGCGCGCGGCGCACCACGAAGCCGGGGATGGCGAGGTTGCCGATCTGGTAGGACGACGAGGTGTCGATCGAGGAGACCTCGGGCTTGATATCGAGGCTGATCAGCCCGTCGTCGAGCACGCGCGGCGTGAATTCCAGGCTGACGCCGTATTTCTTGTAGTCGACGGTGATCGTGTTCTGGCTGTTGGCGACGGGGATCGGGAACTCGCCGCCGGCGAGGAAGCTCGCCGTCTCGCCCGAGCGCGCGATCAGGTTCGGCTCGGCCAGCCGCCTGGCCACGCCGCGATCCTCCAGCGCGCGCAGCGCGAGGTCGATCGACAGCCCGCCCGAGGTCAGCCCGCCGATGATCGAGCCGGCCGGCAGGTTGGACGAGCTCTGCGGGTCCGAGTTGAGGCCGATGCTGCCGCCCGCGAAGGAATAGGTCGCGCCGAGCTTGGTGCCCAGCTCGTGGCCGACCGAACGGTTGATCTCGACGAAGCGGACGTTGAGCTGCACCTGCTGCGAGGACGACACCTTGACTGAGTTGATGACGCTCTCGCTGCCGGAGAAATTCCTGGCGATATCGCCGGCCTTCTCGGCCGCCACCGCGTCCTTCGCCTCGCCCGACAGCACCAGCCGGCCGTTGGCCGAGCTGACCTTGATGTCGGCGCCGGGCACAGCCTCGCGGATCGTGCTCGCCAGCCGGTCGGCGTCGAGCGTCACCTCGATGTCGAAGGAGCCGACGAGCTGCTTGTTCTCGTCGAACAGCGCCACGCCCGTGGTGCCCAGTTCGCGGCCGAGCACGTAAAAGGACTTGTCGGTCAGCGGGTTGACGTTTGCGATCTCCGGATCGCCGATGACGATCTCGTAGAAGGGCTGGCTCGTGCGGATGGTGCGGGGCTTGCCCTTGGCGACCTTGACCGTGCCGCTGCGCTGGCCCGAGACCGTCACCACGCCCGACTGCTGCGCCTGCGCCGGCATCGCCAGGAAGGCGGCGAACGGCGCCGCCGCCAGCAACAGCGCCAGCACCGCGCGCGCGGCGGCCATCGACCAGATCAGCTTCCCCATCTCAGTGCCCCCGAGCCGGCCCCTGCGGCCGTCAGTCTTCCGGCGCGACCACCTGGTAGCTCTGCGCCTCCAGGCCGCGCGTCACGATCACCGTCTTGAACCGCTTTTCCTTCTCGTCGCTCGCGAACACCGAGCGCACGCTCTCGCCCGCGTCAGCGGCCACCGAACCGCCGAAGGCCGACAGCGTCGTCACGCCGCCCGCGCCGACCCTGCTCTCTCCCGCCGAGCGCAGCGACAGCGACAGCGTGCCGACATTGCGCGCCAGCGCGACCTTGTTGGCGTCGTCCGGGCTCACCTCCAGCGTCACCGAATTGGCGACCTGCGGCGCCGTCTGCCGCTCGTCGACGCCCTGGCCGACGCTCAGCACCTTGGCGTTCTGGACAACCACCTCGGTGGCGACCGTCGAGCCGCTGGCGCCCTTGGCGTTGCTCTCCACCTCGCGGATGGCGCCGGCGTCGCGCGTCAGCACCACGTCGACCCGGTCGCCCGGCGTGACGAAGCCGCCGACGCCGGCGATCTCGTCGGTGCGGATGGTGACCGCCCGCATGCCGGGCGCAAGCAGGTTGGAGAGCGTCGCGCGGCCGTCCGGGCCGGAGAGCTTGGCCATCAGCACCGGCTCGTTGGCCGCGATTGCCGACAGCACGACGCGCTCGCCGCCGGCGAGCAGCCCGTCGACCGTGGCGGAAGCCCCGTCCGGCAACGCATCCTGCGCCCACGGGATCTCGGCCAGCTTGTCGCGGGCGAGCCCGGCGCCGAAGCCGAGCGGCTCCCTGGCCACGACGATGGTCTTGAACGCGACCTGCGGCGCCTGCGGCGCGGCGAGCGCCACGATCTCAGGCTGCGGCGCGCGTGCGTCCGCCGCCCCGCGCAGCCACATATCCGCCACGAAGATCGACAGCGCGCCGAACACGCCGGCGATGCCGACCATGGTCACGAGTTTCCGTTTCACGCTTGCCCCTGCGCCCGAGCGCCTTGTCGTTTGGGCCGGGAGGCTAGGCGGCTTTCCTAAAGAAATGCGAATGCAGGGCGGGCCGCCACCGGCCATATCTGGCCGTGTGGTTAGCCCGGTTTCGCCCGCTTCCGCCGCATTCGACTAAAATGCGACGGGCTGGCATACGCGGCCGCTTCGGCGTAGTGGAACGAATGCCGAACTCGCCCTATCTCCCGCGGCGTGGCAGTATCGGTCCCTGATTCGCATTCCTTCCGACGAGCATCCATGGACGACAGCAACGACCTCTTTTCCCGCGTCGGCGCCGCCGCATCCGAGCGCCCCCGCCCGGCCGACCCGATCGTCGAGGCGGCACGCCGCAAGCCGGCGCCGGCAAAGGACGCCAGCGACGCCTATAGCGCCGCCGACATCGAGGTGCTGGAAGGGCTGGAGCCGGTGCGCCGGCGGCCGGGCATGTATATCGGCGGCACCGACGACAAGGCGATGCACCACCTCTTCGCCGAGGTGATGGACAATTCGATGGACGAGGCGGTCGCCGGCCATGCGACCTTCATCGAGGTCGAGCTCGGCGCCGACGGCTATCTGACCGTCACCGACAACGGCCGCGGCATGCCGGTCGACCCGCATCCGAAATTCCCGAAGAAGTCGGCGCTCGAAGTCGTCATGACGATGCTGCACGCCGGCGGCAAGTTCGACTCCAAGGTCTACGAGACCTCCGGCGGCCTGCACGGCGTCGGCGTCTCGGTCGTCAACGCGCTCTCCGACGACCTAGAGGTGGAAGTGGCGCGCGGGCGAAAACTCTATCGCCAGCGCTTCTCGCGCGGCGTGCCGCAGGGGCCATTGGAAAACCTCGGCGACGTCCACAACCGGCGCGGCACCCGCACCCGCTTCCACCCCGACCCGCAGATCTTCGGCAAGGGCGCGAAGTTCGAGCCGGCGCGGCTGTTCCGCATGACGCGCTCGAAGGCCTACCTGTTCGGCGGCGTCGAGATCCGCTGGATCTGCGCGCCGGAGCTTTTGAAGGAGAAGAGCGAGACGCCGGCAACTGCCGTCTTCCACTTCCCGGGCGGCCTCAAGGACTATCTCGCGGCGTCGCTGGACGGCGAGTTCCAGGTCACCCGCGAATCCTTCGCCGGCAGGAGCGACAAGCAGGGCGGCCACGGATCGCTCGAATGGGCCGTCACCTGGTTCGGCGGCGACGGCTTCGTCAACTCCTACTGCAACACCATCCCCACGCCGGAGGGCGGCACTCACGAGGCCGGCCTGCGCAACGCGCTGGCGCGCGGCCTGCGCGCCTATGCGGAGCTGACCGGCAACAAGCGCGCCGCGATCGTCACCACCGACGACGTGATGATCTCGGCTGCCGGCATGCTGTCGGTGTTCATCCGCGAGCCCGAGTTCGTCGGCCAGACCAAGGACCGGCTCGCCACCGTCGAGGCCCAGCGCATCGTCGAGAACGCGCTGCGCGACCCGTTCGACCACTGGCTGGCCGACAACCCGCAGGAAGCGGGCAAGCTGCTCGACTGGGTGATCGCGCGCGCCGAGGAGCGCGTGCGCCGCCGGCAGGAGAAGGAAGTCTCCCGCAAGAGCGCGGTGCGCAAGCTGCGCCTGCCGGGCAAGCTCGCCGACTGCACGCAGAACGCGGCAGCGGGTGCGGAAATCTTCATCGTCGAGGGCGATTCGGCCGGCGGCTCGGCCAAGCAGGCGCGCGACCGCGCCATGCAGGCGGTATTGCCGCTGCGCGGCAAGATCCTCAACGTGGCGTCCGCCGGCAACGACAAGCTCGCCGCCAACCAGACGATCGCCGACCTGATCCAGGCGCTCGGCTGCGGCACGCGCTCGAAATACCGCGACGAGGATTTGCGCTACGACCGCGTCATCATCATGACAGACGCCGACGTCGACGGCGCCCACATCGCCTCGCTGCTCATCACCTTCTTCTACCAGGAGATGCCGAAGCTGATCGAGGACGGCCATCTCTACATGGCCGTGCCGCCGCTCTATCGCATCAGCCAGGGCGGCAAGGTGATGTACGCGCGGAACGACCAGCACAAGGACGAGCTGCTGAAGAACGAATTCACCGGCCGCGGCAAGGTCGAGATCGGCCGCTTCAAGGGCCTCGGCGAGATGATGGCCGCGCAGCTCAAGGAGACGACGATGGACCCGCGCAAGCGCACGCTGCTGCGGGTCGAGATCGCCGACGGGGCGGAGGTGACGCGCTCGACCGTCGACGCGCTGATGGGGACAAAACCCGAGGCACGCTTCCGCTTCATCCAGGAGAACGCCGAGTTCGCCGACGAAGAGACGCTGGATATCTAGTTAAGCCGCCGCGATCGCCAGTGCGTGCCCCCGCGCGTTTGCGCGCAGTTCGTCAAGGTGGATCGATTTCAGCAGCGCCGCGAGCTCGCGGGCATCTTCGGCAGGCCCCGCCTGACCTGGTGCCGCGCCGATCGCCTTGAGCATCAGCCAGGTCACCTCCTGCGCGCCGGCCAGGCGCTTGCCGTTGGCGACCTCGCGCCACACCGCGAGCGCGGTCAGCACCGCCGGGTCCAGCGAGCGCGGCAGCCGCGCCGCGCGCAGCAGCGCCGCGACGGCCCCGTCCCGGCCCGCCGCCAGCAGCGAGCGCACGCGCTCGCCGCTCTGACCGGTGAGCGAGACCAGCACCGCGCCGAAGAAGTCGATCTTGCCGAGCGCTACCGTGCGCACGATGAAGCCCGGCGTCAGTTCGCCGCGCATCCGCAGGTGCTCGACCAGCGCGCCGAGCTCGGCCGCGTTGGTCCGCTCGACCAGCGTCACGGACGCCTTCACGCAGGCCTCGCGGGTGATCCGGCCCGCCCTCGCCTGCCCCATCAGCGCGACGACGATCGGCGCGCCCTTGAGCGCCTCGCCGACCTTCATCAGGATCATGTGGCGGCAGTCGGCCGGTAGCTCCGGGTCGACCATCATAGCCTCGCGCACCGCGCCGACGTCGCCGTGGCGCTCCGCCATCCTGCGGTAGCTCAGCCCTGCGATCCTGGCACCGTCATTGAGCAGGAGCTGCCGGCAGGCCTCCGCCGTGCCGACCTCGGCGAGCGCGGCCGCCACCGCCATCGAGACGGCCGGCCGCATGGCGATGGCCGTCTGCACCTTCTCGTCGCCCGAGGCGACGCGGTCGATCAGGTCGGTGTCGGTGAGCACCGGCGAGCGGGCGAGCACGATGGTGGCCACGTCCGGCTGGTCGGCGGCGAGCGCCGAGATCACCTGCGCCGGCGCGTGCCGGCTGAGCGACAGCGTCTCGGCGAGCGCGAAGCGCACCTTCCACGATGGGTCGTCGAGCAGCAGCGTCAGCGCCGCCTCGGCCGCGCAGCGGTCCTCGAAGGAGATCTCGTTGCTCAGATAGGCCCGCGCCAGCGCCGCCGCGGCCGCCGCGCGCTCCGAGACCCTGGCCGTGTCCACCCATCTGAGAAAATCTGAAACAACCATCGACCCACTCGCACTCCCTTGCCGGCCGTCCCGACGCTAGGTGCAAATGGTTTACGATCGGTTCACCATGTTTCTTCACGGCCCGGCAACCGTGACGGCGGGTCTCAGGAGCCGCCGTTCCGCAGGAAGTGGGCGAGCGGGTTCTCCCGCGTCCTTCGCAGTTCCGGATGTCCGCGCAGATAGGCCTCCGTGTCGAAATCCGGGTTCGGCCGCTTTCCCTCCCAGGCGCCGTCCCACATGAAGTGGCGGAACGGGTCCATCGGCACGTAGGGATAGTGCTCCCGGTAGAACGCCGCGTCGAACGCGCCGCGATCCGAAATCAGCCGCGCATCGTCGGAGACGCGCGTCCGCGCCAGGTAGGCGGGGTTGTCGGGCCGGCGCTTCGGAAACATATGGCGCATCAGCGGCGACAGGCCGGCCATCAGCAGCTCCAGCGGCCGCGACAGATGGTAGTTGACGTATTGCACCGCCATCTCGCGCGACCTCACCTTCGCGCTGCCGGTGATCCGCTGCCATGCCACCATCGGAAACAGCGCATACATGTCCGCCATCACGCGAAAAGCCGCGTCGATCGCCGGGTGGCTCGACGGGATGCGCGGATCGCCCGCCGGCGTCTCGGCCAGCCAGGCGAGCAGCCTTTCGCTGACGACGTAGGCATGCGTCAGATGCGAACAGGTGCGCAACAGGCCGGGCGCGGCGAGATAGGCGAGATAGGGCCGGTGGCCGAGAAACAGCGCCCGCCAGCCTCCCGGCAGCCGTGGCCGCACCTTCTCGATCCGCCGCGCCACCGTGTCCCATGATTGCGGGAACAGCACGTCGTCCTCGAGGATGAGCACTTCCCGCTGGCCGAGCCCGAGCGCATGCACGGCAACCGCCTTGTGCGACAGCCAGCAGCCGGTGATGTGCTCGGC
Source organism: Hyphomicrobiales bacterium (assembly GCA_017305835.1). GTDB lineage: Bacteria > Pseudomonadota > Alphaproteobacteria > Rhizobiales > Rhizobiaceae > RCIO01. The sequence continues at coordinate 16,963 of JAFKJY010000042.1, forward strand.
ATGCCGGCGGGCGCGGTAGAAGACGACGTGCCGGCACAGGCCGATCTCGTGGAAATGGCGGGCGGCGCGTTCCCGCCGTTCCGGTTGCTCGTCGAGCGTGATGCAATAGGCCGCGTCGACCGCCGCAGATGCATGGTCCGCGCGGCAATGCGGGCAGGCAGGATCGATCGCCAGCGGCTCGAACACGCCCCGGATCTCGCCGGTGACCTCCCTGGGATGCGCCGAACCCGCCATGCTCCGCCCCGTCCAGACCTGCCTGCGTCGCCTGTCTCCACTAGCAGCCCGCCCGTGCCCGCGCCATCGCCGGCCGGCGAAGCACTTTGTCGGGCGGCGACATTCCCGGCCGCTTGCGCGCGCGCCGCGAATTTGCAACGACGCCGGAGCGACGGCACGATGCCCCTGCGGCAGGAGGATGTGATGGCGGGTCTCTATCTCGAGGAATTCAAGGTCGGCCACGTGTTCCGGCACGAGCTGAGGCGGACCATCACCGAAGCCGACAACATGCTGTTCTCCAACATGACGCTCAACCCGCAGCCGCTGCACATCGACTTCGACTTCGCGTCGAAGACCGAGTGGGGCAAGCCGCTGGTCAACTCGCTGTTCACGCTCGGCCTGATGATCGGCATCTCCGTCCACGAGACGACGCTCGGCACCACCATCGCCAATCTCGGCATGACCGAGACCGTGTTCCCGCACCCGCTGTTCCACGGCGACACGGTGCGGATCGAGACCGAGGTGAAGTCCGTGCGGCCGTCGAAATCGAAGCCCGACCGCGGCATCGTCGAGTTCGAGCACCGCGCCTACAACCAGCATGGCGACCTCGTGGCGCGCACGCTGCGCCAGGCGATGATGCGCAAGAGGCCCGCCTGACCATGCGCTCGATGCTCTTCGTGCCCGGCGATTCCGAGCGCAAGCAGGAGAAGGCGCTCGGCTCCGGCGCCGACGTGCTGATCCTCGACCTGGAGGATTCCGTCGCGCTCGCCGCCAAGCCGCGCGCCCGCGAGGTGGCGGCCGCCTTCCTGCGCGCCCAGGCGAGCGCCGGCGGTCCCCTGCTCTACGTCCGCGTCAACGATCTCTCCACCGGCCAGACCGACGACGATCTCGCCGCGGTCATGCCGGCGCGGCCGGCCGGCATCATGCTGCCCAAGGCGAACCATGCCGACGAGGTGACGATGCTGTCGGCGCGCCTGCGCGTGCACGAGGCCGAGAACGGCATCGAGGACGGCGCCACCCGCATCCTGCCTCTGATCACCGAGACCGCCGCCGGGCTGCTGGCCGCCGCCTCCCACGGCCGCCCGCAGCCGCGGCTTTCCGGCCTCACCTGGGGCGCCGAGGACCTGTCGGCAGCCGTCGGCGCGCGCAGCGCCCGCGACGGGGAAGGCCGCTACACCGACCTGTTCCGCCACGCCCGCACCATGACCCTGCTCGCGGCCTCGGCCGCCGGCGCCGCGGCGGTCGACACGGTGTATCCGGATTTCCGCGACGAGGCGGGCTTCCGCCGCGAATGCGCCGAGGCCGAGCGCGACGGCTTCACCGCCAAGATGGCGATCCATCCGGCGCAGGTGCCGGTCATCAACGAGGTCTTCACGCCCTCGAAGGCCTCCGTGGCGCAGGCACGCGCGGTGGTGGAGGCATTCAGGACAGCCGGCGACGCCGGCGTGGTCGCCATAGACGGCAAGATGTACGACCGCCCGCATTTGCGGCTGGCCGAACGCCTGCTGGCGCGGGCGCTAGGCTAGGCGGCTATTCGCCGCCCCATTTCGGCCGGCGCATCTCGAACAGCTCGCCGACGGCGAGGAAGTCGAAATAGCCGAGCCGGGCGAGGTTTCCCGCGAGCGCGGCGTCGAAGCGGCCGTCGCGGATGTGGCTGTCGTCGATGTGGACGCCGACGACCTCGCCCATGACGATGAAGCTCTCCATCTCGTTGCCGGCGGCGTCCTTCGGATGGAAGGCCATGCTGACCCGGCATTCCAGCGCCGCGGGCGCGGCCGCCACGCGCGGCGGCTTGACCAGCACCGACGGCGCCATCTCCAGCCCGGCATAGTCGAACTCGCTGACTTCCGACGGCGCGTCGACCGAGGACGCGTTCATCTGCCGCGCCAGCTCGCGGCTCGCGAGGTTCGCCACGAACTCGCCGGTCTCGACGGCGTTGCGCGCGCTGTCCTTGGGCCGGTCGGACGAGAACATCACGCTGAATGGCTTGCCCGAGACCATGTTGAAGAAGGAATAGGGCGCCAGGTTCGGGACGCCGTCCCGGCTCAGCGTCGAGATCCAGCCGATCGGCCGCGGCGCCACGATCGCCTTGGACGGATCGTGCGGCAGCCCGTGGCCGTGGCGCGGCTCGTAGAACATCGGTCAGCCCTTCCAGGGGCCGGAATATTCGCTGACGAGGCAGGTCGGGTCCGGCCGCGGCCGCTCG
>JAFKJY010000042.1:19417-110464 GCA_017305835.1 Hyphomicrobiales bacterium
GATCGCCTCGCCGCGGCGCGTGCCGATGTGGACGAAGCCGATCACCCGCTCCTGCGGCGCCAGCCCGAGCAGCCGCCTGCCCTCCTCGTCGTCGGCATACCAGTTGCTGATCCAGTTGGTGCCGTAGCCCAGCGCGTTCGCCGCGTGCACCAGGTTCATCGCCGCCGCGCCGCCGGACAGGAACATCTCCCATTGCGGGATCTTGGCGCTCTCCTTCGGGCTGTGGACGACGCCGATGACCAGCGGCGCGCGGGCGAATCGTGCCTTCTCCTGCTCGATGCGGGCCGGCGGCAGCTCGCCCTCGCGCCGCTGCGCCAGTTCGGCCAGCATCTCGCCGATGCGGTGGCGCGCCTCGCCGCGATAGACGATGAAACGCCACGGCGCGAGCCGGCCGTGGTCGGGCACGCGGACCGCGGCCGCGACCATCGTCGCGATCTCGTCGTCCTTCGGCGCCGGCTCGACGAGCTCCGCGATCGGGTGGGACTTGCGGGCAAGCAGATGGTCGATGACAGGCGATGCCAATGAATTGCTCCGGTCGTGGGTGGGATGGGTAGCGCACGCCGCAACCCGCGGCCGGCGCATGCCGGGTCTTGAAATTGCCATCGCCTTGGGTTTCAACGCAAGGGATGATCGTCGGGGCATTCCGCTCAACCCTCCTTGTCGCGCTCGCCATGCTCATGGTTTCGGTGGCGGCGCCCGCGCGCGCGCAGATGTCCGGGCCCGGAATGCCGGGGCCCGGCGGCATGCCCGGTCCGGGCATGCCGGGCGGCGGCGCGCTGCCCGGCGTCGGCCCGCAATTCGCCCCGCCCGGCGGCGGCGTGTCGATCGGCGGCCGGCCGCTGGAGAGCGCCCCGATCAGGGGCGACAATACCGATGAGGCTCCGCTGGCGGCGCCCGGCGTCGGAAACCTCGCCGTGCCGCCGCTCAAGCTGCCGCCGATCACCGGCTATGCGGCGCCGCAGAAGCATGAGCAGCTCGCGGTCCCGTCCGGCGAGATCACGCTGTCGGCCAAGCTCACCGACGGCACCGGCGAGATCGCGCGCGGGCTTGTCTGGCGCGTCTTCGCCGACAAGCCGCAGCCCGACGGCAAGCTGCCGCTGATCGCCTCGGCGCAGGGCGGCACCAGCATCTTCCAGCTCGAGCCGGGCAACTATCTGATCCATGCGGCGTTCGGCCGCGCCGGCGCTACCAAGCGCATCACCGTCGGCCGCGAGCCGCTGCACGAGGACCTCGTCCTCGACGCCGGCGGCCTCAAGCTCGACGCCGTGCTCTCCGGCGGCGTCCGCATCCCGCCGAACAAGCTGAAATTCTCGATCTACGAGGCGCAGGTCGATTCGCACGGCGAGCGCGCGCTGATCATCCCCAACGTCAGCCCCAACACCGTCGTCCGCCTCAATGCCGGCACCTACCACGTCGTCTCGACCTACGGCGCGGTCAACGCGGTGATCCGCGCCGACATCCGCGTCGAGGCGGGCAAGCTGACCGAGGCGACCGTCGAGCACCGCGCCGCCCAGCTCACCATGAAGCTGGTGCGCGAGGAAGGCGGCGAGGCGATCGCCGACACGTCCTGGTCGATCCTCACCGATTCCGGCGACATCGTACGCGAGAGCGTCGGCGCCTTCGCCTCGATGGTGCTCGCCGAAGGCGACTACACCGCCATCGCCAAGAACCGCGACCACATCTACCAGCGCGCCTTCACCGTGGTCGCCGGCCACAACCAGGACGTCGAGGTGCTGGCGCAGGAAAGCTCCGAGGTCGACAACGGCGTCGACCCGCTCGACTGACTTTCTCCCGGACGAGAAAAAGGCCGGACGAGCCGGCCTTTCTTAACAGATGGATCAGGCCTCGCGCGCGCGCTTGAGGTCGGGCGGCGTCGCCTCGTCGACGAGCGCGGCGAGCGCGGCTTCCAGCGTCATGGCGACCTGGTCGCGCGAGCCGAGCCGGCGCATGTTGACCGTCCCCTCCTCCGCCTCGCGGCGGCCGCAGACGAGGATCACCGGCACCTTGGCGAGGCTGTGCTCGCGCACCTTGTAGTTGATCTTCTCGTTGCGCAGGTCGGTCTCCACCTGCAGCCCCGCCGCCTTGAGCTTCGCCGCCACCTGCGCGGCATAGCCGTCGGCGTCCGACGTGATGGTGGCGACCACCACCTGCACCGGCGCGAACCACAGCGGCATCTGGCCGGCATGGCTCTCGATCAGGATGCCGAGGAAGCGCTCCAGCGAGCCGCAGATGGCGCGGTGCACCATCACCGGCTGCTTCTTCTCCGAATCGGCGCCGATGTAGAAGGCGCCGAACCGCTCCGGCAGGTTGAAGTCGACCTGCGTCGTGCCGCACTGCCATTCGCGGCCGATCGCGTCCCTGAGCGTATACTCGAACTTCGGCCCGTAGAACGTGCCCTCGCCCTCATTGATGCCGGTCTTGATGCGGTTGTCCTCGCGCGCCATGCGCGCCAGCGCGCGCCGCAGGATGTCCTCGGCATGGTCCCAGGCCGCGTCGGTGCCGACGCGCTTCTCCGGCCGGGTGGCGAGCTTCACCACCACCTCCTCGAAGCCGAAATCCTTGTAGACCGACATCATCAGGTCGTTGATCTTGAGGATCTCCGCCTCGAGCTGCTCCTCGGTGCAGAAGATGTGCGCGTCGTCCTGCGTGAAGCCGCGCACGCGCATCAGCCCGTGCAGCGCGCCCGACGCTTCGTAGCGGTGCACGCTGCCGAATTCGGCAAGCCGGATCGGCAGATCGCGGTAGGACTTCAGTCCGTGCTTGAAGATCTGCACGTGGCCGGGGCAGTTCATCGGCTTGAGCGCGAAGATGCGCTGGTCGGCCTCGGGGTCGTCTGGGTGCGTGAAGGCATGCGCCGACTTCACCGCGAACATGTTCTCCTGATACCAGCCCCAGTGGCCCGACGTCTCCCACAGGCTCTTGTCGAGCACCTGCGGGGCGTTGACCTCCTGGTAGTCGTCGCCGAGGCGTCGGCGCATATAGGAGATCAGCGTCTGGAACATGCGCCAGCCCTTGGCGTGCCAGAACACGACGCCCGGCCCCTCCTCCTGGAAATGGTAGAGGTCCATCTCGCGCCCGAGGCGGCGATGGTCGCGCTTCTCGGCCTCCTCCAGCATGTGGAGGTAGTGGTCGAGCTGCTCCTGGTTGGCCCAGGCGGTGCCGTAGATGCGTGTCAGCATCGGGTTGTTCGAGTCGCCGCGCCAGTAGGCGCCGGCCACCTTCATCAGCTTGAAGGCGTCGCCCACCTGCCCGGTCGAGGCCATGTGCGGGCCGCGGCACAGGTCGAACCACTCGCCCTGCCTGTAGATCTTGATCTCCTGGTCGGCGGGGATCGCATCGACCAGCTCGACCTTGTAGGCCTCGCCCTTGTCGCGAAACACCTTCCTCGCCGTCTCGCGGTCCCACACCTCCTTGGTGAAGGGCGCGTTGCGGCGGATGATCTCCCGCATCTTCTTCTCGATCGCGGCGAAATCCTCCGGCGTGAACGGCTCGTTGCGCGCGAAGTCGTAGTAGAAGCCGTTCTCGATCACCGGGCCGATGGTCACCTGCGTGCCCGGCCACAGCTCCTGCACGGCTTCCGCCAGCACATGCGCGGTGTCGTGGCGGATCAGCTCCAGCGCTCTGCTGTCGTCGCGCGTGACGATCTCGACCTTGCCGGAACGGCCGATCGGGTCAGAGAGATCGCGCAAGGTTCCGTCCAGCGCGATCGCCACCGCCTTCTTGGCGAGCGATTTCGAGATGGATTCGGCCAGTGCTGCGCCCGTCGTCGCGGCGTCGTAGTCGCGCACGGAACCGTCGGGAAATGTGAGGGAGATGTTGGACATGTCTTGCTCCTATCCAGTCCCGCAAACGAGCGCGGGTGGTCGTTGCCGGATGCGTCCGGCGGCGCGGCGCCGTCTATAGAGCATTTCCAGCAAAAGTGCGAAGCGGTTTTGCGTCCGGAAATGCGGCTCAAACAAAGAGATAGAGCGGTTCTGCCAATTCCGTGAAAACCACACCGCTCTAATGCCGGCTACAACGGGCGTAAAGACCACAGGGGCCGGATGGCATTTGCAGCTCGGCCTCACGGGGTTTTCGGAAGGTCTCTCAGGGCGTGCCGAGCGCGAAGCAGTCGAACCTGCCCTGCTTCAGCACCGCGCAGGCCTGCGCCGCGCCGGCCTTGTCGGCGAAGCCGGAGAAGCGCGCGCGGTAGAGCGTCTTGCCGCCGCTCGCGGTCTGCTCGATCCGCGCCGCGGCGCCGACGTCGACCGAGCCCACCAGCCCGGCCGCCCTGTCGAGCAGCGTGCGGGCGGCGGCCTGGCTGGGCAGCGCCCCGATCTGGATCTGCCACACCGGCGCACCGCCGTCGCCCTGCTCGATCAGGCTGTCGTCGCTGAGTTCCATTTCCGGCCGTGGCGACGGCAGCGGGATGCGCGCCGCGATCTGCGGCTGCCGCGCCTGCGGCTGGCCGGCGTCCGGCTGGCTGAATCGCGTCAGCAGCGTCGCCATCAGGTCGTCGCGCTTGCGCGCCGTCTTGCCGCCGAGCACGACGCCGACGAAGCGGCGGCCGTTGGACGTGAGCGAGCTGACGAGATTGTAGCCGGCGGCATTGGTGAAGCCGGTCTTGATGCCGTCGACGCCGTCATAGCGGTACATCAGGTTGTTGTGGCCCCGCCGCAGCTTGCCGCGGAAGACGAAGGAGGGTTGCGCGAACAGCCTGTATTCCTTCGGAAAATCGCGTTTCAGCGCCAGCCCGAGCAGCGCCATGTCGCGCGCCGTGGTCGTCTGCCGGCGCCCGTCGGTCAGCCCCGACGGGTTGGAGAAGACGGTGCTGCGCATGCCGAGCCGCTTCGCGCGCTGGGTCATCAGCCGGCCGAAGGCCGCTTCCGAACCCGCCATGTGCTCGCCGATCGCCGTCGCCGCGTCGTTGGCGGAGACGACGATCATGCCGTCCACCGCCTCGCGCACGCTGATCGTGTCGCCCGGCTTGACCCACAGCTTGGTCGGGATCTTCACCGACGCGTTGCGGGAGACGACGATGCGGTCGCCCCAGTGGAGGCGTCCGTCGCGCAGCGCCTCGAAGGTGATGTAGAGCGTCATCATCTTGGCGAGCGACGCCGGCGGGCGCACGCGGCTGCCGCCCTCGTCGCCGAGGAAGACGCCCCGGTCCGCATCGAGCATCGCCCACGACGTGTCGGCAACCGCCGTCGCCGCGCCCGCGAGGATCGAGACGAGCGCAAGCAGCGCGACGCAGACGACGCGCATGCGCGACCCGAAGTTCAAAACCGGCATGCGATCCCCTCGATGCAGCAATATGTCGGACGGCGCGGAATGCCTTGCGCCCACGCCCGCGCCGCAAGGCGCGGAATCGATATCGTGTATGGGACGTTAACAAAGGATGAGCGAAACCTTAATGCCCGGCCGGCTCGCGCCGGGCGGGTTCACGCCTCGGCCCCGCCCTTCTTCCCGATCCGCCAGTAGCGCCACGGCGCCCACCATTTGTAGCGAGGCGCCACAACGTCCGGCACGAGGTCGACCCCATGCGTGCCGCCCGGCCCGCAGCGCGCGACCCGGAACAGCCCCATCCAGCCGCCGGCCCACAGCCCATGCCGCGCGATCGCCTCGTAGGCATATTCCGAGCAGGTCGGGAAATGCCGGCACGAATTGCCAATGAAGCCCGACAGCGTGAGCTGGTAGAGCCGCACGAAGCCCGTCCCCAGCAGCCGCCCCGGCGTCCTCGGCCAGGGACCGGAGAAGTTGCGGGAACTAGTCGCCATGACCATCCGACAGCAACTTCCGGACGTCGGTGACCAAACGAGGCACGTAGATCGCCGCCGTATCCCAAAGGATGCGCCAGTCTATGGTATCGTAGCCGTGCGACAGACGGTTTCGAGCCCGGTAGGCCTCGGCCAGATCGAGATGCGGGTTCGCAGCTGCAAAGCTCTCGTGGCGCCGCAAGATCTCGCCGGAGGCTTCACCTATCGCCTCTACGCATTTGGAAACGCCGGCCTGCCGAAGTTCGTCTCCCGCGAAATCCTCCTTCTGGATGCCGTCGATGAAGCGTGCGAGCCGATCGCCCCAGAGTGCTATGCTTTCCAGCAATTGTCGCAGCGAACGCCCACCGTCCTTCATCAGAGCGCGCGCCGGTCCGCTTCGATCCGTGCAGTCGCGGCCGGTCCGAACTCACCCGGCGTGTGAACGCCGACCGGCACGCTCAGCAGCGCCTCGAGCTCCATTTCCAGCCTCGCCAGATCGATCAGGGTCAGCGGTCCGATGCGTTCGACCAGAATATCGACGTCGCTCCCCTCGATGTCCTCCCCCCGCGCCACCGATCCGAACACCCGCGGATTGCTCACCGGATAGCGCGCGATGATCTCGAGAACCTTTTCGCGATGTCTCGCCAGCGCTTCTGAAGGACGCATGAACGATTCTCCTCAGGCCGCCTCGCCGGCCTGGCGGCGCTCGATCTGGTCGAGGCAGTCGACCACGGCGTCGAAGGTGAGCATGGTCGAGGCGTGGCGCGCCTTGTAGTCGCGCACCGGCTCCAGATATTTCAGGTCCGAAAAACGCCCCTGCGGCGGCGGGCCATTCTCCTTGAGCATCCTGCGCATGGCCTCGCGCGTGGCGCGCAGCTCGTCGGCGCGCGCGCCCACGACATGCTCGGCCATGATCGCGGACGACGCCTGCCCCAGTGCGCAGGCCTTCACCTCGTGCGCGAAATCGGTGACGACGCCGTCCTTCACCGCGAGGTCGACGGTCACCGTCGAGCCGCACAGCTTGGAATGCGCGGTCGCGCTCGCGTCGGGCGCGGCCAGCCGGCCGATCCGGCCGATATTGCCGGCAAAGCCGAGAATCTTCGCGTTGTAGACGTCGTCGATCACGTTTTTTCGTCCCGCGGCGCTGGCCCAGCAAAACTTGCTGCGCGCGCGCCTTTCATTCCGCCCGGCCCCGCTTATATAATGGCGAGGTCCCGCTGGCGGCAAGGATCGCCGGAGGGAAGGAATGCTTGCCGCTTCCGGGAGAGGTTTTTTGCCTCGGCGGTCCCGCGATTGGCAGTAGTCCGTTCAACTCGTCCCTTCCTCGAAAGGGACTACGGGAGACGCCTTTCATGGACGCCATCGTCAGAAACTTTCCGCCGCGGCCCGACGCCGCCTCCACCACCGACGCCAGGAAGCCCGACGCGCCGCGCCGCGCCGACGACCGTCCCGGCTACATGCAGAAGCCGGTCACCGACCGGCCGAGCCAGGAGGAGGTCGAGGCCGCCGTGCGCACCCTGCTGCGCTGGACCGGCGACAATCCCGACCGCGAGGGGCTGGTCGACACGCCGCGGCGCGTCGCCAAGGCCTATCGCGAGATGTTCTCGGGCTACGACCAGTGCCCCGCCGAGGAGCTCGGCCGCACCTTCGAGGAGGTGTCGGGCTACAACGAGCTGGTGCTGATCCGCGACATCCAGTTCCATTCGCATTGCGAGCACCACATGGTGCCGATCATCGGCCGCGCCCATGTCGGCTACCTGCCGGACGGCAAGGTGGTCGGCCTGTCGAAGATCGCCCGCGTGGTCGACATCTTCGCCCACCGCCTGCAGACGCAGGAGGCGATGACCGCGCAGATTGCCGGCGTGATTCAGGACGTGCTAAATCCGCGCGGCGTGGCGGTCATGATCGAGGCCGAGCACATGTGCATGGCCATGCGCGGCATCCGCAAGCAGGGCTCGACCACGCTGACGTCGAGCTTCACCGGCGTCTTCCACGACAACCCGGAGCAGCAGATGCGCTTCATGGCGATGCTCAGGGAAGCCAACAAGGGCTGAGCCGGACGGCCGGCCGCGAAAGGGCCGGACATGGCAGCATATCAGTTCCCCGCACCTGCATCCGACAAGAACGCGCTCGAGGAAGGCGCGGCATTCACGCCGCGCTTCGACGCCAACGGCCTGGTCACGGCCGTCGTCACCGACGCGCATGACGGCCTGCCGCTGATGGTCGCCCACATGAACGCGGAAGCCCTGTCGCTGACGCTGGAGACCGGTATCGCCCATTACTGGTCGCGTTCGCGCGGCACGCTGTGGAAGAAGGGCGAGACCTCCGGCAACCTCCAGCGCGTCGTCGAGATGCGCGCCGACTGCGATCAGGACGCCATCTGGGTGCGCGTGGAAGTCGCAGGCGACAATGCAACCTGTCACACCGGCCGGCGTTCTTGTTTCTATAGAACAATCGACATTGCCGACGGGAAAATCAGGCTTGTCCAAGCACCTTCCATGTAGCCGCCCGCACGGGCGGCAGACGACGACTTGCGCAGCCGCGCGCTCAACTCTCGGAAGCGATTCATCATTTCGATACGCGTCCTGCGCTATTCTGCGTCGGGGATGTGGAGGCGACAATGCTTGAATGGGCGTCGTTGCGTGGGAGACAGGACATGCGGGTGACGGACACGTTTCCGCCCGCGCCCGTGGCCGGCGAGCCGGAGGGGAAGCCAAGGCGCCGCGGCATCGCGCTGGCGCTCGGCGGCGGTGCCGCCCGCGGCTGGGCCCATATCGGCGTGCTGCGCGCGCTGGACGAGGCCGGCATCGAGATCGACATGATCGCAGGCACCTCGATCGGCGCGCTGGTCGGCGGCTGCTACCTCGCCGGCAAGCTCGACGAGCTCGAGGAGTTCGCCCGCTCGCTGACCAAGCGCCGCATGTTCGGCCTGCTCGACCTGCATATCGGCGGCAGCGGCCTGTTCGGCGGCATGAAGCTCGACGCGCGCATGCAGCAGCACCTGAACGGCACCACCTTCGCCGACCTCGACAAGCCGCTCGTCTGCGTGGCGGCCGAGATCCGCACCGGCCACGAGATCTGGCTGTCGAGCGGTTCGCTGATCACCGCCATGCGCGCCTCCTATGCGCTGCCGGGCGTGTTCGAGCCGGTCGCCTGCAACGGCCGCGTGCTGGTCGACGGCGCGCTGGTCAACCCGGTGCCCGTCTCCGTCTGCCGTGCCCACGAGCAGCAGGTGGTGGTGGCCGTCAACCTCCACTACGACCTGTTCGGCCGCGCCGCCGTCATCAAGCACAGCGCCGACATCATGGATGCCGGCACGGCCGAGCCGAAGCTGGTCGTCGATCGCGGCCCGAGCGAGCGCGACGCCCGCCTCGGCATCATGGGCGTCATGGTCGAGGCCTTCAACATCATCCAGGACCGCATCTCGCGCGCGCGGCTGGCCGGCGACCCGCCGGACCTGTCGCTGCAGCCGAAGCTCGGCCATATCGGCCTGTCCGAGTTCCACCGCGCCGACGAGGCGATCAAGCTCGGCTACGAGGCCACGCGCGCCAATCTCAACGAGCTGAAGCGGCTGCAGACGGTCCTCGCCTGAGCGGTCAGTCGGCGGCCGCCGCGTCGACCACCCTGAACTGGAGCCGCTGCGAGCCGTTCCAGTGATTGACCGCCAGCGAGCCGGCCAGATGCACCGGCCGCCCGCGCCGCTCCACCAGGAAACGCCCGAGATCGCCCTCCGCCGCGCGGAACGCGATGCCCGACAGCCGCGCGCCGGTCTGCGACGCGAGGTCGACCCGCACATGGCCGTTGCCGACCTCGCGCGCGTCGAGGATGCGGTGGCGCGGCAGCGCCAGCACCGGCGCCGGGTGGCCCGCGCCGAACGGCCCGGCCCGCTCCAGCGCATCCACCAGGTCGAAGCTGGCGCCGTCGGCCGAAAGTGCTGCGTCGACACGCAGGCTCTCGCCCTCCCGCAGCCGCATCACCATGTCGGTCGAACGCTCCTCGAAGAAGGAGCGCAGCGCGCCGAGCCTGTCGCGCGCGACCGTGATGCCGGCCGCCATGGCATGGCCGCCGCCTTTGGTAAGCAGGCCGGCCTCCACCGCCTCGCGCACCAGCCGGCCGAGGTCGAAGCCGGCGATGGACCGGCCCGAGCCGGTGCCGATCCCGTTGGCATTGAAGGAGATGGCGAAGACCGGCCGGCGCGCATGCTCCTTGAGCCGCGAGGCGATCAGCCCGACGACGCCCGGATGCCAGCCGTCGCGCGCCGTCACCAGCACCGCCGGCCCGTCGCCGGCGGCAAGCTCGGCGTCGGCCTCGGCACGCGCCTCGGCGAGCATCTCCTGCTCCATCGCCTGCCGCTCCTGGTTGAGCCGGTCGAGCGTGGCGGCGATGCTTTCGGCCTCGGCCGGGTCGTCGGTGGCGAGCAGCCGCGCGCCGAGCGCGGCGTCGCCGATGCGCCCGCCGGCATTGATGCGGGGCCCGAGCAGGTAGCCGAGATGGAAGGCGTTCAGCGGCTCGCCGATGCGCGCCACGCGCGCCAGCGCCGCGATCCCCGCATTCTGCATGCGCCGCATGGCCACCAGCCCCTTGACCACGAAGGCGCGGTTGACCCCGGTGAGCGGGACGACGTCGCAGATGCTCGCCAGCGCGACGAGGTCGAGGAAGCCCAGCAGGTCCGGCGGCGGGCGGTCGGCATGGCCGCGAAGCTGGCGCGCCGTCTCGACTAGCGCGAGGAAGACGACGCCCGCCGCGCACAGATGCCCCTGTCCCGAAAGGTCGTCCTCGCGGTTGGGGTTGACCACCGCGACCGCGGTCGGCAGCGCCCCGCCGACCTGGTGGTGGTCGAGCACGACCACCTCCGCCCCGGCCGCGTTCGCCGCTTGAACCGCCGCCGCGCTGTTGGTGCCGCAGTCGACCGTGACGATCAGGGAGGCGCGCGAGGCCAGTTCGCGCATGGCGTCCGGGTTCGGCCCGTAGCCCTCGAAGATGCGGTCGGGGATATAGATCTCCGCCTGCACGTCGTAATGGGCGAGAAAACGCTTGAGCATCGCCGACGAGGCCGCGCCGTCGACGTCGTAGTCGCCGAAGATCGCCACGCTCTCGCGCCGCAGCGCCGCCTGCGCGATCCGCGCCGCCGCACGCTCCATGTCGGTCAGCGAGGCGGGATCCGGCAAGAGATCACGGATGGTGGGATCGAGGAAGCGCGCCGCCGTCTCCGCGCTGACGCCGCGCCCGGCGAGCACGCGCGCCACGAGATCCGGCGTGCCGTGCTTCTGCGCGATCGCCAGCGCGCCGAGCTCCTGCGCCGGGTCGAGCCGGTGCTGCCAGGAAAGCCCCGTGGCCGAGCTGCGCACGTCGAGGAAGTAGCGGGCGTCTGCGGGGCCCTTGCCGGGGGATTGGACGTTCATGGCGCCAAGATAGGGATTGCGGCGGCTCCTGTCAGCCGCGCGGCCGACCGACGTCCCCCGCTACCGACATATTCCGCGCACGCGCGGGTTCCATGCGTGCTGCACCCCGTCTTGCGCCCGTCCCGCAACCGCCTATCATCGCCGGCGGGTGGGAGGAAAAAGCCATGAAATGGTGGTCCGTTCCGGCCGCGATCGTGCTGGCGATGGCCAGCGCCCCGGCCTGGGCACAGTGGCAGTATCATGAGGATCTCGACCTCGCCGAGGCGCGCGTCGAGGCCGACGGCGCGCGCCTTGCCGTCGTCTGCGAATATGACGACTGGGACGATGAGGTCTACGAGGACGTGCGGCTGGCGCCGTCCGCCCGCGGCACGGAGAAGGACGTCGAGGCGCTGAAGGCGCGCTCGCCACGGCTCACGGTGCGCATCGACGGATGGGAATGGGCCAGGGACGCCTATGCGTTCCACGACAGCGGCGAGAAGCGCATCTATTTCTGGGCGGGCGTGAACGAGGAGGTCTACAAGCGCCTCGCGGCGGCATCCGCCCCGATCCGGGCGACCGTCACCCTGTCGTCGCCGGCGGAGATTCTCGCCGACCACAGCTTCTCGCCGAAGGGCTCGAAGGCGGCGATGCGCAAATACCAGAAGGAATGCGACGACCTCTGGTGAGGGCCGTCGCGGTCCGGCGGCGGGCTCCTCAGAACTTGCCGAGGTCCTGGTGCCGCGCCTTGATCTCGCGGATGGTGCGCGAGGACGAGCGCATGACGATCGTGTGCGTGTCGATGGAGGCGCGGCCGAACTTGACGCCCGCGAGCAGGTTGCCGTCGGTGACGCCGGTCGCCGCGAACAGCACGTCGCCGCGTGCCATCTCGTCCATGCGGTAGACCTTCTCCGGGTCGGAGATGCCCATCTTGGCGGCGCGGGCGATCTTCTCCTCCGTGTTGAGCTGGAGCCGCCCCTGCATCTGGCCGCCGATGCAGCGCAGCGCGGCGGCCGCCAGCACGCCCTCCGGCGCCCCGCCGGTGCCGAGATAGATGTCGATGCCGGTCTCGTCCGGCTCGGTCGTGTGGATGACGCCGGCAACGTCGCCGTCGCCGATCAGCCGGATCGCCGCGCCCGTGGCCCGCACCGCCTCGATCAGGCGCGCATGCCGCGGCCGGTCGAGGATACAGGCGGTGATCTCGGCGACCGGCACGCCCTTGGCTCTGGCGAGGTTGTTGATGTTCTCGACCGCCGGCGCGTCGATGTCGATCACGTCGTCCGGGTAGCCAGGGCCGATGGCGATCTTGTCCATGTAGACGTCGGGCGCGTAGAGCAGGCTGCCCTTCTCGGCGATGGCGATGACGGCCAGCGAGTTCGGCAGGTTCTTGGCGCAGATCGTCGTGCCCTCGAGCGGGTCGAGCGCGATGTCGACCTCGGGCCCCTCGCCCACGCCCACCTCCTCGCCGATATAGAGCATCGGCGCCTCGTCGCGCTCGCCCTCGCCGATGACGACAGTGCCTCTGATCGGCAGCCGGTTGAGCTCGGAACGCATCGCGTCCACCGCCGCCTGGTCGGCCTCCTTCTCGTCGCCGCGCCCGCGCAGCCGCGCCGCCGCCACCGCCGCACGCTCGGTGACGCGCACCAGCTCCAGCGTGAGGATGCGGTCGAGGCCGGACGAGGCGGTCATGAGCATGGATCTGTTCCCGGAAATGGCGCCGCGCGGAGCGGGCGCGCCTTTCGATCCTTCTGGCAAAGTCGGACGGGCGCGGCAAGTCACGCGCCGCGCCTTCCAAGAATATGAATCGATTGAATATTCGCCGCGTTCGTGCGGGCGGGCTATGCGGCCCGCTCGATGCGAATCACCTGCGGCTTCGACGTGGTGTGGCCGTCCCGCGTGATACCGTCGACCGCCTTGCGCACGGCGGCCTCGGTCGTCTCGTGGGTGATCAGGATGACCGTCTTCTCGGCCTCGGCGGAATCGCTGGCGTGCTGGACGATCGATTCCAGCGAGATGTCGTTGTCGGCCATGCGCTTGGCGACCGCCGCGAACACGCCGATGCGGTCGTGCACGGTGAGCCGGATGAAGTAGCCGCCGGCATGGCTGCGCATCTTCGCTTTCTTGTAGGGCTTCAGCTCCTTCGCCGGCCAGCCGAACACCGGCCCGTGCTGGAAGCCGGGACGGCTCTTGGCGATGTCGGCGACGTCGCCGACAACGGCCGACGCCGTCGCGTTGCCGCCCGCGCCGGGGCCGGACAGAAGCAGCTCGCCGAGGATGTCGGTCTCGATCGCCACCGCGTTGGTGACGCCGTTGACCTGCGCGATCACGCTCGCCGTCGGCACCATCGTCGGGTGCACGCGCTGCTCGATGCCGCTGTCGGTCTTCTGCGCCACGCCGAGCAGCTTGATGCGGTAGCCGAGGTCGCGCGCCGCGCGGATGTCGGCCTGCGTGATGTTGGAGATGCCTTCGAGATAGATGTCGTCCGCCGCGATCTTCGTGCCGAAGGCGAGACTGGTCAGGATCGACAGCTTGTGGGCCGTGTCGTTGCCCTCGATGTCGAAGGTCGGGTCGGCTTCGGCATAGCCGAGCCGCTGCGCGTCGGCGAGACAATCGTCGAAGGACAGTCCCTCGGCCTCCATGCGCGTAAGGATGTAGTTGCAGGTGCCGTTGAGGATGCCGAACACGCGCGACACGCTGTTGCCGGCCAGCGCCTCGCGCAGCGTCTTGATGACCGGGATGCCGCCCGCCACCGCCGCCTCGTAGTTGAGCAGAACGCCCCTGCGCTCGGCGATCTCGGCCAGCGCCACGCCGTGCTTGGCCAGCAGCGCCTTGTTGGCCGTCACCACGTGGCGGCCGGCCTCCAGAGCGGTTTTCACGGAGGTTCGCGCAGGCCCCTCGTCGCCGCCGATCAGCTCGACGAAGACGTCGATCTGTGCCTTGCGGGCGAGCTCCGAGGGGTCGTCGAACCACTGCGCGCCCGACAGGTCGGCGCCGCGGTCGCGCTTGCGGTCGCGCGCCGAAACGGCCGTCACCACGATCGGCCGGCCGCACTGCCGCGTCAGCTCGCCGGCCTTCTGTTCGAGCACTCGCGCCACCGCGGCCCCGACCGTGCCCAGCCCGGCAATTCCAACACGCAACGCTTCGGCCATGTCCCCGGCGCCCCCGAATTCTGCTTGAAATGGAAGAGGCCGCTCAGCGACGGGCGCTGAGCGGGATCACGTTGTCGAGCTGCTGAGGCGCGGTCGACAGGAACTTCTTGATGTTGCGCGCCGCCTGGCGAATGCGGTGCTCGTTCTCCACCAGCGCGATGCGCACGTAGTCGTCGCCATGCTCGCCGAAGCCGATGCCGGGCGACACGGCGACGTCCGCCTTCTCGACCAGCAGCTTGGAGAATTCCAGCGAGCCGAGCGCGCGGAACGGCTCCGGGATCGGCGCCCAGGCGAACATCGTCGCGGCCGGCGGCGGCACGTCCCAGCCGGCGCGGCTGAACGAATCGACCATCACGTCGCGGCGGCGCCGGTAGATGTCGCGCACCTCGGCGATGTCGGTGCCGTCGCCGTTGAGCGCTGCGGTCGCCGCCACCTGGATCGGCGTGAACGCGCCGTAGTCGAGATAGGACTTCACCCGCGTCAGCGCCGAGATCAGCCGCTCGTTGCCGACCGCGAAGCCCATGCGCCAGCCGGGCATGGAGAAGGTCTTCGACATCGAGGTGAACTCGACGGTGACGTCCATCGCGCCCGGCACTTCCAGCACCGAGGGCGGCGGCGTATCGTCGAAATAGATCTCGGCATAGGCGAGGTCGGACAGGATGATCAGGTCGTTCTTGCGCGCGAAGGCGACGACCTCCTTGTAGAAGTCCAGGCTCGCCACATAGGCCGTCGGGTTGGACGGGTAGTTGAGGATCAGCGCCAGCGGCTTCGGCGTCGAGTGGCGGATCGCCCGCTCCAGCGCCGGGATGAACTTGTCGTCCGGCTCCACCTGCATGGAGCGGATGACGCCGCCCGCCATCAGGAAGCCGAAGGCGTGGATCGGATAGGTCGGGTTCGGGCACAGGATGACGTCGCCCGGCGCGGTGATCGCCTGCGCCATGTTGGCGAAGCCTTCTTTCGAGCCGAGCGTGGCGACGACCTGCGTCTCCGGATTGAGCTTCACGCCGAAGCGGCGGGCGTAGTAGGCGGCCTGGGCGCGGCGCAGGCCGGGAATGCCCTTCGAGGAGGAGTAGCGGTGCGTGCGCGGGTCGCGCACCACGTCGACCAGCTTGTCGACGATCGCCTTCGGCGTCGGCAGGTCGGGATTGCCCATGCCGAGGTCGATGATGTCGGCGCCCTTGGCCCGCGCGCCTGCCTTCAGCCGGTTGACCTGCTCGAAGACATAGGGAGGAAGGCGGCGGACCTTGTGAAACTCTTCCATGGCTGGTTCCAGTTCGGATGAGCCCTCGGCGGGCGGACGTGACGGGCGGCGATATACACGCAATCGCCGATCCGGTCGACAAAAATGCCGTGCCGGAGGCGGCGGGCCGCCCCCTACTGCTCGATCTCCTCCAGCGCGTCGCTGGCGTGCTCGCTGCCCAGCTTGCGCAATTGATCGGCCTGCGTCGGCGGCGGCGTGTCGGTGGTCACTGCCTGCGCGTTGCGCGCCGCCGCGAGCTGCGCGCTCGAGGCCTGCGCCTCGGCGTCGGTGAGCTGCCGCGTCGCCGCCGTCTGCGGGATGTTGAGGTTGGGATAGTCGCCGCTGTGGCGGGCGCCCGGCACCGCCTCCTCGATCGTCGTCCCGCAGCCGCCGAGCAGGACGGCCGCCAGCGCGGCCGCCGCCGCCAGCGGGGCGAATCGGAACGAACGTTCAAGCCGGCTGCGCAATGGAAAAAACCTCACCCCGGATGCCCCGCGTCACGGTGCTGACATCGTTGGACCGCCATCTGCGGCTCTGTTAATGTGTGGACAAAAAGCAGCGGGAGGACAAGCCGGGGAATGGCAGACAAGCGCGACCCGGGGCGCGACCCGGAGAGCAACCCGGAGAGCAAGGCCGAAACGGGCGGCTCGACGATCGACCAGTATCTGGTCAAGGATCCGGAACGGTTCGCGCTCAATCTCGCCCGCATGGTCGAGCAGGCCGGCAAGGCGGCCTCGGCCTGGATCGAGCCGCGCGAGCGCGGCGAGGTGCGCGACACGCTCGCCGACCCGATGACCGATCTGGTCAAGACCTTCTCCAAGCTCACCGAATACTGGCTGGCCGAGCCGGCGCGCGCGCTCGACGCCCAGACGCGGCTGTTTTCCGGATACATGGACATCTGGGCCAATTCCATCCGCCGCCTCTCCGGCGAGAATGTGGCCGACGCGGCCGAGCCCGACCGCACCGACAAGCGCTTCAAGGACCCCGAATGGGCGCAGAACGCCTTCTTCGACTTCCTGAAGCAGGTCTATCTGGTCACCTCGCGCTGGGCCGCCGACCTCGTCGAGGACACCGAAGGACTGGACGAGCACACGCGCCACAAGGCCCGCTTCTACATGAAGCAGATCACCAACGCGCTGTCTCCGTCCAACTTCGTGCTGACCAATCCGGAGCTCTTCCGCGAGACGATGGCTTCCAGCGGCGAGAACCTGACGCGCGGCATGAAGATGCTGGCCGAGGACATCCGCGCCGGCCATGGCGAGCTGAAGCTGCGCCAGTCCGACCAGTCGCGCTTCGTCGTGGGCGAGAACCTCGCCACCACCCCCGGCAAGGTCGTCGCGCGCAGCCCGGTGGCGGAGATCCTCCAGTACGAGCCGGCGACCGAGACCGTGCTCAAACGGCCGCTGCTGATCTGCCCGCCCTGGATCAACAAGTTCTACATCCTCGACCTGAATCCCGAAAAGTCCTTCATCCGCTGGGCCGTGGCGCAGGGCCACACGGTCTTCGTCATCTCCTGGGTCAACCCTGACGAGCGGCACGGCCGCATGAGCTGGGAGGACTACATCCGCGAGGGGCTGGCCTTCGGCCTCGACACCGTGGAGGCCGCGACCGGCGAGCGCGAGGTCAACGCCGTCGGCTACTGCGTCGGCGGCACGCTGCTCGCCGCGGCCCTCGCCCTGATGGCCAGGACCGGCGACGACCGCATCCACTCCGCCACGCTGCTCACCACGCAGGTCGACTTCACCTATGCCGGCGACCTCAAGGTGTTCGTCGACGAGGACCAGATCTCCGCGCTCGAGAAGGCGATGGGCGAGAAGGGTTATCTCGAAGGCACGCGCATGGCGACCGCCTTCAATATGCTGCGCTCGGGCGAGCTGATCTGGCCCTATTTCGTCAACAACTACCTGCGCGGCAAGGAGCCGATGCCGTTCGACCTGCTCTACTGGAACTCCGATTCCACGCGCATGCCGGCGGCCAACCATTCCTACTACCTGCGCAACTGCTACCTGGAGAACAACCTCTCCTGCGGCCGCATGGAGCTTTCCGGCAGGAAGCTCTCGCTCGGCGACGTCAAGATCCCGGTCTACAACCTCGCCACCCGCGAGGACCACATCGCGCCGGCCCGCTCCGTCTTCGTCGGCTGCCGCTTCTTCGGCGGCGACGTCGAATATGTGGTGGCCGGCTCCGGCCACATCGCCGGCGTGGTCAACCCGCCCGCCTCCGGCAAATACCAGCACTGGACCGACGGCAAGCCGGAGGGCGAGTTCGACGACTGGCTGAAGGGCGCGAAGGAGAACCCGGGCTCATGGTGGCCGCACTGGCAGGCCTGGATCGAAAGGCAGGAATCGAGCCGCGTCCCGGCCCGCAAGCCGGGCGGGAAGACCCCCGTGCTCGGCCCCGCGCCGGGGGACTACGTCAAGGTGCGTGTCTGAAATGCGATAACCGCCAGAATTCGTCTGGACATAATTCGTGATAGGCTTGACAGTGTCCAAAGGGTGACAGGAGAGGGTTTCCCGCGCAATTTGCGCACTGATTTGGCGGCTCGCCGCCGGACGGTGCATTTCGCATGCGGCCAGCCGCGCAGTCGGCGGCCGCACCGTCGACCAGGAAGACCCGGCACGCCGGGCGCATGCGAAGACAAGCAGGGGACAGTCGAATTGAGGCAGCAGGGCGCGTCGGCGAGAGTTTCGGGCCATCTGGCGCTCGCCGCCGTTTCGGCCGTGTTGCTGGCTTCCTGTTCGACGACCTCCGAGCCGATGCTGGCCGTCGCGCTGCAGCCGCCTGCGCCCTCGCTCGCCGCCGCCGGCCCAGCGGCCGCCACCACTGACCAGGCCGGGGCCGCGACGGGGACCGACGCGATCGCCGGCGCGCAGGCGACCACCGCCTATTCCTTCGTCGGCGACGGCGACCCGGTTCTGCCGCAGAAGGTCGCGGCCGTGCCGACTCCCGCCCCCGCCGCGATGCAGGTCGCCTATGCCGCCCCCGCGACGGGCGACAGGCTCACCCAATCGCAGATCGACGCCGTCATCGACAGCCGCGCCGGCCCTGCCGAGCCCGCCGCGCAGGCGGCGCAAGCCGACGCCCAGCCGGCGGCGGCGCCCGAGCCGGCCCCTGCCCCGCAGAAGAAGCGCGGCTTCTTCGCCTCGCTGTTCGGGACCGGCGAGCAGCCGGCCGCGACCAGGCCCGCCGTGGCGCCCGTCCGGCCGGCCCCGCAGCCGCAGCAGCAGGTCGCGAGCCTCGCCGCGCCAGCGACCGCGCCGGCGGCTCAGCCCGCCGCCCAGGCAGGTGCTGCCTCCGAACCCGCCGCGATCGCCGAGAAGATGGCGGCAGCGACGACCTTCATCGAAAATCGCCCGCCCGAGGCGGCCGCCGCGGCGAGCTTCGCCGAGCCGAAGAAGCGCGGTTTCTTCGCCTCGCTGTTCACCCCGGCCGAGGCCGCGCCGGCGCCGCAGCGCAGGATCGAGCCGCAGCCGCCGGTGCAGGCCGCCGCGACGCCGCTGGTCCAGCTCGCCTCGACCGGCCCCGTCTTGCAGCTCGGATCGAGCGAGCCGCGCTCGCTCGCCGCGTCCGGCGTGCTGCCGGGCGTGCGCACCGACAACCTGTTCCAGATCACCCGCAAGTCCGGCACCGGCGACGACAGCGACATCGACCTGCACGAGGACGACGAGGTGGAGGTCGCCTCCGCCGCCGGCCTCGCGCGGCTGGCGCCCAACGGCCTGCTCAAGCAGACCGACCGCGTCGACGTGCAGTGCCTCAAGCCCTCGCTGCTGCGCGTCATCAAGACGGTCGAGGGCCATTACGGCCGCAAGGTCGTCGTCACCTCCGGCTATCGCAGCCCGCCGGCCAACCAGCGCGCCCGCGGCGCCCGCAATTCGCTGCACATGTACTGCGCCGCCGCCGACATCCAGGTCGAGGGTGTTTCCAAATGGGAGCTGGCGACCTATCTGAGGACCATGCCGGGCCGCGGCGGCGTCGGCACCTACTGCTACACCAATTCGGTGCATGTCGACGTCGGCCCCGAGCGCGACTGGGACTGGCGCTGCCGCCGCCGCAAGAAGTAGCCCCAAAAAAGTTGCGGTCGCCGATTTGGCGCGGGTTGCCGCCGCGGTCGAAGCTGATATAAGCGCCCCGTTCTGCGCCCATCGTCTATCGGTCAGGACGCCACCCTTTCACGGTGGAGAGAGGGGTTCGATTCCCCTTGGGCGTACCATTTCCCCAATGTTGTCAATTGCTTGCAGGACGGGTAGCCAAGGCGGTTAGCCAAGAGGGTCGCCAGGGCGATTCCACCGCCTATTCGTCGCGCCAGACCGGCCGACGGAGGTAGCGGATCGCGACCAGCCGCCGCACGGTCGTCTTCTGGCGATCCCCGGCCGAGACCGAGACCAGCTCCACGTCGAGCGTCCGGTCCTTGCCGCAGCCGCTGCACTTCATCGCATAGACCACGTCGTCGACCTCGATATTGCCGAGCACGACACGCAAATCCCCGAGCTCGTAAAAATGCTCCCGCTTGCAATAGCGGCAGCGGATGCGCACGAGGCGGCCTGGCATCCGCTCGGCGTCGCCGAGCGTGTAGGAGTTCTTCCGCTTGGGCCAATATGGTTCCGGCATGACGAGAACAGAAAAGGAACAAATTCCTTGACGCGTCAACCGGACGGTGGCTTATAGGGCCATCACGAAACGTCACATGGCAGCGGAAATGGGAACCGAGCCGCAACCGGCACAGGGCGGCGAAGGCGTGTCCGATCTCGACGCGGCCGCCGACGAGGCGATCGCGCTCTGCGGCGGCGACGCGCGCGCGGCCGTGAAGGCCCTCCTGGTCCTCAACGGCCACCTCGAGCGCGAGATCGCGATGGCGATGCCGGTGGTCTCGTACGGCTTCTCGCGCGGCTGGCACCACAGGAACCGGGAGCCTGAGGCATGACGGCGATCACGTCGCAAATGCGGCTCCGGGCGCGTCGCAGGATGCTGGCCGAGCACTATCCCCACCGGGTCGGCCTGCCAGAAACGTTCTGCACCTATGAGAACTTCACGGCGCTGAACGACTTCTGCCGGGAACGGTTCGGCGAATACCCGAAGACCGAGAGCATCTATGGCGCGTGGGAGGGCTTCTCGGACGGGCAGGAGATGCGCCTGTACTGCTTTCCCACGCCCGAGCAGGCGGCCGAGTTCTGCGCCTACTTCGACGGCCTGCCATTCGATGAACGCTCTTGCAAAAAGAACGGGAAGGACCGCAGGATCTGGATACTGCCCGGCCTGCCGGCCCATCGCATCCAGCACGGGCCGCTGTCGGTGCCGAGATGGCTCAGGGAGAACCCATGAGGCTGACACTGGACCTCTCCGAAAGCGTCGTCAGGGCGCTCAACGGCCTCGCGCAGTTCCGCAGGCTGACGCCCGAGGAGATCGCGGCCGAGCTGCTGCAGACTCACCTCGAAGCCGTCGGTGCGATCGGCGGCGACGTCGCCCGCCGGCCACCGCTGCGCATGGCCCGCCCCGAGGGCAACGCCTGATGTGCGGCCGCTTCACCCGCATCCATGCATGGCGAGACATCTGGCAGATGTATCGCATCGTCAACAGCGACCCCGGCCGCAACACGGAGGCGCGCTACAACATCGCGCCGACGCAAACGATCGACTTCGTCACCTCTGACGGCGCCGGCAATCACCGGCTGCACGAGGGGCGATGGGGGCTGGTGCCTCATTGGGCGAAGGAGATCGTCAAGGCGAGCACGATCAACGCGCGCGTCGAGACCGCCGACACGACTGCGATGTTCCGCGACGCGTGGCGCTCGCGGCGATGCCTGATTCCGGCGGACGGCTTCTACGAGTGGACGGTCAGCACCGAGGACGGCAAGAAAGACCCGTGGTTCATCCACCTGCCCGAGACGCGGCCGTTTTCATTCGCCGGCCTATGGGCGCACAACGACAAGCTCGGACTGGAAAGCTGCACCATCATCACCACCACGGCTGCCGAGCCGATGCGGAAGCTTCACGATCGCCAGCCGGTCATCCTCGACCCGGCCGCCTATGACGCATGGCTCGACCCCGCGACCGCGTCGGAAAGCCTCAAGCCGCTGCTGGAGCGCGATCTGGATGGACAACTGCAGTTCTACCGGGTGAGCCGAGCGGTGAACACGTACAAGACACAGGGCGGCGTCTGCATCGAGCCGATCAATCCAGCATGACTGAAGAAGAACTTGAAGCTGCGTGGGCAGCCGCGCCGGTCGTCTACACGATGGAATCCGCTCCGACGCTCAACACGCCCATCCTCGCGCGCGACGCTGACGGCGATCTGGCGCTGATCCGGTGGCGCGTGCACCCGGATGTGGACGAGGAAATCGACGATCCGTACTGGGCACGGTTCGACACCGACGAGCTGTTCGACCCGGTAGCGTGGGTGCCGTCGCCTGTGACGATCGACGAGATACTGGTGCTGTACGGCTGATGCCGTGACGGAAACCATCGTTCGGTAGATCAGCTCAGCAATCCTCGCTGCTTTAGGAGCGCCTCCAGCGCCCTGATGTCGTCGGCATAGGACGCGGCGTGCACGGGGAACCGTTCCTGCTGCTGCCTGAAGAAGGCGAGCCAGCGCGGTAGATCGGATGCGGGAAAGGACTGCGACCACGTTCCCTTCACCATCGTGATCATGTCGGTAGTCGAATCGATGGTGGCGGTCGTTTGCATGAGTTCGGTATAGACCTTCGATCGCCAGAATGAAGGCAGCGCGCTCGGCGCTTAAACGCAAAAAGCCCCGCCGGCCGTAGCCAGCGGGGCGCGCAATGTGCGATGTGGTCGCGAAATCAGGCAGTCAGAGCCAGCCCGATCCAGATCCCGATCAGGACGTCCAGCACGAAGATCATGGCCGTAAGTGTCCTCGCGGACGTCATGGCCTCGTCCTCGACAGATGTTCTGCGATCTGCGTCAGGGCGATAAGGATGCCGGCAGCGGTCATGATGATCCACACCGACGTCTTCCCGAGCCATCCGAGCCGGCCGAGCAACCAGCTCATGCGCGTCCAGAGCTCCAGCAGCTTGAACCCGGCGGCGTACTTTTCCGGGTCCAGCTTGAGGAAGTCGTCCAGACGCTTGCGTTCTTCCGATTCCAGATGTCCGCACCATATCAGCGCCTCTCGCTGCTTGTGGTCCAAACGGTCTAGCCAGAGAATCGTTTCGTCGCTGAGATCGCGCAGGCGCAGCGGCACGGCCGGCTCATCGGTCATTTCCAGCAGCCCTGCGCCTTGCCGAAGCGGTCGGTGGCGACGAGGTAGCGCGCGATCGTCTCCTCGCGCTGCACGAGGCTCGCGGGATCATTCGCCTTCGGCGGCTGCCGCCACCCCGCGCAGTTGCCCGCACTGGTCTGGCAGCCCGCCAAGGTCAAGGCAGATGCGATAGCGATCCATGCCGTCCACTTCATGGTCGATCCCTTCCCGTTTCACGAATGCGTCGACATCGGCCTCCAGCCGCTCCACGGCGGCCTGCTGGCGCCCATCATGCTTGCCGATGAAGTAGAGCGGCCCGGCCGCCAGAAGCGCACCGGCGACTGCCCCTGCCCCGAGCTTGAGCCAGTCGAGGAGGCCAAGCATCAGAACGCCTCCAGCGGCACGGTTCGACCGGCCAGCGCGTGCGTGCAGTCGCCAAGGAATTCGATCTGGCCGTCGCGCACGAACGAGTGGCAGACGGAGCACTTGAAGGGAGCCGGCTTGTCGAGCCGCGCTTCATAGGTGCACCAGCAGTCCTTGCCGTCCTGACCAGCGCAATAGTGCCCCGTCTTCACCAATACGGACGGCGAGAACGTTGGCCGGTCGTAGTCGTCGTTGAAGCCCCAGCGAGGACCAGGACCGTCGCCGACCTGCACCTGGTGCGCGCCGTCGCAGCCGGGACACCAGAAAAGCAGCCGGCCGCCCTCGGCCGTGCGAAGAACGCCGCGCGCAGCCATCACCGTCCCTCCACCGCCTGCCGGATGTCCTGCACGGCGCCGATGATCTGCCGGCGCAGCAGGACAATGAGCAGCAGGATGAGAACCGCGGCGCCGGCGATGATCGCGACCGTCTGCCAGTCCAGCCCGAACAGCCAGCCCGCTCCGACGCCGCCGCCGCCGACGACGCCGGTGACCTTCTGCCACCAGCTCGTCTTCTCCTTGACCTTGTCCTCGACCTTCGCCGGCACGACCGGCTTCTCGATCATCTCGACCGGCTGCCCAGCCTTGTGTCGCGCACGAACCTCCGCCAGCACGGCGCGCACCTGCACCGGCGTCACGGCCGCCCGCTGGCCGTCATAGGCGCCCTTGCCGCTCGGCAGCGGCAGGCTGGCCCATTCATGCGCGAGGTTGCTGAGCAGCGTGTCCTCGCTGAGCCGGCCGGCGAGGTACTTGTCGATGCCGCGCTGGCCGAGCAGGTAGCAGGCCATCTCGTCCTGGCAGTCCGCATCGAACAGTCGGGAGCCCGGATACCTGTCCGGCATCGCCTTGCGGATGTCGCGCATCGTCGTGCGGACGATCTGGTAAAGCCCGACCGCCGACGAGTTGAGCCGGCTGTTGTCGGGATCCTTCAGCATCCGCGTCTGGAGCGCGTCGACTTGGTCGAGCGTCATCCCGATGAGATTAACGGAGGTGCCCTTGCCCTTCGTCACCTTGCCGTCGAGCATGATGCCGTAGCCGAGTGTCTCATTGTAGCCGCGGCCGCGATCTGTACCCTCGCTCGTGCCGATCAGGCCGAGCATCGGGCGATAGACGTAGTATGGATCGGACATGAGCATGCTCCTACCGCTGTTGTTGGGCGGTCCTTTTGAATGTCTGTTCGGAAACGGGAGGGGCGTTGGATCAGGCGGAATAGGCAACTGACCCATCGAATATCGGCTATGGGCCGAAAGTTTTACTTGCTGCCTGGTTTTTGTGCAGTATTGTGCTTCCTGTCTCTTTCCGGAGAGACAGGGGCTTGGAAACCCTTTCAGGTGGCGGCCGGCCGGCCGTATATTGCCAACGCACCTTTCCGACTGCTGGTTGGAAAGGTGCGTTTTGCCGTGTTCGTCGGGGAGGCTGCCGCGCATGTGCAGGGCCTCCGCCTAAAGGCGTCAGCGGTCTTCCACCTGAAGGCTTTCCAACTCCCCGATCACGACCACGGGGGGAAGGGAAATGTCCGGCTACGGCGTTCGCCTATTTAGGCCCACATCGTATCCGCGAGACGTCGCTGCCAAGACAGACCTCAAGGCATGGGCGCTGGCGACTTCTGCGCTGCTTTTCCTGTTCATCGGGTTTGCGAAAGGAACGATCGATCTCCCCGTAGATGTCACCATTCTCGCTTGTCTGGTGCTCTGCCTGGCGTTGATCCCGTATTTCAGAACGGCAGCCTCCCCAACCTCACCTGTCACGCTGGCGCTTGCTGCGCTGATCATGTGGCTAGCCTTTCGGCTGCTGCCCGACTTCCCGGCATGGGGACTGCGGAAACTGGCCACGGTCGTTCTTTTCGGCGTCCCCGCGTTCATTGCGGGGATCGTCATCGCCAAAGATGAGAGGCTGCGCGGGGCAACAATGCGTATTTTGGCCTATGCAGGGCTGCCTGCATCGGCTGCTGTCATCGCGGTTGCAGCGATGGGCAACCCCTACGCATTTGCTGCGATCGGCTCTGGTGGCTATCAGTTGACGGGGATCTTCTTAGCGCTGTCGGCTGTGTCGGCAGCGGTCATCCGCCAACCCGTGCTCGTAGGCGTGGCGGCCCTTGGATGTGCCGTCACTGGTCACATATCCAGCGCTCTGTTCGGTCTCGTCGCGACAGTTCTCGTTTTCGCGAACAACCGGGATTGGCACACTGCCGGTGGGGCCGCGATCGCGACCGGCTGCACGATCACGCTGTACACCCTTCTCGTTGCGCCGCCTCTCGTCTTCATGCGCCTGCTCTGGAAGTTTGGCGGTGTGCTGCTTGTCTGGATGAACCAGCCGGTTTCGCCGGAGGAGGCCGCATCCAGTCTGGGCACCACGCACCTGGGCGCAGGGCTGAACTCGTTGCTGGAAGCCATGCCGGAAGAATCTCAGGAGTATCTCGTGGATGTCGCTGCGGCAGACCGCCTCGGCTATTTCTCAGCGGCTTGGCATTCGTTCATGAGCGCGCCGCTTGCCGGTCATGGCTACGGAGCCGTTGAGTATCTCGGAGCCAGCTATCCACACAATGCGATCCTTGAAATAGCCGCCGAAACAGGATGCGTCGGAGCAGCACTCGCCCTAGCGACCTTTGGCTGTGCCACCGTGGCCGCGGCGCGGAGTCGCAACGGTTTCGTCATTGGAGCCTGCACAGTCTTGATGCTGACCGCGATGGTCAGCGGCTATTTCGGCACTAGGCTCCTCCTATTCGCATTTGGTCTTGCTGCGGGAGCTCGCCATGATCGTTGAGTTCTGGCGCGCTGTCCGCGACTTGTGGGCGTTGGTTGCCATCGTCACTTTTGTCCCGTGCGTAGCGGCTGGTGCTTGGGCAGAAGCAACCGGCGAGGTATCCGTCGTCGACGTCTACTATCAGGTCTATCGCTTCTCGGCCGGGAAACCTGACATTTCCGGCCTAGAGCAAGTCGTTACGCATAGAGACCCGATGGATTTGCCCCGACGTCCGCTTGACGTCTTCACTGTGTCGTGGCCCGCCAACACGGTCAGCATCTGGACATCCTCAAATGCCAAGCTTGAACAATTCCGAGCGGGCATGCTGACATCCGGCGTGACCATTGAGAGAATCTATCCCCCGCGTCACATCCGCCATGTCGATGGAGGAGATCCTCTACCAGCGATGCTCGCGGTAATGCCGTTTGGTTTGATTGCCGGATCTTTCGCCGCCTTTCTTGTCGCACGTCGAATCGACGGTCAGCGCAGCCCCGCCGAATAGCATTCCGTCACCGAACCCGGCGCGCCTCGATTCGGCCGTAGAGGCTGACGGCGCCGCCGGAATAGACCGCCCGAGCCGTAAGGTAGACCGTTGTCGTTGAGGCAAGCGAGAAGCGGGTCCGTGGCCCCGGCATGACCATACTGTTCACGCCAATCGCGAGCGTCCCTTGAAAGCGTGTGTATCGGCCGAGCGTCACGTCCAGAGTGCCCGAGGTCAGTGAGGCTCCGCCATCGAGGGTCGAAACCGTCGCGCCGGTGGTGGTGCCGACCATGCCGAGGACATTGGAAACGTCCCAGTCGCCGGCGGCCAGCGAGATCGAAGCAAGATTGTAGACCGAATTGGAGCTCGCCGCCTGCGCGGACCCGATCGCTAATTCGGCGGCAATGTACTCACCTAGGCGACCGGATGAGGCGTTGTCGTTGGTCGCCGTCGTGGCGATCTGGGACGTCGCCAGCTCCGACAGCTTCGGGAAGTCGACATAGGCGTTCACAGCCGTGGCAACCGCGAAGCGGCTTTCGTCGGTGATGAGGTACGGCTCGCCGGCGATCAGACCGTTTGCCGCCCTCTGGGCATCGAGGTTCGCGCGCGTGGCGCGCAGAACCTTGATCGGGTTGCCTCGCGCCATGGCTAGAACGTGCCGCCGTCGATCGTCGCGGCCGCGATGGTCGCCACGACGTTGGCCGTCGTCGCGATCTGCGTCGTGTTGGTGCCGGCCGCGGCCGTCGGCGCCACCGGCGTGCCGTCGAGCGTCGGCGACGTCAGGGTCTTGTTCGTCAGCGTCTGCGCGCCGGTCAGCGTCACGGCGCCGTCGATGTTCGTCTGGATGATCGACCAGTTCGAGCCCACGGTGGCCTGGTTTCCGCTCGACGTCCCGTCGGTCAGGCAGAGCAGGATGTCGCCGGCCTCGACATTGACGCCGGAGCCGCCTCCGATCTTGCCAGCCACGCTGACGCGATAGGTGTCGCCGGCATTCGCGGCCGGGTAGTTCGGGTTGGCCGAGCAATCGAGGACGCCCTTGAACACCATCGCGTCGTTGGCCGCGATCAACCCGTCGGCATAGGCCTTCACCGCCTTCTGCGTGGCGATCTTGCTGTCGCTGTTCGCCGACAGCGACGTGTCGGTGTCGATGACGCCGGAGGCGAAGTCGGCCACCTCGAGGTTCGATATCGCGTTGCCGGTGCCGTTGGCGTCGAACGTCTTGTTCGTCAGGGTCGCCGTCGACGAGGCTGTGAGGTAGGAGCCGGCCGCCTGGTAGAGGCTGTCGAAGTACGTCTTCAGTGTCGCCTTCAGGTTGGCGAAGGTCAGCTTCTTCAGGACGTTCGAGGCCGCGCTGTCGATCAGGCCGAACTCGTCGGCATCCACCGGCGTCGACTTCGATGTGGCGCCGTGCATTGTCGAACCGACATTGCCGGCGTCGGTGACGTCGGCGCTCGCCTCGATGCCGGAAAGCTTCGTCTTCTCAGTGGCCGTGAAGACCTTGTTCGTCGTACCGTCGACATGGTTGTCGGCGTCGAACGCGTCGGCCTCGACATTGTTCGGATCGTAGACCGACTTGAGCATGTCGCCGCCGCCGGCGCTCGACACGCTGTCGTCGACATACTTCTTGTTCGCCACCTCGTAGCTGGACGTGGGCGCGGTCGACGGCGTCACCGGGAAGTCGGAGAACGTCTTCACGCCAGCCACGGTCTGCGCGCTCGTCTTGTCGACGAAGGCGCCCTTGCCGCCGATCGGGATGACCGACGTGGCATTGGCGCTGCCGTCGTCTCCCTTGCCGTAATAGAGCGTGTCGTCCTGCTCGTTATAGGCCGGCTCTGCCGACAGGAGCGAAGACGGCGCGCCTGCGGCTCCGCCGGCCGCGCGCCGCTTCATGCGGATCAAGTTGTTCGCCATGTCTGATCTCCAGGTTAGAAATTGCCGCCGTCGATGACGAAGCCGTTTTCGAGCGAGCCGGCCGGCCCCTGCGGTCCTTGGGGGCCCACCGGACCCTGCGGTCCCTGGACGCCGCGCACGCCCATGCCGCTCACCGACACCGACGCGCCGCCGGTCGCCTCGACGACCGCGACCGAGCCGTTGTCGAGGTTTCTCACCTCGACGACGACCTGTCGGTTGATGACGCTGACGGACGCTGTCACTGCACGTTGATCCAGATCTTCGGCGTGACGCGGTTGTCGCCGGAATACTGCGCCTCGATGCGGAACCAGTTGACCCGGCCGGAACCGAGCTGGTCGGCCTGCGCTTCGGTGAGAGCGAGCCTCACCTGACCCTGTTCGGCGTCGGCCACCGTTATGGTCGCGGCCTGAAGAATGGCAGGATTGCACTCGCGCACCGAGACCGTTGCGCCTGTCAGGTCGAGCGGAGCCTCACCCGCAGGGCCTTCCCAGAAAATGCACTCCAGCGTGAGCGCCTGGCCGCGCTGCGTGATGACCGTGTCGCTCATGGTGCGCTCTATCCGTTGTCGGACTTAGGCGCGACCTGGATGATGGCGGTCGTCGTCCTACCGACGACGAGCATCACGTCGCTGGGGTCGAGCACCTGGTTGGCGCTGCCATTGAGGTGCGCGTTGGTCCGGTCGATGGTGACTGCCGAAGAACCGATGTTCCTGAATTGGTAGGTCTTGTTGACCACCGCGTTGGAGAACGTGGAGATCGTCGCCGGAGACGCGTAGTCGAAGGTCACGACCTCGACGTTGGCAAGGTCGAGGCTCGTGCCCGAGGTCTTGGCGAGCACGCGCGGCGCGGGATAGGCAACGGCTGCGGCTACCTGATCGTCGACGTACTTCTTCGTCGCCGCGTGAAGGTCGACGGTGGGAGCACCGAACAGCGTCAGCGCGCCGGTCATCGTGCCGCCGGCCTTCTGTAGATAGCCGGCAAGCGAGCTGCCCAGCGACCAGAGGTTGAGACGTGGAATAGCCATCTTATTGCCCTCTATGCCCAGGCGTCTCGGCCGTTGCCGGATGCGTCGGAATACTCAGTGCCCGCACCGCGGAAGTCGGAGGCGTAACTTACCGAAGCCGAGCCAGCGACGCGGAGACCGTAAGCAGGCGCGTAAGTGCCGGGATCAAGGACATTGCCCACGACGACCGCCCTCCCGCCGTAGTCGGAGGTCATGTAGATGCAGGCCGTGCCTGCCCCGCCCGCGGCGCTCATCCGGGAGAAGATGTTGCCGTTGAGCGCCAGCGTCCCCGAGCCCAATCCGACGACAATGCCGTAGCCGACCCAATTGGTGATGATGTTGTTCGCCACGATCGTCTGGTCCGCGTAGACGTTGACGTGGATGGGAACCGAAGCGGTGCTCGGCGTAGCATTGCCATAGCCGCGGATGACGTTGCCCGTCACGACGAGCTGCCACGAAGTCCCGAGTGTGCCGCTGGCGCCGCCCTGAACCGTGATCCCGAGCGCAGGGGTCACGCCGGCCGAGGTGCCGTCGGGAAGCCTCGTATCGATGATGTTTTTCGCGATGATGTTCTGGTAACCGGCATAGCTCGCCGCTGAGCCTGAACTGTTGCCGGCCATGATGCCGTACTTGCAGGCATAGATCTTGCAGTTGACGAACGTCATCTGGTAGCCGCCGTGGAAGTCCAGCGCCTCCCAGATCTGCGGTCCGATGAACGTGGTGCCGTCCACGTTGCAGTCGATCGGGAAGTGGTTGTTGGCGCGCGGTGTGCCGGCGTTTGGATCGCTGCTATAGCCGACCGTGTCGTGCGTGAGCGCGCAGCCATAGGCGTTGCTGCTTATGCCGACGGCATCCAGCATGACGATCGAACCGCCGCGCATCCGGAACCGCTGTGGCGATTCCATCATCAGCCCGGCATAGGCGATGTCCCAGAGATGACAGTCCTCGAAGACGACGTCATCAGCCCACCGCGTCCACACGCCTTGTAGCCCGGCGCCGTGGATCTTGCAGCGATAAAAGCCCATCCCGACGGCACGGTCTGTGCGCGACGTGCCCTGCTGGCGGACGATGTCGTGCGCGTTGACCGCCGTACCTTTGCCGCCGCCTCCCGAGAGCTCGACTGCGACCCAGGTTACCCGAGCCGATTTGCCCACGGTGATTTGGGCGCCATCGTCATCCTTGTCGCTCGACAGATGGCCGCTCCAGACCGTGCAACCGGTATCGATCGTGAGCGTCGTGTATTTGTAGGTCTTCGCCTCGAGGTAGATGACGACACCGGCGGCAATGTCGTCGAACATCGCCTGCAGCGCATCAGTGTCGTCGGTCGTACCGTCGCCCACGGCGCCGTAGTCGGACGGAACGACAAGACCGCCACGCGAGACCGCCGTTTCGAGGTCGGCAAGCACGTCCGCAAGAGTGTTCCCCTCGCCGTCGACGACCATCGACGTGGTCGTGACGCCGAGCGGCACGATCTCAAAGACATCCCAGTCGATCGGCACGCCGTCGCCGACCGCCTCGCTGAACGACAAGGCGCCAGCTGACAGCGTGTAGCCGCTCGTTATGCGGCGCCCGTCGATATAGATGTGGGTGTTGGCCGCTTCGGCCTCGTCCGGCAGCGTGAAGTCG
Source organism: Hyphomicrobiales bacterium (assembly GCA_017305835.1). Lineage (GTDB taxonomy): Bacteria > Pseudomonadota > Alphaproteobacteria > Rhizobiales > Rhizobiaceae > RCIO01. The sequence continues at coordinate 50,295 of JAFKJY010000042.1, forward strand.
GTCTCGACACCGTCGCTGACCGCGCTGCCGCTGTTGATCGTTCCGGCCACCTGGGTGGCGTCGACCCATCCCGTGCCGTTCCAGCGGCGCATGAGATCGGATGTAGTGTTCGTGTAGAGTTGGCCCGTTACCGGGCTTCCGCCCGCGGCGGCCGTCGCCGCAGCATCGTTGGCGAAGGCGCCGAGATAGAGATCCCGGATCGCGGCAAGAGCAGCCTCGGCGGCCGCCTGCACCGCGGCAGCATCGCCGTAGGTGAAGAAGCGGTAGGCGCCGTCCTCGTCGATCTGGACGAGCGCGGCCATGCCGGCAATGACGTAGTCCGCCGGGATCGGGTCGCCGATATTGGTGACGATGGCGCGCGGCGTCTCCCCATTGATGGCGAGCGTCATCGCCCCCGAGTTCGTCGCCGTGAAATTGACCGAGACTAGCGCGCGGTAGGGCTCGGTCGCGAAGGTGGCGTCGACCGTCGCCTGCACCGCATTGGCGGTTCCGGTGCCGGTATTCAGCGCGTGGATGATCGCCGCCGGCAGTCCCCCGACCCTTCTCCAGCCGGCAGGCGACGCCGACCAGATGAAGGTGCCCGTATTGGCGACGGTACCGCCGACGACCGGATCGGTGTGCGTGCCCGCGTCCGGGCCGTAGACCTGCGCCGGCTGGCCCGTATGCGCGCCCGTGATCGCCGACAGCCCCGACCACGTCACCTGGTCGATGCGCCCGACGACCGCGCCGTCGAGCGCCCGCTCCATCTCGGTCGACCAGACGACGGCCTCGCCATTGTCCACCTGCCGCGGATTGCCTGCTGCATCGCGGCCGGCAAAGACGTCCTTGCCCAGCTTCGTCAGGGGAAGCGTCATTCGAAGTGCTCCAGCGATGTCGATTGAAACTTGGTGCCGATCAGGGATCTGGCGTGTGGAATACGAACTCGTAGTCGTAGGCGGGACCGGCCGTCCCGTTCGAGCTGTAGGCGATGATCTGGTAGTTCACCGCCTCGCCCTCCACGTCGACGACGGGCGGAGACGGATCTTCCATCACGTAGGCGGTACCCGGTCGGGCATTCTGTTGGTCGACCTGCTCCCATGGGCCGTAGTCGCTGCCGCCGTCGATCCGATAGCGCCGCCTGAGCCGCATCTCCACGGCGCTGAGCGAGCCGATGGTGACGTCCGAAAACGTCCCGAGGCTGCCGAGGCTGCCGACCTCGGGAGCAGCAGGAGCGCCGTTGGCGAGCGCCAGCGTGATGTGGACGGTCGGCGACCAGTCCGAAGGGTTGTCGTCTGCATCGAAGGACTGCACGCGCAGGTCGGCCTGCGTGCCGGGTGTGCCAGCGGCCGCATAGGCGAAGTACGGCCCCCTCACCTCGTCCATCGAGGACCATGCGTTCGGATTGCCGGCCGTGTAGGTCCGGTAGATCGCCTGCTCTGCCGAGGATACGACGTCGACGCTGTAGGGGAAGCGAATCTCATAGGCGCCGGACGGATATCTCACCAGGATCGGCGTTCCGGCCATCGGCGTCGGCACCTCGCTTTCGTAGACGATCTCCGGCACCTGCTCCGGCGCCGGCACTTCCATCGTCGCCGGGTTCCACGGCTGGCCGATCAGTTCGGCCGGCCAGACCGCATAAGGTATCTCCACCTGACCGTTCGCGTCGTCGATCCGCGGCGGCGCCAGCTTGCACAGCGGGCTTTCGTCGAGGTCCGGAAACTCGATGTTGGCGTAGCTGCGCCCCCATGCCCACAGCCCGTCCCAGTTCGTCACCGTGCGGCCAGTATCGGCCCGCGCCAGCAGGAACTGTCGGCGAGCGAGGCGCTGCGCCTGGGAAGCCGACGGGCAGAACGGCAGCTTGATGTCCAGCAGCTTCTCGCCGTAGCGGTCGATCTCCGCGTCGACCCTCGCCCACGCCGCGCCGGTCAGGTCGATGTCGGCCATCTCGTAGTTGCGCTCGGCCGAGTAGTACTGCACGCGGCAGAGATTGGGCCGCTCCACCGCCTCCGGTCCGCTCTTCCAGTCCCACTCGCCCGCGTGAAGGACCGGCAGCGTGCCCTCGCTGGCCGGGCTGTCGTCGACGAGCCGGATCCTGATCTTGCCGTCGTCCGAGGTCTGAATCTCGGCGCCGACGCTGTCGAGCACCTGCTGCATCGTGTCGCCACGCAGAGATTCCGACAGCCAGACGCCCGAGCAGCGCGAGCGTGGCTCGGTGCCGCTCCGCGTGGCGACGAGGGCGTCCGCCTTGTCGGCTTCCGCCGCGATGTCGGTCCAGTCGAAGTCCGCGGCCGTCAGCTCCGGGTAGCGCATCATGATCCGCGCCGCGCACAGGATGCCGTTCTGCGACCACCTCCAAGTTGCGCGACTGGTCGGGCTCTGCGTCCCGTCGCGCGGGTCGTAGCAGGTGTCGTAGCGCCCGATGATCGCGACGTCCGGCTCGCCGCCCTGGAAGAGCTTGTTGAACTTGGCGATGCCGTCCTCGCTGTCGAGGCCCGGCGAGATGTAGCGCGCCAGCGTCTGTGCGATGCCGCGCACGCGGTGCGCCGGGGTCCACAGCGCCGGAAACTCGCTGATCAGATCCGGCCAGGCATTCTCGTCGTCGCTGCCGGCCTTGGTGAAGACGTGGATGAATGAACCGCCGGTGTTGGCGTAGGGCGGCGACGAGACGCGTCCGTCGCCTTCCACGACGACCGTCCGCCCGCCGACGCGGTATTCCTCGATTGCGACCAGCGGTCCCCGCGCATGCGCGATAAGCCGGTAGCGGCTGTTCGTCTTCGTGTTGCCGAAGACCTTCAGCCCGCCCAGCAGGCAACGACCGATCGCATTGACCTCGGATGCCTCCGTGCTCTCGAAAACGCTGCGATACTGCCCGGGATCAGCCACGCGCTGCTGCTGCCCACCGCCAAGCAACCCACTGCCGAGCAAGGAAACGCCGACGCTGAGCGCGATGGATAGGCCGGTGTAGATGGCCGAGAACGAAAAGACGCTGCCGAGCGCACCCGAGAATAAGGTGTATGCAAGCGGCGTGATTACGAAATCCGCCCGGGCGTGCGCCGTCATCGCCAGCAGCGACGCACCGCCGGCCAGGGCAATCTTGAACCACTTCATCACGAGAGCGCCCAGACCTTCTCGAACTGCCGCACCGGCCCGAACCAAGCGAAGCCGCCCTCGTCGCGCCTGATGGCGAGGATGCGGCCCCGCGCGAGGATGCCGCCGACCTGCCCGTAGAGCCGCGTGTCGACCACGGCGACGTCGCCGAGCTCCGGCTCGCCGAACCGCTCGACGATGCCCGTGCTTGCCAGGAAATGATCCCATGCCGCGACCAGGCTGCCGTGCGATGCCACGATCGCATGCGCCTCGTCCCTGCTGGCATAGGCGGGCAGCCGCACGTCATGTCCCAGCCGACGCGCCCACATGCACGGCGTGGCCGAGCAGTCCGACCGGCCCCATACCGGCGGCGCGGCGTTCTCCTCATCGAGGAAGGCGCGCAGTTTGGCCTTCAGGTCCATATCTCGTGCACCTTCTGACCGACGAACTGCAGGCCCTTGTCGCCGGGGAAGCGCCGCATCTGGTCGGCATAGGTCCAGCGGCCGCCGAAAGGATAGTTCTGCGCGGCCCAGAAGCTCTCGATCGTGAGCCCGATATAGCGCTCCGAAACCCCGCGCCGGTGCAGCGACGGTGCGCTCATGCGGCCGGGGAACGGCGTCTTGAACATCAGCATGTCGCCGGTCTCGGGGTCGAACATACCCCATGAGAGCCTCGCGACCCGCCCCTCCAGCGCGCGGGCATCGGCCTTCACCGACCTGAAGAAGGCGACGTCGACGCCCCCGATGATGATGTCCACCTTCGCAGCTTGCCCGAACCGCGGATCCTCGACGTCCGAGATGTGGACGAGCTGGCCGCCGACCGGATCGGTGACGCCGCGATAGTCCTGCCCGCCGATCGTGACGGTGCCGACGCCGTTGTGCAGCCAAGCCGGGCCGGACGGCAGGTCGAAATAGCCGAACCAGGCGCGCGCGATGTGCGGCCGTCGCAGGAACGCGCGGTCTCCGTCCGAGAAGGTCGCCATATCGACTCGCCGCCGCTGAAATGTTTCGTTCCCGCTCAAACAACGGGGGGGGGGATGAACGATGTCCGAGTTGCGATCGGTCGAAGCCTTCGAGCGCGCCTACCAGCGCGTCGCGCTACAGCACATGCTGGTGATGCTCGCCGAGTTCGGCATTCCGCCGGAACGTCTCGCTAGGTATTGCCTCGACATCGCAGAAATGATGCGATCCGCGCCAGCCAGCGACGAGGTACGACGGCACGCCGACCTGGTCGCCCGGCAGTACGAGGACATGGCGAACATGATGCTGGGCGGTGGCCTTCTAGCTCGCTAGCCCAGAACACGGCCAGTTCCGCCGGCGTCAGCGACGCGACATAGGCGCTTCTTTCGTCGGGCGTCATGGTTTCAGTCTGCGAAATAGGCGCGGACGTCCGCGTCGAGGACTTCGACGAGCTGGACCGTCAGGCTCACGAAGGTCGCGTCCCGGTCGGCCTGCGCCCCGTTCTCGCCGAGCAGCCGCATCGCGAGCACCGGTTCGAGCGTCGCGAAGTCGTCGACCGAAACGGCGCGCCGCAGCGGCAGGTCGAGGCGGTAGAGGCCCGGCTCCAGCACTTCCGTCACCTCGTAGGCGCCGAAATGATCGACGAAGCCGACCCGGTCGCCGATGCCGAGCAGATGGCCCCAGAACACGTCTGCGAGGGCGATGATCGTGCTGCCCTTGGACGCCGTCGCCTGGACCGGCGCGAAGGTCGATCCGGCCTTCCACTCCTGTCCCGAGCTCCATGGGAGACCGTTGTCCCAGGGCTGACCGTCCTTGAGCGACGGGACGCCGCGCAGGGCTGGCGCGAGTCCGTCCCAGTCGCAAAGCTTCACGCGCGTCGCGTTGGCGCCCCCGTGAAGGCCCTTCACCCAGCCGCGCACGCGCCGCGCCATCTGCCCGCGGATCGGCGGGAAGCCGAACTCCAGCGACACCATGCCGAAGGGCGAGGCGCTCGTCTGGACGAAGGCGCCGATCGATTCCGACTGCGCCGCGCCCACGGTGCGCGGCCCCGACAGCGGGCGCATCCGGTTCGCCCGCAATCCGAGCGGCCACGAGAGAAGCCGGGCCATCAGGCCGGCCTCGTGCGGCGCGTCTGCGTCGTCTGCATTGCACCCACCGCGATTTTCGGGATGTTGCGCCCGAGCTCCTGCACCGACTGCTCGACCCGCCGCAACTGCGCCGCATCGGCGCCGGGTGCGTTGATCTGGATCGGCATGCTGATCGTCGTCTGCGAAGCGCTCCCACCACTCATTGTGGCCGACGGCACGACCGGCCCGGTGATCCGATGGTTGGGGATGACCTTCGCACCGCGAGGCAGGTTGACGAGCTCGGGTCCGCGCTCCCCCACGACCGCCAGGCCGCCCGGCGCATAGTTCGTGCCGCTCGCGAAGAACGGAATCCCCAGCCCGCTGAGAAAGGCGCCGATGAGCCCGCCGCCCCCTCCACCGCCGAATGGCCCCTTGCCGAGGAGGAGGGCCTGGGCAGCTACATCGACGAGGGTATTGAGGAAGTTGTCGAGTGCCTTGTTGCCGGTCTCGATCGCCGGGATGAGATCCGAGAACAGTCCGTAGATGGCATTTTCCCAGAAGGCGCGCTGGTCCTGTGCCTTGCGCAGTTGATCGGCCTGTCGCGCATAGGCCGACGACACCTCGTCGATCTGCCGCGCCTGGTCGGACGAGAGCTGCGCGTTCTGCCAGTCCTGCTCGCCCTTGCGCCGCGCTTCCTCGCGCACGTCCTTCAGCGCCTTTTGCTCGAGATCGAAGGCGATCTTTCGCTTCTGCTGCGCCTCATAGGACAGACCGAGCTGCGCGCGTTCCTCGGCCAGGGCGACCGTCCGCTGGCGGATGGCCTCGATATCTTCGAAAAAGCGATCGTCGGCCGTCCGGCGCGGCACCTTGGCGGCTGGGGTCTTCTTTGGCTTGTTCGGATCGATGCCGCTGTCGTTGTCGTATCCGAATCGGCGCCACATGTTGAATTGTGCGCGGAACTCTTCCTGCGCGCGATCCATCGTGCCCTTGCCGCCGATCGCGTCACCCTTGGGCGCCACCTCCCTGGCGAGGGCGTCCATGCCGGCCAGCATGTTGCGGATGGCCTGCCCCTGCACGACGAGGTCCGCGATCCGATCCATGGCCACAGCGGCAGCATCACCGATGGAAAGGATCGCGTTCTGCGCTTTCGACGTATCGGGATTGAGCGTCGACAGGTCGCTCAGGTGCTTGTCGAGCGCCTCAAGATGTTCTCGTCCCGACGCCGCCTCATCTATGATCTTGATGATTTCGTCGGCGACGGGCCTCAACCGGGCGGGATCGGTCGACACGATGCTCTCAAGCGTCTGCTGGAATGCATCGTAGTCTGGCTTACCCTGCTGGATTTCCGAACGCAGGCGCCGGATCGGATCGGCGAACGCAGCGAATCGCGCACTGACCGCACTGAGAGTGCGATCGCCGACGAGACCGAAGCGCTCCAGCAGACCGAAGCCGCTGATGCCGAAATCCGACAGAGAAGTCTGGATCGTCTTTTCCTGCGCCGCAATTGCCTCCCGCAGGACCGCGCGCGCCCGTCGCTCGGCCGCCTCGAGGGCGGCGATGCTGCGCCGGCTGTACTCATCCGCCCCGTCGCCGGCCAAGCCGTACGCCTTGCGCAGATCAGCGATCGTACGCTGATGCTCCTTCAAGGCATCCTGCACGTCGGCGGAACCGCTCAGCACCGTCGAAGAGAGCTGAATCGCGGCCGCGGTCAACCCGACGACGCCTATCGTCACAAGCGAGACCGGATTGACGATCGACGAGAAGGCCGCGCCGAGCCCGGCAATGACGTGGCGGGAACTGCCCATCTCGTTGAGCACGGCGGAAAGCTGGGTGCCCTGCTGCAGGGCGATCTGCAGTGGCGACATGCCCATGGCTGAAGTCACGGCGACGTCCTGGAACTGCGCCGCGATGTTGGCCGTGTTGAAGGTCGAGCTTCCTCCGCGCCGCGCCGCGGCGGAATCGAGTACGGCATTGCGCTGCTTCAGGGCGGCGATGCTGGCGAGCGCAGCCTGCCGCTCGCGCTGGATCGCGGCCGTCATCTCGTCGGTCGAGATCGCTCCGAGCCGCTGAGCGGTCTGGATCTCGGTCACCGTCGCCTTGTAGCGCGCCACCACCGCGAAGATCGGGTTGAAGCGGGCACGCATCCGCTCCAGTTCCTTGCCCTGATCAGCAAGCGCCCCGGTCCATTCCTTCGTTGCCGCGACGCCGACGCCGGTGATCTCGTTGATCCGCTTCTGGACGGTCGTGTCGATCGACTTGTCGATGCCTTTGCCGATGCGGGCGAACGACTTCTCGACGCCCGCGGCCGAGGTGCCGATATCCTTCTCCAGCCGCTTGATCGCGTTCATGATCTGCCGCGTGTCGGCGGAGATCGAGAGGACGAGCTCTTCCGTGTCGGATGCCATCAGGTCACCTAGCCATACCGCGCCAGCAATTCCGCCATCTCATCGTCACTGGGCGCCTCGATCGCCTTTTCGCCGCCATGCATGGCGTTGAAGGCGTCGATGGCGATGACATATTCCGTCATCGTCGCCCGCCAGAACGTCTCCGGCGGCCACTGAAGCGCGCCGAACGCCCCTTTCATCCAGTCGGACCAGGGGAACGGTTTTTCTACGCCGCCGCCCCGGTCCCGGCGGCGTCCCCGTTTCCCTCTGCGTCCTGGAAGTGATGCGCCAGCGCCTTGTTGAAAGCGTCGGCGCAGGCACGGAAATCCTTCAGGGTCAGGGCTTTGACGGCCGCCTGCGCATCACCGCGCACCGACAGCAACGGCAGCGCCGTCGTCACCGCGGCGACTTCCACCCCCGACAGACGGGTGAACAGGTCCGCGAGCGACTTGCAGTCCAGCGCCGTCGAGACGGCGGCGAGCCTGCCCATCTCCGCAGCGATGACCAAGTCGACCTTGCCGACGCGCAGGGCGACTTCGCCCCGCGCGCCGTTGACGGGAAGCGCGCTCATGCCGCGATCACGTCGGCGGTGCCGCCCGACGCAGCGGACGCGCTGCCGGACGTGTTGGTGGCGGTGACGGCCACCGTGATCGTCGAGCCGATGTCGCCGACCACCGGCGTATAACTGTCGGTCGTCGCGCCGGAGATGTTGGAACCGTCCTTCTTCCACTGGAAGGTGAAGACGGGATTGCCGGTCCACACCCCGGGGAAGGCCTTCAGAGCCTGGCCGACCTGCGCGATGCCGGCGATCGACGGCAGCAGCGAATTGACCGGCGTCACGGCCTCGGCGGTGAAGGTGAGCGGACCCGCGGCGGAGAAGGTCGCGGAGAACTCCATGTTGCCTTCCATCTCGCCGGAGAACTCGAAGTCCGAGACCATCCACGAGCCGGCATAGGTGCCTTCGCCGGGTACGACCACCTGTGCGTTGAACACGGTGGCGCCGCGGACGTGACCCATCAGCGTCGCCTGTGTCGTGCCGCTGACGAAAGCGCCGGAGCCGGAGAAGGTCCGGTTGACGATGCCGGGCTCGGCCGTCTTCTGCACCGCCTGGCCGGGGTTGTTGCAGTCGGGCACCGTCGTATCGACTTCGTTGGCCGACAGGTTGAACGAGCGCGTCTTCAGCCCGCACAGGTTCGAAAAGCTCTCGGGGGAGCCGCCGTCGCCGATCTTGATCAGCAGAAGGCGGCCGGTCTGCTGACCAGCCATGTCAGTTCTCCTTGGTGGAAGCCTTGCCGAAGGGCAGTTGCGGCGGTCAGGCGGCGGCCTGAATGATGGCGACGAACTCGACCACGCCATGGCCGGTGAGATCGTCGGCGTCGTAGAAGATGCGTTCGCCGCGGTGGTCGAGCGTCACGAGCTGATTGCCGGGAAGCGTCAGAGGATAGTCATGCAGGGCGCGGCCGACCTCGTATGCGATGCTGCGCGCGTCCTGCAAAGGGTCCATCCCGCCGCGCGTCCATACATGGACGTTGAGGGTGATTTCCTCGCCGGTGACGCAGGTGGCGTCGTCGCGGATGCCGAACGTGTCGAAGTTCGCGATGTGCGGATAGTCGGCCTTCTCGGGGGCGCGATACCAGACGCGATCGCCGACGAGCGCGGCAACGTTCCCGGCCGACAGCAGCCTGTCGCGGGTGCACAGAACCAGATCTCTCGACGGTGCGCCCATCTACTTGCCCATCGCCTTGCGGACGGCCTTGTTGACGGCGGCGGCCATCTTGCGGCGCGCCGTCTTCTGGTAGGCGCGCCAGGTCGGAAAGATGTGCGGCTTCGCGTCGGCCCCGGGATGCCGCACCGACTTCACCGAAACGACCTTGCCGTCGCGCCCGGTGAAAGTGAGCGGCCGGCCGTGTTTCGCCTTGATGACATGGGCACTCGTGCCAAATTCGAGGAAGCGCCAGTACCAGGCGGCGAACACGCCTGTCGCGTTCCTGTCCTTCGTCGGCCGCGCCGCAAGAACCTGCTGGCCGCCGGGCAAATCGGCCAGCCGCTCGGCCGAAATGCTGCGGCGGTATTCGCCGGTCGGGCCGATCGGCGCGCGCGCGGCGATCCTGCTCGCCGCCTCCTGCGCCACCTCGAGCTGCGCCGCAGCGAGGTTTTTCTCCGCGTCCGGCACGAGATGGTTGAGCCTGCGCATGACGGCCTCGCGGCCGAGCATCTTCGCCTTGATGGCCATGGCTATGCCGCCACCCCGCGCTCGCACAGAAGCGAGATCCACATGCGGTCCGTCTCCTGCGTCACGTCGCGCACGTTGAACACGGTGCCGTCGCGCGCGTCGACAAGCCGCCATTCCGGCGTGATCTGCCGCGTCTGCGATGACGCGCGCACGGTGATGACCTGTGTATGTCTGCCTTGCAGCCGGCCAGCCATGACGTCCTCGCCGCCGCGGAGATGCCGATAGGCGGCGCGCACCGAGAACTGCGTCGCCCAACCGCCGGCGCCGGGCACGGGATGCCCGAGTTCGTCGACGCCGGAGATGAGCTTCTGGCAATCGACCTTGTAGTAGAGGTCGCCCGCGCCGATCTGCCGTGCCATCACACGCCTACCCTGCGATACGGCGCGACCAGCGCATCGACGGCCATCGGCACGGTCGCGAGATCGCCAGCCGCAGCCGCCTCGCGGTTCGCATACCAGTGCGCGACAAGCATGAGGATCGCCGTGGTGATGGCGACCGGCACGACGCTGAATCCAGCCTTGTAGGTCACGCTCGCGGAGCGGGACGAAGGCCACGACTTCAGTTCGAGAACCGACCGGCCGCCCGCATCGGTTCGCAGAAGATAGTCGTCCGGATCCATCGTCTGCTCACTGCCATAGGCGTCAAAATAGTCGACACTGACGATCTCGATCACCGGGCCTAGCGGCAGCGGCATGCACCGCGCCAGTGCGTCGAAATCCTGCCGCCATGCCTGCTCCACCAGGCATCGCCCGAGTACGCCGGTCCACCCATCGAGATGATCGACAGCAGCGTTGATCAACGACGAGATCAGCACGTCGTCATCATCATGATCGACGCGTAGATGTAGCTTCGCCAAATCGAGCGAAACGGGAAGTTCCTCAGGCGGGGTGATGAGCACGGGTGCGAGCATGACGACCTCGACCGGAAGGGAGGGACGGCGCGGACGCCGTCCCGATGGTCATCAGGCGACGGGCGCGAGCGACGGGCTGCCCTTGATGACGACGGCGCCGGCGACGATGCTGGTGCCGCTCGTCTTGGTGATGACGGCGCGAATGTAGCGCTTGTTGCCGACATAGCCGACCTTGTAGGCACTGGTCGCCGCGAGCTCGGCGGGAAGCGAGCCGAGCAGATCCTTCGCGTCGACGTTGCCGAAGTCGCCGTCGGTCGTGGTGTCGCTCTCCTGGACGCTCACGACATACTTGCCCGACGAGGTGATGGCCCCGGTGTTGACGACGATTGCCGCGCTGTCGAAGCCCTGCAGGTCGACGGCCGTACCCTTCGTCGTCGCCGAATAGTCGACGGGCGCGAGCGTCTGCGCGACGCCGATGCTGGATGCGAGATCACGCATGTGCGTGTCCTTTCGTGGATCGAGAAATCATGGGGAGGCGGGGCGGCCGGAGCCGCCCGCGCCGAGATCAGCTCGTCGCGATCTTCAGCAGCTTCAGCGCCTCGAAGTTCTGAACTCCGCCGCCGACGCGCTTCGTGGTGTAGAAGTGCACGTAGGGCTTGTTGGTGAACGGGTCGCGAAGCACCCGCACCCCCATGCGGTCGACGATCAGATAGCCGCGCTGGAAGTCCCCGAACGCGATCGGGAACTTGCCGGCGCCGATGTCCGGCATGTTGTCGTCGTCCGTGATCGGATAGCCCAGCAGCGTTGCCGGCTGGCCCACCTGGATGGAGGGCTGCCACAGGTACAGCTCCTCGGTCTTCGACTTCAGCTTGCGGATGACGGCCTGCGACTTGCGGTTCATCAGGAACCGGCCACCCTGGCGATAGCCCTGCTTGATCGCATAGACCAGGTCGGTCAGGGCGTCGGCGCCGTTGTGCGTGCTGTCCGTGAGCGCGGCCGCCACGCCCGAAGCGATGTAGCCCAGCTTACCCCACGCATAGGACGCATCGGCAACCGTGTCGTAGGACAGCAGGCCACGCGGCTTGTTCACGCCATCGCCGCCGATGTACGCCGCACCTTCCATCTCGGCGAAGGTGATGGACACCTCGTCGGCGAGCCACTGTTCGATGCTCACGCGGGAGTCGTCGAGCAGCGTCTGTGTCGCCGCCGGATTGGCATAGAGCTCCATCGCCGGGAACGACAGTTCGACGAGTTGCGGCGTGCCGGTCTCGGGACGCGCCTGGCGTTCGCCCACCCAGCCGCCGACCGCCCCGCCCTGGTTGACGAGCTTCTTGTACGTTCCGGCCGAGATCGACATGACGCGCGAGATCGAACGCATGGCCGACACGGTACCGAGAACCCTGTCGATCGTGCTCTCCATCTGGTCGGGCACGACATAGCCGCCGTCCGGATCGCTGTCGGTACGGAGCGCCGCCTTGACCTCGAGTTCCCGCAGTCCGTTCTCGGCGCCCTTGCGGAAGAACCGGTTGAAGGCCGTTGCGTGCTCCCGCTTCTCGGCCGACAGGGGCTTGTCATCGCCGCCGCCGCCCACCTTCACGGCCGCGAGGGCGGCGTTCACCTCGTCGAGGGCAGTCTGGAGCTTGGTGATCTCGGAATTGATCCGGTCGACCTTTTCGGTCTGCACCACGTCTGCGAATTTGGCCTCGATCCCCTTCAGTTCGGCCTCGCGTTCCGACTTGAAGTCCTCGAAGGTCTTCTGGAGCTCGGCGAGGATCTTCGCGGCGTTGGAGCTGTCGGCACGCACGCCGACAAGGCCCCGGGCGCGCGTGTTGAGCGGAAGCATCAGGCCCATCGCCGTCACCAGGTCGACATGGTTGCCGAGCAGCGACAGGACGGGCATGTGGTCGATCGGCGCCGCGCTGGCAAGCGACACGCCGCAGAGGAACATCGCCGCCAGGGCGACGCAGTAGGTCGCGATCTTCATCGCTGTCATCCTTTCATGGAATTGATGAGCTGCCGGATGGCAGTCACGTCGATGCCTGCATCACGCGCGGCGGGATTGCGGCTTGCATCGCGCGGGGCCGCGGAAACGCCCATCTCCATCAGGAGTTCGGAGCGCTTGTCTCGGGTGAAGCCGGCACGGGCGAGTGCGGCCTCGGTTTGCCGGCGCGCCATCAGCGCGCGATCGGCAGTGTTCTCGGGGTCTGCGGACGGGCTTTCGATTCCGTCGTCGACGACATCGGCAAACCCCTTGGACACCGCTTCCGTCGGCCCCATGAAGGTCTCGGCGTCCATCAGCTTTTCGATCTCGGCACGCTTGGTGCCGGACCGGGCTTCGTAGATGTCGGCGATGGCTGCATCGAACCCGTCGAAGAGATCGGCCGCATCGCGCATGTCGTGCCGGTTGCCGATCACGACGCCCCACGCATTGTGGACCATCATGAACGTGCCGAGCCCCATGCGGATCTCGTCGCCGGCCATGGCGATGATCGAAGCGGCCGACGCCGCCCATCCCATCACCTCGACCGTCACCCTGGCCGGATGCCCCCGCAACAGGTTGTAGATCGCGATGCCCTCGAACATATCGCCGCCGGGCGAATTGATCTTCACCGTCACGTCGCGATTTCCGATCGAACGCAGCGCCGCCGAAATCCGCTTCGCCGTCACGCCGCCGCCCGTCCACCAATCCTCGCCGATCACCTCGAACATGGTGATGGTGGTGTCGTCGTTCTCCGCGGCGGCGCGAGGGGTCTCGGCCCACTTCGCGAGCACGTCGCTCGGGGCGTCCCACTGAAAGTTCTGCGGGCGCTGGAAGGTCTTCGCCTCAGGCAGCTTTCGCAGACTCATTGCCTTCATCCTTCTTGTCGGGCTCGACGTTGATCATCGGGTTTTCGTAGACGTCGCCGCCTTCGACCGGGTTCATGTCCTCGAGCGCGCGCACGTCGTTGGCGGACAGCACCTTCATCTGGCGGCCGCGCATGTAGGCTTCCCACCTGGTCTTGATGTCGCCCTTCACGAGCGAGGCCCGGTTGAAGCGCGCATAGATGTCCGGCTCGGCGGGGTCGATCAGGTCGCGACCTACCGTCTCTTCCCATGTGGTCAGATCGTCTTCGGCGCTGAAGGTGACGAACCCCTGCGTCTGCGAATCGATGCCGCTGCCCCAGCTCGTCGACTTCTCGGTGTCGCCGATCATGTGCGGCGGGACGCCAAAGAACATGGCGACGTCGGAACGGGAGAACTTGCGGCTCTCGATCCACTGCGCATCCTCCGCCGTCATGGCGAGAGGTGAGGTGGACATTCCCTCTTCCAGGATGAGAGCCTTGCCCTCGCTCTCGCCTCCGGAGCGATAGTCGTCGAGGCTGGACTTCAGGAACTCCAGTCCCTCCTTGCCCAGCTTGCCGGGATGCGTGAGTACGACGCTGACACGCGCGCCATTCTTGAAGACCGTCGCGCCATGATCCTCCATGGCCAGCGACAGGCCGATCGTCTCCCGCGCATAGGTGATTACGGAGACACCATGGACGCCGTCGAGCGACAAGCCCACGAGATGAAACATCTCGGATTGGGGAAGAGTGACGCGCCGGCCGTCCCTGCGGGTGTACGTGTATTCGAGGCCGAGATCGTCGCGCTGCTTGCATTCCACCCGGTCGGGATGGAGCGGGATCAACTCCTTCACCATCCCTCTGGACCGCACGATCATCGCATAGGCATTGCCGCGCAGCAGCAAATGCGCCGTCAGCATCCTCTTGAATTGCGAAGGCGTCTGCCACCGATTCGGGCGCCGGCGGAAGATCACCCAAAGCGGGTGATTGGATGCATCCTCGCGCGTGCGATCATCGACGCGACGCTTGATATGCAAAGGCATGTTGGCGACAACGCCGGAACGGATGCGCACGCACGCATAGACGGCCGCCACCCGCATTGCTCGGTCGGGCGTTACCGCGATGCCTGCCGACGTCGCTGCGCCCGTGCGAAGCGCATCTTCCAGTTCCTGCGGCGTGGTAATCAACACGCCGCCACCGATCGACTGGCTGGCCGCGCGCGGCTCCGGGGTCCGGGAAGCGCCGCCCCCGAAGATGCGAGACCACAGGCTCATGGGATTCCCTTCAGGCGACCAGGAAACCGCGCTCGCGGTAGACGGAATTTCCGTAGGCTTCCGGATTCCAGCTCATCAGGATCGCGGCGCAAAGCATGGCGATCACCGGGTCGATTTTGGCGCGGCCGGCGGCCTGCTTGGTCGCCATGTTGCCGTTTCCCTTGACCTCGATCTTCACGTTGCCGACCGACCAGGCCATCAGGGCCGACCCGTCGTGACTGAGCGTGTCGTCCGACAGCTTGTGTTCGAGGCCCCACAGCGCCGGCGAGAGCGCCGGACCCTGGCGAAGGCGGTGCAGCATGGCGCCGTCGATTTGACGAAGCGCCAGCGCGTCGACGAAGGCAGCGATGTTGTTCGGATCGAAGCCGACCGCGTTCTTATCGGGCAGCAGGCCGGCATCGCGGACCTTCGCGGCGATCTCCGCGATGCGGGCGACATATTCGCTCACCTCGCAGAAAGTCAGCGAGCCCTCGGCTTCGAAGTCCCGCAGGCGCGAGGCGATCTCCTTGCGGACCTCGAGCACCTTCGGGTGGGCGAAGGCATGGCACCAGACCAGCCAGCGCCGCGTCACCTTCTCCCGGCCAATGACGCAGGCGCCGAACAGGTCGTCCAGGCCACCGCCGTCGGCGCCGACCACGGCGACCTCCGACCGCGCGATGAGCTCTTCCAGCGTCAGCGTCTCGTCGGCACGGAGATCCCAGAAGTCGGCCCCGCGCCAGCCGTCATCACCGAGGCCGACGCCGATCTCGATGTTGAGGTGCTGGCTGGCCCATATCTGCTCGGCTTCCGGCGTCGCCCGGCCGTTGTTCTCGTAGTCCGCGACGAGCCGCTGCGGATCGATCGACCGATTGATGTTCGGCAGCAGGATGTGCCAGTTCCTCTGGTCGCGCCAGAAGGCCTGATCCTTCTGGAAACTGGCCGGAAACTCGTAGAGCACCGGCAGCAGGATCGGCGCGCTGCCGCCCCTGCCGTCGCGGATGGCGCGGGCTTTTTGCAGCTCGGTCTTCCAGATGCCGGCCGGCGGCTCGTCCGACTGGGTGGTGATCATCAGCACCTGTCCGCCCTGCTTGGTGATGCCGCCGCCGCGGATCTGTTGCATGACGGCGGCCGCCTTCGCCTTCTTCCCGAGCTCGTGCAGCTCATCGATGATGGTGAGGACGGGAATCTCGCCCGTGACGATCGAGGTGTCGAAGGTCTTGACGTCCAGACGCGTGCCGGTCTTGCGGCGGGTGATGCACTTCAGATGGTCCTGCACCTTGAAGATCGCGTCGAGCGTTGCGTCGAGACGGATCATTCCCTGCGCCTGGTCGAAGCAGCGCTCCGAGATGTTCTGGCTCGGCGCCACGATCAGCATCTGGCGGTTCGGCGCCTCCTCCATGAACAGCGCCGTCAAACCGAGCGCGGCGACGTAGGTCGTCTTCGAGTTCTTCTTCGGCACCATGCACAGCAGTTCGACGACGAGACGCTGCTTCGTCTCGGGATCCTCGCTCGCCAGGAATGCGACGAGGATGTCACGGAACCATTCGCCACATGCT
Organism: Hyphomicrobiales bacterium; assembly: GCA_017305835.1. Taxonomy (GTDB): domain Bacteria; phylum Pseudomonadota; class Alphaproteobacteria; order Rhizobiales; family Rhizobiaceae; genus RCIO01. The sequence continues at coordinate 66,485 of JAFKJY010000042.1, forward strand.
TCCGCGAGAGGCGGGTTGCCGGGAACGTCCGGAAGCCGCAGCCGGTTGAAGAACGCCAGCGCCTTCGCTGCCCGGTCGGCGTTGAGCGGAACCTCCGCCATGGGCATCTGGCCGCGCTGCAGCCGGTCCCACCAGTCCGGACATGCGAACCGCGGCAGCACCTCAGTGGCGGGCATTGTTCGCCGCTTCGCTTTCCAGTTCGGCCATCAGGTCCGCGTCGGCGGCAAGAGCGCGCTTCTCGTCGATCGCCTTCTTGCCCGGCCGGTCCGGTGCGGGCTCCGACCGATTGGCCCCCAATTTCCGCTCGATCTCCATCCGATCGCTACGGTCGATCAGCGCGCCGAGCTCCCGCAGGGCCGTGATGTTGCCGGCGTTCGCCTGCTCCATCGCGATCTCTACGCGGCGCGCATCCAGCCGGTCGCGCATCGCATCGCGAGCCTTCAGCTCGGCTCTAAAATACCGCTTCAGCGTTGCCGGCGAGACGCCGATCGCATTGGCGACGCGCGGGTTCGCCCATCCGAGCGCCAGCAAGAGCTTGACCTTGTTGCGATCCTTCTCCGTCGGCTCGAACGGCGGCCGCCCCCGCGCTCCGAAACCCTCGCGAACCGGATGGCCGAAGAGGTCAAAATTCGGTTCCACGAGAAAAAAATCTCCACATGAGGGGGACGCGGGTCTAGGGACCGATGGGGTTCCAGACTTTCGACCGCCCCCCTTCCCCGCCTCAGCGGTCGAGGTCCGCGCCGGTCACCACCAGACGCCGCGCGTCTGGATCGACGCTCGCTCGTCGGCCTGCTTCACGCGGTCGTGGCAATCCTTGCAGAGGCACTGCAGGTTGGTCTCGTCCCAGAACAGACGTTCGTCACCACGGTGCGGCGCGACGTGATCAGCTACCAGCCGCGACGTGTCCGCCTCGATCCGTTTGCACATGCGGCAGGTGAACAGGTCACGCACCAGCACCCGCCACCGCAGCGCCTGCCATCGCGCCGTCTTGTACCAGGCGCGCCATGGCTGCGCGCCATCGCGCCGCCGGGATCGCTCCCGCTCATCACCGTGTCGATTGGGCATGGCTTCCGCACTGGCCCTGAATCGATCGCCATGATCGCCATCGTCAGGGCTGGGCCGGGAGGGGTCGCTGTCGCCGTGGCGATGGCCCGCTGTTCGGGGGCAATGCGCCCCGCGGTCCCCGGTCGTCCATGGGCCGGATTCGCTACTCCGCTTTCTCCAGATGCGCAAGCTTCACGTCGACCACCAACTCGCGCCCGAACAGCCAGGTCATCACGCGCGCCGTCCGACCCTTGCCGTAGCCCTCCAGCACGCCTCGGAAATCGGCATAGGGGCCGACCCCAATCCGCACCGCCATACCGACCGCCAGCCCGGTCGGCGTGCTCCTCTCGTCGAAGGCGCCGGCCTGCGCCAACTCCATGAAACCATTCATCTCCCGGTCGCCGATCGGATAGGGCCTTCCGCCCGCGCCGATCAGCGCGGCCACGTCTCTGACCCGTAGCAGTCCGGCGAAGGCGTCATCGGAGGGCACAAGATTGACGAAGACGAGATGGCGAAGCACGGGCCTGTGGACAACCTTGCGCGAGGGCGCATTGAAGCGACGCTTCACCTGCACCTGCTTCACCGGCACCACCGCATCTACCCGCGAATCGGTCAGCCGGGCGCAGAGATCAATCTCGCTCGCCTGCGCCACCCGCAGCGCAAACCAGTGCCGCCTGCCCTCGACATTCGTGGATGCGGCGGCCAGCAGCCGCGCATCCACCTGCCGCTCGGCAAGCGTCCTGTCGCTCGCCGCCACCGCCCGCGTCAGGTCGATCGCGTCGGCCGCCGCGACCTGCCTCCTGTCCACCGCCATCATTCCGCCGCCTCTCTCGTCTCGCCGCCCTCGCGCAGCGCCGCCTCGAACACGCCCAGCCCGTCCGGCCCGCCGGCCGGGAAGTACACCACGCGCTGCTCGCCGGGATCGGGCACCCATGGCCAGCCCTGCCGTTCGAACGCGGCGCGCCACGCCTCGAACCCGGGCGACGCGACCGGCACCGGCTCCATCGTTGCCCGCAGCGCATGCCAACGCTCGCCGAAGCGGTGCCCGCGACCCAGCCGCGCCATGCGGTAGAGCTGGTCGACATGCTCGGGATGCGCGCCGATGAGCAACGTGCCGACGACGAAGGCGCCCCACACTGGCCCGAAGGGCGGCGCATAGTCCCGGTCGGGCTCAGTCCTGACCGCAGGTGGCGGAAGCTTCTCCCAGCGCTTCTCCGCGAGATACACGCCGAAGGTGCAGATCACGGTACGGCCGCCTACCTTGGCGCTGGCGAGATAGTCGCCCATCCGCTCGGCCGCCGTCTCGCGCTCCTGCGGCGCCAGCGACAGCGCCGCCGCGAAGGCCTTCGGCCCGCTGTCGGTCACGTAGGTCGGCCAGGACGGATGCGTCCGCTTCAGCCAGCGCTCGACGGCCTTCTGGTCTTCTTCCCGCGCACGCGCTCTCTCTCCCCGTTCCGAGTCGGTCGTTCTGATAGGGTCGTTCTTAGGTGCCGGTCCAGGACCGGCAGGGGGTGCCGGCTCTGGATCGGCAGGGGGTGCCGATATATCGGCAGGGGGTGCCGGCCTGTCGGCAGGGGTCCCGGCGCCCCGATCGCCTCCCAGATCAGCGTCGCGGACGGCCGCCGGATCGGCGTGACGAGGGTCGAGGATGACGCGATAGACATGCGGACTGTCGCGGCCGTTGATCTCCTCCTGCACGTAGCGCTCGAGATACCCGGCCGTCACCAGCCGCTCGATCGCGTCGTACACGGTGGATCGCGCGCAGCCCATCTCCTCGGCCATCTTGACCTGGCTTTTCCGGCACCAGCCCAGATCGTCGGTATGGCGCCCGAGCACGCACAGAACCTGCAAGTCGCGCGGCTTCAGCGCCGGGTCGGTCGCCGCGCGCGCCGGAATGATGGAGAGACGAGGTCCGCTCAAAGAAGCCTCCCCTGACCGTCCTTCGGGGGCTTCGGCGCATGTATCAGCCGAGATGGCCGTCTCTCGTTCGGCAACATCCATCTCGCCGGCGGGATCGGCGCATTGGTCTGGCGACACGGAAGCAGAGATCGCCAATCGAAGAAGCCGAGCCGGCCACCTACAGCAATGAATTCCACTGCCCGCGGGTCCGCGATCACGAGTCCAACCGGCCCGAAGAACCATGGGCTTGTCGGATGGAACGTCACTACGTCGACGATCGTCGCGACGCCGATAATACCTCCGCGCTGCAGGTCAGCCGGAGCTGGGCAGGAGAAGCCGAGTTCGGCACACAGCTCCGCGCAATCTACGTATTCCTGCCGCGTCATACCGGTCGAAGCGTGGATGCAGAACTCGCCGCGGAAGCTGAGACCCGGATTGCCACGGCGCCACGCTCTGTTCTCGACGTCCTTCCATCCCGAGGCGAGGCAGAAAGCCCACGGCTGCCGGACCGAAAGAGCCAGATTTGGAAGTTCGCTCATCGCCCTGCCCTCCGCCATGCGTCGTATTCGTCTCTGATCTGCCGCCAGGCTGCGGCCGCACGGCCGCCGTCGTTGAGCTCGCGCCGGCTGGTCACGCCGAGCAGGCTGCGCACACCTTCTGTGCCACCCGCTCCTCGGTCAGCGGCCGTTCCAGCCCGTGCCGCTCTTCGAGGAACACCCGGAAGGCCGGCTCGGCGCATTTCATGGCGCACTCGGCAGCATAGTCTTTCGTCTCGCCCGCCCCGCCCGAAGGGCGAGGCTGCGACCGCAGCCCGTCGGTCGTCCGACGCCCGGCCGGAGCGGCAGGCCGCGCAGCGGCCAGTGCGCCGCGTGAGGCAAAGGCCCTCATCGCCCTGTCGACGAGGCCGAGCAGGAAGCGCATGTCGGCCGGCGCCGAGACGACGAAGGCGATCTCGTCGTCGGTCGCGCCGGCATCGAACCGGGCCACCGGCAGCAGCTCGCCCATCGGCCCGCGCGCCTCAACGAAGCATCCGTCGCCGTCATAGGCGCGCGTCCACTCGCCGGGCGCGATCGCCGCGACACGATCGCGGATATGTGCGAGCCGCGCACCTTCGCTCATCATGGCCGGCTCCGCTCGCAACCCGGCGCCGCCGTCTGCGTTACTCCGGCCAGTCCAGTCGCGAGTGCGCCATGCGTTTCGATCCTCCCGTCCGCATCGCCACCGGCAAGGCCGGCAATGTCATCAGGGCGGTGACCGACGCCGAGCAGGCGGCCCGCCTGCTGCTCGACGAGAACTGGCCCGCCGAGCAGATGGCGCGCAGGCAGGTCGCCGCCCGCAAGGCCGTGCTGGCGGCGCTGGAGCGGGCACAGGATCCCGTGCGCGCCGAGCGCGCCCGCAAGGCCTTCGCGGCGGCCGCCGACGAGGCCGGCGTGCTGATGTCCGAGCGGCCGGCCTCGATCGCATCGCCGGGGTTCAAGGCGCCGAAGCGGCGGAAGCGTTGACCTCATGCCGCCACCCATTCCGGGCGGCATTCGAGGATGTGCAGGCCCTTTTTCGTGATGCCCGCGAAGCGCCAGCCGGCTTGGTAGAAGCAGTATCCCCAGACCGCATAGAGGCGAGCGCGCGGCCCCTTCACCATCGTTGGCCTGACCAGGCGAGCATCGACGAACGTGAACAGCCGCTCGCCGGGGAAGCGTCGCCACGCCAGTTCCATCGCGCCGGATAGTTGCGCACTGGCGAGCGCTCCGCCCTCGCGCCTGAAGACGCAGCACTCCACCCCGATCTGACCATCACGCCGCCGCCGTTCTTTGCGCCAGCCGCAAAGCGACAACGCGTCGGATGACAGCAGAAGCAGCTTGAAGCCGGGGCCGATGAACAGCTTCGTGCCGCGGCGTCGCCGGCGGGCGAGGCTCTTCATGGCGGTATAATGGCGCTCGAAGATCGCGCGCGCCGTGTCGTTGCCGTCGCGCACCTCGATCCAGCCGTCGCCGATGAGGAAGGGCTGGACGTTCATGGCCGCCCTCCCCGCATCACCCGCGCAAGCTTCGCCGCGGCGCGATCGAGGTCCCGACGCCAGCGGATTTCGTCTGGACCGTAGCGGGCTGCCTCCAGCCGGTCGCTGGCGTGCGCCACGGCTCGACAGGCTTCCATGATGCGGGCGTCCCGCGCCACCACAGGCCGGTTGAGCAGCACGGCCTTCTCGGCCGCGCGCTTCTCGATCACCGGGCGCAACGCCTCGGCGATCGCGTCCGTCGTCTGCGTGTCGTGGTCCATCACCGCCCACCGTCCCGCGCGACCTTGCGCAGGGCGCGCCGCGCGATGCCGAGCTCGAACACGCTGCGCGGCGGCAGTTCTCCCTCGGGCGAACGCACCGCGTGCAGCGCAGCCAGCCGCGCTGTGACGTACCAGTGGCCGGCCCGGTCGGCGCGCAGTGCCTCCACCAGCGCCGGACCGTCGGAGAGCAGCACGGAATCCGGCAGCGTCAGCACCAGCCGCGCCCGCGCGACCTCGTCGCCGGCTGCCTCGACCTTCTCGACCATGGGCGAGCGCGCCGTCACCGCGCCGCCCCTGTTTCACGGGAAGCCACCAGTGTAACCATATGTTCGCGAATGGCTTTCAGGCTCGTTTGCCTGTGTTTCCCGCGCTCGACGAAGGCGTATGGATCGAGCCCCGCCATCTCGCACAGGAGCAGGTAGTTGCCGGCCGAGAGCGCCTTGCCGTTGACCGCCCGCGACAGCATCGCCCGGTCGGTCTGCGACCATTTCTGCTCGGCCTGCCGCAGCGAATAGCCGAGCTCGTCGAGGCGGCTTTGGAACGCATCCGCGAAGGCGTCGAAGCGCACCTCAGCCATGGCGCGCCTCGTCGAGCAGCCGCTCCAGCTCGATCCGCAGCGCCTCCATCTGCCGGTCGGTGTCGGCGGCCGCCGACGCCGCCGGGATGACGGCCGGAACCAACGGCTTCGGCCGGCGCAGGAGGCGCAGCAGGAAGAAGCCGAAGGAGGTGATGGGATCGGCCGCAGGCCGTGGCGCCGACCGGCGCCCGGCCGACGTATCGCCCGCCCCCGTGGAGGCCAGCGCCAGAGGCGCGGTGCGGCCGTGAACGACAAGACGATCACTCATTCAGCGCACGCGGCGCAGTAGTAGCGCCCCCCCCCTACGGGCCCAGCCGAATAGCCGCGCCATGATGGAGCGGCGGCGCCAGTCGCCGTGAAAGCAGATCTGCGTCGGGCAGCGGTAGCAGGTGAGCGTCATGCCGGCGCGCCCCCCTTGTCTCCGCGCTCAACCTGGAATCCGCCGCAGAAATCGGCGGCGGCATCGAAGACCGCGCGCAGAACATCGTTCTTGCGAATGTTTCGCGCATCGCTCCAGTCGATCGGCAGCGCCGCCAGCACGCGGATGAAATTGAGGGCATCCGTCTCGCTGTAGAATGCGAGATAGCTGCCGAGGCGCATGCCCGTCGGAACATGCGTGATGGACCAGCATTCGCGTCCGTCCGCGATCTCTTCTCCGAGAGCGGGATGGGTCGCCAGGCAGCCCAGGCGCGCGCCGGGAACCATGATGACCCCGGTTGCGGCGATCGTGCGAATGTCTTCGTAGACGACGACGGTGATCGAGTTCATGCGCTCCCCCGTTCGGGCGCGCGGGAACGATCCGCGTTCCGCATCTGCCGAAGCGCGATCGTCAGCGCGCTGTGCGCTTCGTCGTCGAGGGCGCCGGTTGCGACGACCACGTTGGCGAACGTCAGAACCAGCACGGCCAGCGCATGTTTCGGTTCGTCAGGCAGCATGTCGATGATGGCATCTGACAGAAACTTGTTCTCGGCAGGGGTCATGCCGGCACCGCCTTTCCGGCATTTCCGCGCTTCCGAGCCGGGGGCCTCGCAGACGCCTTCTCGGCCTCGAACCCCCATACGTCCCAGCCTGCCCGCGGCGCGCGCGCGAACAGTTCGATCTTGGCGATGCCGGGATAGAGCCGCTCGATCTGTTCGGCGAACCAGTCGGGCTTGGCCGAGTGCGGACCCTTGCGCTCGCGGTGCACCGTCTCCGGTTGCGTGCCGGGCAGCGGAGCGACGGCATCGCCGCGCCGGCCGATCAGCAGCAGCTCGTGCCGGTCGCGGCCCCAATAGCCGGTGCCGGCGACCTCCTTGTCCCAGATCCAGTGGTGCACATAGGTGAAGCCCCACGCCTGCAGCGTGCGCAGCCCGTCGAGCAGCATCGGGTTGGTCGCCCACAGGAACAGAACCGCGTCGCGCGCAGCCACCCCGCCGAGCTCGGCCAGCAGGCCGGCGATCTGCTCGGTCTCCATGGTGGGGTAGTGGTTCTCGGCGCTCTTCTCGCGGCCGGTCGCCTCTTCGCGCACGATGAAACGCCAAGGCGGATCGGCATAGACGACGGGATAGATCCGCTCGACCTTGCCCGGAGCGGCAGACCGCCCGCGTTCCGCGACCATCTCCATATGCGCCAGACGGACCGTGTGGCGCGCGCGCTGGCGCGCCTCGCGGATCGCCTTCGCGCGCGCCACGATGTCCCGTTCCTCACGCCGCAGCACTTCGATCTGCGCTTCATGTTCGAGTTCGGACAGCGCCTCTCCGGCGTGCACGGAAACGCGCCCCTCGCGGATCGCCTCGACGAGTTCCGCCGCGCCGTGCTCGTGGATGCGCCTGGCGGCTGCCACCGCGCGCTCCGAGATCGACAGTCGTCGCGCGGCCTCGCGGGTCTGCAGATTTGCAGGCCCTGCCGTGTGCTGGTTGAGGCCGCGATCCCAATCGACGATGCGTGCCGCCACCATCGCCCGCTGGCTTTCCGTCAGGTGGCGCCGGTGCAGGTTCTTCGACAGCACGAAGCCGAGCGGATCGTCGCCGTCATAGTCGACGAAGTGCGGCTCGATCTCGGCGAACCGGCAGGCGGCGAGCCGATTGCGCCCGTCGAGGATCATGTCCTCGTGGAGCACGATCGGATCGCGCTGGCCGTATGTGCAGATGTCGTCGGCCAGTTCCGCGGTCTCCTTGTCGGAGAGCATCGGAAACAGTTCTGCCAGGGGATGGGGGCGAAGATCGTCCATCCAGTCCTCACCCGTTCGCCGCCAGCCAGGCGCCGACCTCGTCGGAGGAAGCGCCGAGTGCCGCGGCAATCGCGCCAGCGTCCGCGCCGCCGGCGCGCATGCGCGCGATCAGCCGACGCTCGTCGGCCTCGAAATGCGGGATCTCGACATCGGCCGAAGGCCGCAAGGGCGACCGCCCGTCGCGCGTCGTCGCGCGCCCCGCCGGAGCGACAGGAGGCGAAGCCTCCGGTACGTCGCGCGAGGCATAATCCTCTTCCACGAGAGCCCCGACGATCTCGTCGAGCAGATCCTCGTTCCACCACCTCGCCTTGCGGGCGTTGTTGAGGTGCGCCGAGGCGGCGGCCGGCGAGATGAAGGCGCAGCAGCGCGACAGCCCGGCCTTGCGCGCCTGCGGCCACGCCTCCGTCAGCGCGGCATAGGCGAGCACGCGGCTGCGTCCGCCCGGCACGCCGGACGCGATCGACAGCGGATCGTCGCCGTGGAACCGCGCGGCCATGACGATGGCCGTGGCTATTCTGTCGGCCGAGGGGAACATCAGGCCTGCCCCTCGCGCATGACGACCTTGAGGCCACCTTCCGCGCGGCCGGCTGCAGCCGAGCGCTTGCCCTTCACGAGCGCGCGTTCGAGCCGCTCCATGACGCGACTGAGGTCTGTCAATTCGTTCGGAGTCAGCTTGCCGTCGGCTACCGCCGCACCAAAGACGCCTCCGAGTTGCCCGGAGACGACGAGCACCTCCGCCATCGCGGTCATAACGCAGGTCTCGCCTTCGGTGACAGGATCGGACAGCATGCGTCCGTCAATCGCGGCGAGAGCCGCCGTAACCACCGGCACCCGGCACTTCTTCTGCAGCGCGATCACCGCAGGCCATGGCATCAGCGTCGGATTCCCGACGTCTGCCCAACGGCCGATCGTGCTGCGCCCGTACGGCACGATCACCTTGCAGTCGTCGATGCCGCCGCAAAGCCTGACGAGCTCGTTCTGAGCATGCTTGATCATCATGTGCTCGTCGGGGGACATCTCGGCCTCGCATGCGCGCGCGATCCCGTGGCGGGACAAACACGCGAAAAATCCCCTAGTGGGACGCAACGGATCGATTCACAGTGCGGGCATGGAAACCCGCGGACACATCAGCCGGTCACGGCGGCGCGTGAGGCATCGGCAGGAGGCCCAAGGGCGCCTCCTGCCGACCCGGCTCGCTCTCACAGGTGTGGGTGGTTGCGGGGGCGGGATTCGAACCCGCGACCTCTTTGCTTTGAGGCTGGCGAGCTGCCGCTGCTCTACCCCGGCAGTGATTATTCAGATCGGCCAATCGCTGCAGGCCGACGACGGTTTCGCAATAGTGCGCGGCCGCGCGCTCGACGGCCTGCGCGACGCTGCAGCCGTGATGCGCCGCGATCAGGCGCAGAAAAAGCGCTGCGCCGGAGGCGCGGTGCGAATCGGCCTCCGGCGCGCCGCCCGCGTCCTTCGTGAGCCCCAGGTCGCGGGCGGGGATGGGGTCGGCAGGGCACGCGAGACTCGGCCCTGCCCGCCCGCGGCCGGAAGGCGGAGCCGCGGGAAAGGAAAAGGTCGCCCCGCCGACGCACAGACTTTGCAGCGGGGCGACAGTCCGGGCGGGAACGCCCCGGGAGGAATCGATGGGCATCTTGCCCCACGGAGAAACGGCCATGGCGATCATTCGGCCGGCTCCGGCTGGGACAACACAGGAGCAGCGACCGCGGCTGCAAGCGCCTCTAGCGTAACTCCAGCTATTCCCCTGCCGTCGGCTGACCGCACCATCGAAAGCCAGTATTCCGAAGGAACCGACGAACGGCGGCGCATGGCTTTCGCTGTCCCGTACTCGACGCCGATGTCGGCGGCGAAGTCCGCGAGTGTCGGCCAGAGGTTGATCAGGTCCGAATGCGTCATTAGGCGAAAGGTACAAATCATACCTCAATCTGTCAAGCACGCAGGATATGATTTGTATCCTTGCCGCCGGGTATCTTTTGTACCATGGCCAACGATCTAGAGAAATTTGACAAGCAAGAGCGCGCGAGCCGGCTGAAGCAGGCGAGGATGCGCGCTGGCATTTCGGGACCAAAGGGAGTGTATGACGCCTCTGGAGGCGCCATCGACATCAACCTCTACAAAGGTCATGAATCGGGCCGGAATGCTTTTTCGGTAAGCGAAGGTCGGCGCTATGCCGATCTGTTCGGTGTGCCTCTCACTTGGCTCTACCTCGGCATCGGCAGACCGGAGGACGTCGGACTGCCCGGCGCTTCAAAAGAGCTGCGGCAGGCCTTTGCGAAAGTGATCGACGCCCCTCAAGGCGTACAGGATCAGGTCATCAGTTTCATAAGGTTCGCGGTTGGCCAGGCTCAGGAGCCTTCGCAATCACCACAAGACCAACACCGTGATCAACATGAACGCGCCAATCGCCACCGTGCAATAGCGCCATAGCGACGGCAATCTCTGCCGTCTTCCGTTTGACAACGATCTTCGGGTCCATGGGCGGGGCAGCTCCGGCCGCCTCTCTTAGCTCAGCGATGATCTCGTCGTTGCGAGTTGCGAACCTTTGCCGGAGCTGGTGCCTGATCGCCATGTCGCCCTCCATCTCCCTAGGAACACCGTCCTAGCCGCAGAGTCAAGAACATACGCGGAACGCCTAGGGTTGATTCGTGCCCTCCCCGCCATTGGGGTATGATCCGTATCTTTTTCGCTTGCATAGATCGGGTACGTAATGTACCTCTCCATTCGCACAACGCGACTGGAGGCCATAGTGTCAGCTCTCGACATCAACGACCTTGTCCGGGTCGAGATCACCATCTGGGTGGCGGGCAAGCCCGTCGATCCTGCGCACGAGCTTGCGGCCGACGCCTGCGACCGCGAGTTGACGCTCAACCTCGGCGCCGACGAGCCGGACAGTCTCGTCTCCACCCTGACGGAAATCGCCGAAGCGGCGGAGCACCATCGGCTCTACGGCTGGTTGGCGCAGGAGATGGCCAATTTCCCTGCCGGCGCCGGCGAGATCGTCGCGGTCGAGGATCACGCCCTGACATGGGCGCGCAAGCTGGCAAAGGATTTCTACGGCCTCGAACTGGACGACACCGATTTCCCGCCCGCGTTCCGGTCCCTCAGCCAGGCTTCCGCCGGATGGATGCCTGCCTTGCTCGAAGTCGTGCGTTCGCATCTGCCGCAAGGCGATGGAGATCGTCGCCGAGCTTCACGGCCTGCACCGGATCAAGCGTCAGCCACAGCTCCTGATGTGGTCCAAGCAGAACGTCGGCCTCGCCCGTCACATAGTCCAGCCGCAGACGGGGCCAGCCCTCGGCCGAAAGCTCGGCGGCGTAAGACGCCAGGAGGGGACGCGTGATGCGAGTTCCCGCGTCAGTCTTCCCGGCCCCATCTCGCTTCATCGGAATAGCTCCTCGTTGGGTTCAAGCTGCGAGGGGTTACCGGCGGCGGATGCTTTCTCCATCCGTCGCCGACTTCTTCCCCAAACCTACACCTGTTCTTGCGCGCCATACAACAAATGCCGCGACCGCACAGGTCTTTGCACAGGAGAACTTGCGATGATCCGCTACACCACCGCAGGGCTGCGCGTCCTGCCGCGCTCGGGCGAGGACGGCCGCTCCTCGATCGTCGATCGCCTTGCCGAGACGATGCGCGAGATGGCCTTTGCCGGGCAGAACGCCACGGTCGAGAGCCTGTCGGCCCGCTGCCACCTCACCCCCGACGAGATCCGCGCCTTCGGCCCGGAAGCCGCCGACCTCGCCCGCGCCCGCTCGGTCCGCGCGCTCCGCGACGACCTCCCCCGCATCCGCGTCCCCGCCGGCTCGCGCCACCACGAGGCGGCGTGACATGGGCGATCTGCGCATCGAGAATCCGGCGACCACGGACCAGTTCGTGGCGCTGATGGAGGCGGCCGACGTCAAGTTGCCGCTGGCCCTGCATGATGGGGACCTTGGCGTCGTCGTCGACGCGGAGGGACGCGATGTTCTCACCGTCGACGTCAACGGTGGGCGACCCGACGAGGCGGTCGAACAGATCGCGGGATGGATCGTGCTCGCCGTGAACACCTGCGGCGGCTTCCGGGCGGAACGCGCATGAGCCCCGCCCCGATCATCCTCGAAGGCTTTTCGCGAGCGGCGGAAGCGCGCCGCGCCCGGGTCTCGGCGGACCTGACCGGGCGCGGCGCCTCCATCCTGCTGTGGCTGGCCGTCTCCCTGTCCCTCGGCGGCGCGACCATGCTTCTGGTCGACCGCCTCTGCACCATGGAGGCCGCCGCGCGGATCGCGGCGGGTGTGTGATGGCCTCCTTCCCGCCCCCGCCCGACTACGCCGATCCCGAGCCGCTGCCGGCCCGCCCGTCCGACCGCTTCCTGACGGTCGTCGTCATCCTCTGCGCATCGATCGGTTTCTTCGCCGGCGCGCTGTTCATGGCGGTGATCGCATGAGCAAGGCACGCGCGCCCTTCGATCCCGGCGATCCCTTCGACGCGATGGCCGAGAGCATACGCCGCCAAGTCTGCGACATCGCGCTCGGGATGCTCAATGTCGGCGTCTATCGCGACCTGCCGCCCGGTCGCCAGCTCGAATGCCTGATGGCCGGCCTGCTGACCGGCACGATCGGCGTCCTCTTCGCCCAGATCGATCGCGCCCACACGGTCGAGGGCCGCGACGAGTTCATGCGCGCCATCGCCGACTACCTCCCGCTCGCGCGCCAGAACGCCGAGGAGATCATCTACAATGGCTGAGTTCTCCGAGCTTTCAGGCCGTTGGGCCGCAGATCTCGGCAATGCGATCTCCGACGCGATCCACGCAGCGCTGTTGCGTGGAATGGAAACGGACGAGGCAGCCTGCATCGCGGTCTCCGTGGCGGCCGACTATGCCCGCGCCGAATATGGCGACGCATATCTGCAAGACTTGGCAAAGGTCGTCGTCATGCGAGCCGGCCGACCGATGCCGGAGGATGCGTCGACATGACCGTCGCCCGCCACGAGGGCCGATTGCAGCTCTGCTGCGACGGCTGCCCCGCGTCCTTCCCCGAGACCTACGAGGCCGAGGACTTCGCCACGATGATCGCCGACGCCAGGGCGGCGGGCTGGCGCATCGTCAAGCGCCAGTTGCCGGCCGAGCCGGACACGAGGGGCCTGTTCGGCCGCGCGCCCCGCATCGCCGGGCCGCGCCGCAAGCCCGAGCCCTACAGCCACACCTGCCCGGCCTGCCTCGCGCCCGCCGAGCCGCACGGATCGCTGCTGTGACCACCCGTCCCAACAAGGAGAACTGCCATGCAGACTGACATCGTCCGGCCGCAGGCCGGCCTGCCGATCTTCCGCGCCGAGGGGCGCGACCGGCTCTTCCTCCGCGCCGGCGCGCAGATTGCCGGTGCGGACAGCCGCGCCGACGCCGAAACCGAGATCGCCCTGCCCGAGTTCGCCGCCGGCACGGACTATCTCATTCGCAGCGATGCCGGCGCTCTCGTCGTCGCGCCGGCCGGCGCGGACCTGGCCGACGCGATCGGCGGCTTCCATTTCGCGCCGGGCGACAACGCGTCCGCCCGCGCCGGCGGCGACGACGCGCCGGCGATCAACCCGTTCTCGATCTGGGACGCCGGCTTCCGCCCGGCCTGCGATCCGCGCGGCATGGCGCTGGTCGACCTGCCCGACGGCCGACGTCTCTGGGTCGACATCTACCTGCTCGGCACGGACCATCTGGCGCAGGGCACCAGCCGTCACGGCGCGACGATCGCCGACGGCCACAGGAACAAGCCGAAGAAGCCGGACGGCAGCCGCCACGACGGCCTCGATTTCCTGACGGCCGTCGACATCTATGCCGGCCACGGCAAGCGGCTGCTCACCTATGACGAGTTCCGTGCCGCCGCCTTCGGCGTGACGGAGAAGAGCTCGGCCGACGACAAGCCGGAGACCGCCGGCCTCGACGCGGCACGCACCAGCCGGTTCGGCCTGATGCAGGCGACTGGCAATCTCTGGGTCTGGGGAACCGACGGCGACCCCGACGATCCGCGCCCCTCGCTCTTCGGCGGCTCGTGGCTCAGCGGTCAGTACGCGGGCTCGCGCTACGCGGACCTCGACAGCTGGCCGGACTACTCCGTCGAGGGCTTCTCCGCGCGGGGCTGCCGTGACCATGAATCCTGACACCGCCGGCGCGAAAGCGCCGGCCACCCTTCCCACACCAACCAGGAGGCCGTCCATGGACGCCACAGTCAAGCAGACCCGTATCGATCGCGCCATCGCCGACGCGCCGATCTTCATCGTCACCGGCCGCGCGCGAATAGCCCTGCGCGCCGGAACCGTCATCCACCGGGACGGATTGCCGATCGCGCTGGACGGTGACCTGCCCATCTCGATCGACCTGGCCGACCTCGCGCCCGGAACGGACTTCGCCGTGCTGATCGAGGACGGCGCCGCCCGCGCGGTGCCGTGCCCCGGCGCCATCCCCGAAGGTGCGATCGGCGGCTTCCACTATGCCCCGAGCGGCAACGCAGAGGCCCGCGCCGGCGGCGACGGCCAGCCGGCCATCAACCCGTTCTCCTGCTGGGATATCGGCTTCCGCCCCGGCTGCGATCCGCGCGGCATGACGCTCGTCATGGTCGGCGGGCACCGCCTCTGGGTCGACATCTACCTGCTCGGCACGGACCATTTGGCGCAGGGCACCAGCCGCTGCGGCGCGGCGATCGCCGACGGCCGCGACCTGCCGCAGCGCGTCGACGGCAAGGGCGCCTGTCGCAAGCTCGACCATGCGACGGCGGTCGAGATCTACGCACATCACGGCAAGCGGCTGCTCGGCGCCGAGGAGTTCTTCGCCGCGGCCTTCGGCGTCGCCGAGCGGAAGTCGCTGGACGACGAGCCGTCGATCGCCGGTGCGCTGGACGGCAGGGGCGAGCGTTTCGTCAGCGCCCGCGGGCTGCACGGCGCCACCGGCACCATGTGGCAGTGGGGCACCGACGGCGACCCCGACGAACCGCGCCCCTCGATCTTCGGCGGCTCGTGGATCGACGGTCAGGACGCGGGCTCGCGCTACGCGTACCTCGTCGGCTGGCCGGACAACTCCGTCGGGAGCCTCTCCGCGCGGGGCTGCCGTGACCATGAATCCTGATGCCGCCGGCGCGAAAGCGCCGGCCGCCTGAACGGGGCCGACCGATGATCAGGGACAATCCGGCCAGCACGACGGGGCTGGCGATCATGGAGAGATACGAGGCCGCGATGGCCTATCTCTATCCGATCGTCCAGCGCTTTCCGCGCCGCCACGGCAAGCTGCGCGACGCGCTGCTGGACACGATGATCGCTGAGGTCGGCCTCATCTATCACGCGGCGAAGTCGCGGCAGGCCTCGCGCCTGCACGCGGCCGACGCCAATCTAGCGACGCTGCGTTTCTGGTTGCGCTTCGCGGCCGATCCCTCGCTCAAGATCCTCTCGCCTGCCCAGCACAGGGCCGCCCTGCGGCTCCTGGCCGAGGTCGGCGCGATGCTCGGCGTCTGGATCGCCTCCACGAAGGGCAACGGGTGAACGGGGATAGGATGGCGCGCCCATCGATCTTCGGCGGCTCGTGGATCAACGGTCAGAACGCGGGCTCGCGCTACGCGAACCTCGACAACTGGCCGGACAACTCCAACGAGAACATCTCCGCGCGGGGCTGCCGTGACGACCCATTTCCGGCGCGGCGGCGGCCACGGCCCCGCCGGCTCGCTTCCCGCGCCCGTCCAGGGCGCATGGGTGGTCAGCCCGGACATCCGGCTTCGGCGAACACATTGCAGGGTCCGGCAGAGCGGGGAGTAGCCCCTTGCGCATGCGAGAGGTCGAAAACCGCGGCCGGCGTTTCATCTGCCTCACGCGCCGCACCGTGGCCGCAAGCGGCCACTGGCGCTCCGGCCGGGCGCGCAACGATGCGCGGCCGCCGGTCGGCGTCTCGGCCTTCGGCCGGAGGATGCATCATGGCCAAGAAGTACCGCAACCTGATCGGCCGTATCGTGGCCGACGACAACATGCTGGCCGCCTACCGGCGCACGGCTGCCGGCCGGCGTCTCTCGACCGGCTACCTTGAGTTCAAGGAATTCTCGCCGCTCAACCTCGATCGGCTGGCGGCCGACATGGCGAGCGGCGCCTATCGGCCGGGCGCGCAGCGCGAGTTCATGATCTACGACCCGAAGCTCCGGCTGATCTCGGCGCTTCCCTTCCGCGACAGGGTCGCGCAACATGCGGTCTGCCGCGTCATCGAGCCGATCTTCGATGCGACGCTGTTGCCACGCAGCTTTGCATGCCGGAAGGGCAAGGGCACGCATGCCGGCGTCGTCGCGCTGCAGGCCGAATTGCGGCGCCTGACGCGCGACGGCGCGTCGCTCTATGCGCTGAAGACGGACTTCTCCCGCTACTTCGCCTCGATCGAGCGGCCGGTGCTCTGGCGCATGATCGAGGCCAAGATTTCCTGCCGCGCGACGCTGCGCGTCATCGAGGCGATGGTTCCGCGCGAGGGCATCGGCCTGCCGATCGGCAACCTCACCTCGCAGATCCTCGCCAACGTCTATTCCGGCGCCGTCGATCGTCACCTGCAGCAGGGCCTCGGCGAGCGCTGCTGGTATCGCTACATGGACGATCTCGTCGTGCTCGGCCGGTCGGTCGCGCATCTGCGCGCCGTCCGCGACGAGATCGAGCGGCTGGCCCGCGAAGAGCTCGGCCTCCGCTTCTCGAAATGGTCGGTCCAACCGATCAGCCGCGGCGTCAATTTCCTCGGCTACCGCATCTGGCCCCGCCACAAGCTGCTGCGCCGTGACAGCGTCGCCCGCGCCAGGCGCAAGATCGCCCGCTACCGCGCCGCCGGCGACACGGCCCGCCTGGAGCAATTCCTGTCTGCGTGGACAGGCCATGCGTCGTGGGCCGACACGCGCAACCTGCTGGCGAGCCTCGGCGTCGGAGGTCGCGATGGCGCTGCATCCTGACGGTCTCGCCTACCCGCCGCGCGGCATGTCGCGCGAGGAGGCGGCGCGCTATATCGGCGTCGGCACGACTAAGTTCGACCAGCTCGTCGCCGACCGCCGCATGCCGCGCCCGAAGCAGATCGACGGGCGTGTGGTCTGGGACAGGGTCGCGCTCGACGCCTGCTTCGCGGAACTGCCGAGCGAGGCCAGCGTCAATCGCATCGACGAGTTGCTTGCAAGAGCCGGCCAGCGGAAATAGCGTCCGGCCATGGACGATTATCCCGGCCTCGGCTCCTACCTCGACCGTCACGGCACGCGCCGCTGGCGCTATCGCCACAGAGGCAGGACGGTGTCCTTGCCCTGCGGGCCCGGCGAACCCGGCTTCGACGAGGCCTATCAGGCGGCTGTCGAGGGACGCCCCATCCGCAAGGCCGAGATCACGGTCCATCCTCACGCCGCCGCCCCTCGGTCTCTGGCGGCAGCCTGGAGGCTGGTGCGCCAGTCGGCCGAATGGCAGGTGCTGGACGATCTGACCAGGGCGAACACCACGCGCGTCGCCGAGCGTTTCCTGCTGTCGCCGGTGATCGAGGGCGAGCCTGATCTCTGGAGCGACATGCCGGTCGCAGACGTCAAGCGGCGGCACATCAAGAAGATCCTCGCCGATCGTGCGGCGACGCCACACGCCGCCAAGAACCTACTGACGCTCATCCGCAAGCTGATCCTCGCGGCCCTCGACGAGGAGTGGATCGAGGCTGACCCGACCTACCGGGTGAAATGGCGGCCGGCCTACGTCGGATTCCGCGCATGGACGGCCGACGAGATGGCTGCATTCGAGGCGCGCTGGGCAGTCGGCTCGACCCCGAGGCTCGTCTATGCCCTGGCCCTCTGGCTGGGAAACAGGCGTTCCGACCTGGTGCGGCTCCGGTGGGACCAGCTGGTCGAGCGAAAGCTTCTCATCGACGGCAAGATCGAGACGCTGCGCGGCTTCCAGATCGTGCAGAAGAAGACGGGCAAGGTTCTGTTCGTGCCGGAAACCCCGATGCTGGCGGAGGCTCTGGCGGCGACAGTGCGGCGAGGCGAGACAGTCGTCGTGACGGCCTATGGGGAGCCGTTCACCGCCAAGTCGATTACCGGACGCATGGCCGACTGGACGCACTCGGCCGGCCTGCCGAAGGGCTGCACGCTGCACGGTTTACGCAAGACGCTGGGCAAGCTCCTGGCCGAGGGCGGCGCATCTACCCGCCAGCTCATGGACGTACTCGGCCACGACGACATGGAGCACGCGGAACTCTACTCGCGCGAAGCGAACCAGGTCCTCCTCGCCGCCGCCGGCATGGAGCGCGTTGTCACGCTCGTCGGCAAGCGTAAGGTCGCCAGATGAGCGGAAGGAAGCGGGAACGTCGCATGGCGAACTTTTCGCCAAAAGATTGATTTTAAAAGCTTCCGGCAGTCCCCTTGGGCGTACCATCCCCTTCAACGACATGGCCGACCGGCGCCGACGTTAAGCATACGTGCCCATGCCCTGTTGCGGCACGAGGCGCCGGACCGTAGTCCTCGGCCATGCGTCGCGTGCAACTGTTCCTTGCAGCAAGCCTCGGCTGCTTCATCCTCGCGGGCGTCATGCTGGTGAGCCCCCATGCCGTCCCGGGTGCGCGCATGGCCGAATGCACGAAGATGCTCGAGGGCTACGACAAAGCCGGCTCCACTCCGCGGCGGGGCACTCCCGAACGCCAGCGCTACGTCGACTGCTACTACGTCGTTTGCGGCATCCGGCTCGACGGCTAGCCGCGGACGGGAACATTCGCCCGGCCCGGCCATTCCACTCCCACGCGAACCAATTTCACGGGAGATGAACATGCCAAGCACGAACAGGCGCGAATCCGGCGCCCGCAAGCTGGCGCCGGCGAAGGCGCCCGATCCGGCGGACGATTTCTCGCAGGACGCCGCGGCCAACAAGCCGCCGAGGTCGGGCATGGGCAATTCCCGGCCGCTCGACGAGACGTCGGAAAAGACGCGCCAGTCCGACGGACGGTCCGACCACCGCTAGGGCCGTTCGCCGGAAGCGGAGCTGCGGCGCCCCGCGATGCGGGGAGCATCGCGCACAGACATCCTCGGTTGACGCCGGCCCGATACGCTGCCAGTGCGTTCGGTGCGGTCATCGCGAGGAAGCATCATGGAACAATATTATCCCGTCGCCGTCGTCACGCTGCTCTGCGCGCTGATGATCTTCGGCATGGCGCTCATGGTGGCGCGGACGCATTCCAGGACGGGCATCCTCGCCCCGGCCATGACCGGGCATCCGTCACTCGAGCGCGCGATCCGGGCGCATTCCAACACACTGGAATGGCTCCCCATCTTCCTGCCCTCGATGTGGCTTTTCGCCATCTACTGGAGCCCGGCATGGGCGGCCGCCTTCGGCCTGCTGTGGATGGTCGGGCGCATCGCCTATTTCGCCGGCTACGTCACCGAGCCGATGAAGCGCTATCCGGGCTTCTTCATCCAGGCGGTGGCGACCTTCGCGCTGCTGCTCGGCGCGCTCGGCCGCATCCTCTGGCTCTGGCTCGCCTGAGCCTCGCCGCGGCTGCATGCCGCGCCTGCAAAGCGCGCCCGTGCCAACGGTTTCGAGCCTCTGGCACAATCTCCGCCACCGCGGCGCGCTAACCTCGCGGCACGGCATCGCCGCCGGCAGCGCGCGGCGACGCGGAAACAGGATGAACCAGTGACGGACCGCTCCTCGCAGACGCCCGGCCCCTCCGGCCGCACCTACCTCGCCATCCCCGGCCCCTCGGTCGTGCCCGACCGCGTGCTTTCGGCCATGCACCGGCCCTCGCCCAACATCTATGCGGGCGAGCTGGTCGACATGATGCCCGCCATGGTCGCCGACCTGAAGCGTGTCGCGCTGTGCTCCGGCCATGTCGCTATCTACATCGCCAACGGCCACGGCGCGTGGGAAGCTTCGATCGCCAACATGTTCTCGCGCGGCGACCGCGCGCTGGTGGCGGCGACCGGCCGGTTCGGCCTGGGCTGGGCCGACGCCGCGGCCCGGATGGGCGTCGACGTCGAGGTGCTCGACTTCGGCAGGAGCGCGCCGGCCGAGCCCGCCCGCATCGCCGAGGCGCTCGACGCCGACCGCGATCGGCGCATTCGCGCCGTGCTCGTCACCCATGTCGACACCGCCTCCGGCGTGCGCAACGACGTCGCCGCCATCCGCGCCGCCATCGACGCGGCCGGCCATCCGGCGCTGCTCGCCGTCGACGCCATCGCCTCGCTCGGCTGCGACGAGATGCGGATGGACGAATGGGGCATCGACGTGCTGGTCGGGGCCAGCCAGAAAGGGCTGATGCTGCCGCCCGGCCTGTCCTTCGTCTGGCTGTCGGACAAGGCGCTGGAGGCCTCGCGCACGGCCGGCCTCGCCACGCCCTACTGGGACTGGAAGCCGCGCACGGCGGCGGCCGAGTTCTACCAGCTCTTCGGCGGCACCGCCCCGACGCACCACCTCTACGGCCTGCGCACCGCCCTCGACATGATCGCCGAGGAGGGACTGGAGCAGGTCTGGGCGCGCCACCGGCGCCTCGCCCGCGCGGTGTGGGCCGCCTTCGACGCCTGGGGCGTCGAAGGCCATCCGATCGGGCTCAACGTGCGCGACCCCGCCCATCGCGGCCATTCGGTCACCGCCGCGCGCATCGGCGACGGCGGCGGCGGGCGGCTGCGCAGATGGCTGGAGACGGAGGCCGGCGTGACGCTCGGCATCGGGCTGGGCATGGCGCTGCCGACGGAGCCGGCCTACCAGGACTTCCTGCGGGTCGCGCATATGGGCCACGTCAACGCGCACATGACGCTGGGCGTGCTGGCCACGATGGATGCCGGCATGCGGGCGCTCGCCATCCCCCACGGCGAAGGCGCGCTCGCCGCCGCGGCCGACGCGCTGGCCGGCTGAACGCCGCGTCGCGCGGCTTCAGAAATAGGTCTCGATGCGGTCGCCGATCGTCGGCCCCTGCCGCCTGCCCTCGGCCAGCAGCTTGTCGCGGAGCTGGCGGTAGCCGAGGTCGCCCCTGAACAGGAAGATGCGCCCGCAATGGGCGAGGTCCCTCCGGTGGCTGATCACCTGCTTCGGCCGCACGGCGTCCGGAACCAGGGCGACCGCCCCGATCGACAGGCACGCGCCCGTCGCGTCGCTGCCGATCGCGGCTTCCAGCTCCCGCTTCAGAGCGGGAAGGTCGACGGTGGGATGGGTGATCGCGTTGCGCGGAACCCACAGATCGCGCCAGCCATTGCCGAAATTGGGCACGGCGAGGCTGCACCCGAAGGCCAGGACGAGGGCCGCGACGGCCTCGGCAGGACCCGCCTCTCCCCGCCGCAGGCGAAACGCCGCGACGATCAGCAGGCCCGACCAGACCACCAGCCACGGGATGCCGTAATAGGAGTGGAACAGGCCGATACCGTCCTGGACGGCGAGAAGCTGCGCGACGACGAGCGGCAGGATCAGCGCCGGGTAGACGAGGTAGCGCCACGAGATGGCGCCCAGCACCGCCACGGCCGCGACCGTCAGGTCGATCTTGACGTCCTGCACCAGCCCGCCGAGCCGGACGCCCAGCCACGGCCACGACAGGTGGTCCCAGCCATGGCCGGAGAAGGTGTTCTGGAAGGTCGGATAGAGGAAGAAGAAGTGCTCCTTGATCCAGAACAGGACGACCGAGACCAGGCCGGCCGCAACGGCCCAAGGCAGCTCCGGCGCGCGCAGTGCCGTGCGCCAGTCGAGCGGGGAGCGCATGCGCAGCAGCGCGGCGCCGGCCAGATACAGCGCGACGAAGAAGCCGGCGTCCTCGCGCACCGTCAGCGCGAGCGCCAGCGGCAGCGCGGCGAGCCGCGGCCGGCCGGCCAGCAGCAGCGCGCCGCCGCCGACGCAGAGCGCCATCGTCGCGATCTCGAAATGCGGATAGCTGGCGATGCGCCAGATGAAGTTGCTCCCCGTCGCGATCAGCAGCGCCACGGCCGCGAGCGTGAGCGCGATCCAGCCCCGGCCGGCGGTCGCCACCGTCAGGTAGAGCGCCAGCGCCAGCAGGCCGAACATCAGCCCCTCGTGCAGCGCGAGGATGCCGAACGGGTCGAACCCTGTGGCTCGGAGCGGCATGCCGAACAGCGCCAGATAGGGCGCGATGTGCATGTTGTAGTAGCTGAAATCGACGATGCTCTGCGGGTTGGGCAGCGCAAGGTCGGCCGACCACATCAGGAATGCGAACCAGCCGCTGTCGAGCAGGTAGCCGCCGTTCGAGAAGTGGACGAGGACGAAGCGCCAGTTGAGGAAGGCGAAGGCCGCGATCAGCAGGCCGGCAAGGATATGGAATGCGATCCGAGCCTGCATCGGCGGCGAGGAGGTCCGCCCGGCCGGCGTCGCGCCGGTCGCACCCTGATAGTCCATCCGCCGGCTTCCCGCTCCGCCTCGCTGCCCGGCACTCTCGCGAGCCGGCGACGGCTTGGCAAGGTTTGTATCGCCGGCTCGCCGCCGCCGCGCCTCAGCGCGTGCCCGAGATGTCGCTCTGCCTGAAGTTCCGCCCGCGCGGCGCCGGCGGCGGCGAGGAGTTCTGGATGGCGCCGGCGGCGCCGAGGCCGAGCGCCAGCCCTTCGAGCACCGATCCGAGGATCTCGACGCCGTCATTGCCGGAGCGCCGGGAGACCTGCGGCTCGCGATAGGGTCCTCCGTCGGCGAGGCTGTAGCCGTATTCGTGGCCGCAGGTCATGCAGCATCCCTGGCAGCCGTCGACCCAGCCGAGCCCGACGCCCCAGATCTGGCTGTTGTTGTTCTTGCGCGCCGCGCCGTAGCAGATCTTTTCGCCCGGCTGGCATTCCAGCGCGAATTCCCGCTTCTCGCCGGAGCTCATCACCCAGTGCCGGTTGTTACCCGGCCATCCGAAATTCTTTCGGTTGCTGGAATAGAACGCCACGCCGATGTCGAACCTGTCCTTGTTGTTGATGCGCACGATGAGCTGCGTACGCCGCCGCTCCTTGGCCGCTGCGGCCGCCCGCGCCTCCTCCTGGCGCTGCCGGTAGCCGTCGTCCCGGCTTCCGTATTCGGCCGCGACGCGCTGCTCGTCCGCCCACTCGCTGAGCTCGTCGCCTTTGGCGAAGCGGTAGCAGTCGGCCGCGCCCTTCTCGTCGCAGGCCTTCTGGATGACTTCCCAGGCGGAGGCTTCCGACTTGTGGCCCCATGCCTGCTGGCACCACGCCTCGCCGTCGATGATGTAGGCCCCCATCGCCTTGGCGTTGGGCCGGGCTCCGTAGAGACGCTTGTTCCAGCCGTTGCTGCAGGCGTCGTAGAGGCGCTGGGCGTCGCTCGTCGCGCGCGTCCCCGCGCGCGGCAGCATCATCCGGTAGCTCACGTCGATGTCGTCCTTGGACGTGTCGTACTGGCCGACGTCGCCCTTCTTGAACGAGGCGTAGAAGCCTTCCAGCCAGTCGTGCTTGACGGAGCTCGGATATTCGATCGTGAAGAGGATGAAGCGGTCGCAGCAGGTCGTCATCGCGTAGCTGAGCCGCGTGTACCCGTTGCCCCGGTCGGTCCAGCGGATGAAGGCGGCCCGGTCGTATTTCTCCTTCAACGCGATCTCGAACTCGAGGTCGTCGCGGAAATGGCCGTCGACGCGGCCGTAGGTGGGGTAGGTCTCGATCTCCTCGAGCAGCTTGGCGCCCGCATCGTCCGGAAAATCCCCGAGCCAACGCCAACTGAACTCGATCACCGTCTCGCCGTCGGAGAAATAGACCTGCGCCTCGTCGCGGTCGACATATGCGAACCGGCTCGGAAACTCGAACTTGAGCACGAGATTGTCGAAATGCATCGTGCGTTCCTGCGCGCCGGCGACGCCGCCGGCCAGCAGGAGCGCGAGCACCGCGCAGAACACCCGGACCATCGTCCTCCCCCACGCCATACGTTCCCCAACGGAATGGGGCCATGAATCCGGCGCCGAATCAATAGGCGCGGCCGCCCGCCCCTTGCGGCAGGCCGCGCGCGGTGCCACATGGGCCGCGAGGGGTTTTCGCGCGGGCCCTGTCGGGCTAAGGAACCGGAATGATGATCACCTATGTCGACGCCGACGTCGCGCCGGCCCGCAACACCGGCCAGATCAGGCTCTACGGGGCCGAGGCCTTCGAGGGCATGCGCAAGGCCTGCAACCTGACCGCGCGCGCGCTCGACGAGCTCGCCGCGATGGTCCGGCCCGGCGTCGCGACCGACGAGATCGACCGCTTCGTCTTCGAGTTCGGCATGGACCACGGCGCGCTGCCGGCCACGCTCAACTATCGCGGCTACACCAAGTCGTCCTGCACCTCGATCAACCACGTCGTCTGCCACGGCATCCCCGACGCCAAGCCGCTGCGCGAGGGCGACATCGTCAATGTCGACGTCACCTACATCCTCGACGGCTGGCACGGCGATTCCAGCCGCATGTACCCGGTCGGCCAGATCAAGCGGGCCGCCGAGCGGCTGCTCGAGGTGACGCACGAATCCCTGATGCTCGGCGTCGCGGCGGTGCGGCCCGGCGCCCGCACCGGCGCCATCGGCCACGCCATCCAGGCCTTCGCGGAGGCCCAGCGCTGCTC
This sequence comes from Hyphomicrobiales bacterium, assembly GCA_017305835.1. Taxonomy (GTDB): domain Bacteria; phylum Pseudomonadota; class Alphaproteobacteria; order Rhizobiales; family Rhizobiaceae; genus RCIO01. The sequence continues at coordinate 90,990 of JAFKJY010000042.1, forward strand.
CGTCGTGCGCGACTTCTGCGGCCACGGCGTCGGCCGCCTGTTCCACGACGCGCCGAACATCCTGCACTACGGCAACCCGCACGAGGGCATCGAGATGCGGCCCGGCATGATCTTCACCATCGAGCCGATGATCAATCTCGGCCGGCCGCACGTGAAGGTGCTCTCCGACGGCTGGACGGCGGTGACGCGCGACCGCTCTCTGTCGGCCCAGTACGAGCACACGGTGGGCGTCACCGAGACCGGCTGCGAGGTCTTCACCCTGTCGCCGGCGGGCCTCGACCGGCCCGGCCTTCCGTCCTAATCTTCGCCTCCACGGGGAGGCGCGAGATGGCGGACACGGGCGACGAGGACGAGCGCGGCTTCTTCTCCGAGCGTCCCCTGCCCTCGTCCGCGCGGCCCGCGCCCGCCGACAAGCCGCATTATCTCGGCCACCGCCAGCGCCTGCGCGACCGTTTCCGCGAGCAGGGCGCGGCGGCGCTGGCCGACTACGAGCTGCTGGAGCTGCTGCTCTTCCGCGCCATCCCGCGCGCCGACACCAAGGCGCCCGCCAAGGCTCTGCTCAAGCGGTTCGGCTCGTTCTCGGAGGTGCTCGGCGCGCCGGACCACCTGCTGCGCGAGGTGCCGGGCGTCGGCGAGGCGGCAGCGCTCGACCTCAAGGTGGTCGCCGCCGCCGCCAGCCGCATGCTGCGGACCGAGCTCGCCGGCCGCCAGGTGCTCGGCTCGTGGTCGCAGGTCATCGACTATTGCCGCGCCGCCATGGCCTTCGAGCCGCGCGAGCAGTTCCGCATTCTCTTCCTCGACAAGAAGAACCAGTTGATCGCCGACGAGGTGCAGCAGGAAGGCACCGTCGACCACACGCCCGTCTACCCGCGCGAGATCGTGCGCCGCGCGCTGGAGCTTTCGGCGAGCGCGCTGATCCTCGTCCACAACCACCCCACTCATTGAGGATGATCACGAACGATCCCGCTCAATCACGTTGAAACACTAGGGATTTTGGCACTTTTCTGCGTTGCGTAGTGGGGGCGGTTATGGCAAATTGGGGGCTGTAAAAGGGGTAGAAAACGGCCTCCCGATCCCACCTAGCGATCCCCGTTTCTCCCTGACCGATCCCAGCTGCGGAACAGGAGGAAACACCATGCCTGCCCTGACCGACACCACGATCCGCCACGCGCTCAAGCGGGTCGAGACGAGCCAGAAACAGGAAAACCTCGCCGACGGCGAAGGGCGCGGCACCGGCCGCCTCCTTCTCGTCCTGAAGCCCATGCCCAAGCGCGTCACCGCCGACTGGATGGCCCAGCAGTGGCGGGACGGCAAACGCACCAAGAAGAAGATCGGCTCCTATCCCTCGATGTCGCTCGCCCAGGCGCGCGAGATCTTCAAGCGCGATTTTGCCGACGTGATCCAGAAGGGCCGGAGCATCAAGATCGCTACCGACACCCGCCCCGGCACCGTCGCCGATCTGTTCGAGGGCTATGTCGCCGCTCTCAAGGAAGCCGGGAAGCCCTCCTGGAAGGAGACCGAAAAGGGCCTCAACAAGATCGCCGACACACTGGGGCGCAACCGTCTCGCCCGCGAAGTCGAAGCCGAAGAAGTCATCGAGCTGATCCGCCCGATCTACGAGCGGGGCGCGAAGTCGATGGCCGACCATGTGCGCTCCTATCTCCATGCCGCCTTTAGCTGGGGCATGAAGTCCGACAACGACTATCGGCAGCAGTCCCCCCGTCGCTTCCGCATCCCCTTCAACCCGGCGTCGGGTATCCCGACCGAGCCCAAGGTGAAGGGCACGCGCTGGCTCGACGAGGACGAGTTCGTCCGGCTCTACCGCTGGCTCGAATGCCCCGACACGCCAGTCCATCCGCCCTATACCCGCGCGGTCAGGCTCATCATGCTGACCGGACAGCGGGTGCAGGAGATCGCCGGCCTTCACATCGATCAGTGGGATGCCAAGGAGAAGATCATCGACTGGTCCAGGACCAAGAACGAACAGCCCCATGCCGTTCCGGTGCCCTCGCTTGCGGCGGAGTTGCTCGCCTCCATCAACGTCAACGAATACGGCTGGTTTTTCCCATCGGCCCAAGATCCGTCGAAGCCCGTCAGCCACGGCACGCTTTACTCGTTCATGTGGCGTCAGCGGGACCGCGGCGTCATCCCCTATGTGACGAATCGCGACCTGCGCCGGACCTTCAAGACGCTGGCCGGCAAGGCGGGCGTTCCGAAGGAAATCCGCGACCGGCTGCAAAACCACGCCTTACAGGACGTCAGTTCCAAGCACTACGACCGCTGGAACTACATGGTCGAGAAGCGGGCCGGAATGGCGAAATGGGATAAATTTGTCCGGACGATGCTTGAGAAGAAGCACCTGAAGGCAGCCGCGTGATCTCAGACCGCTCAAGCCTCTCAGTAACCGCGCGAAGGTCATGCCAAGCTTTTGACGGTCAGCCGCCGGCAACCCCTTGGCTGCTTAATCTACGGAGGTTGCCATCAAGCTGGCGCTGCACCGTGTCGATGGGTTCTGACCAAATCTTCGATAGCGCTTCTACCGCTCGGTTTGCATCCCACGGCCATGCCGCTCGCCCATCAACCTGTGCGAAAGGGCCATCCGTCTCGGTAAGGATTCGGTCCCGTGGCATCTTGGCCGCCAGTGCCCTCCCCTTGTCACCGGCCAACATGGCCGGGCCAACGCTGAACCAGCACCCCAAATCGACCGCGCGCGCAAGCTCCCTTTGTGTTCCCGAAAACCAGTGAAGGATCGCTATGCCAGCACTGGGCTCCGTCACCAGCGCGTCAAGAACCTGCGTGGATGCGCGACGGCTATGAATACTCATGACGCGGCCCCCGACGCGAGCACAAAGACTGAGCACACGCGTGAAGACATGCTCTTGGTCCAGCCAATATCGCCGGTATTCTGGACCACCATCGAGGCCAATTTCGCCAACATACCGAACCTGCGGTAACAGGCGCTCAAACAGCGGAAGCTCGCCTTTACGTTCATGCGCGATTTGCGGATGCAGTCCGAGCGCTGTTCTAATACGCGGCGCATCCTTTGTCAGCGCCGCCGTTCCGGACCACGCTGACGGTGTTGTCGTGACAGAAAGAACATAGAGATCGCGAACGACGCACTCGCGCGCTACGGTGTGTGGATCAGGATAAAGGTCTAGGTGCGCGTGGAAATCGATCATTTGACGCCGTAAGCCTGATGAAGCGCGCGAAGCTCTTCAAGACCGCGCTCAAGCATACCGACAAGAGCCGGTCGATCAGCGATGAACGGGGACGCCAACGCATGACCGAGCCACGCCTCAATGCCATCTGCCTTGATGGCCGCAAGCGCGATCGCGACTGAGCGCACGTCGTCGAACCCCGAGTGATCTGCATCATCCTTTCCGATCGGTTCGTAGACGTAATCTGTCGTATCTTGGCTGGCGTCCCACGCGAGGAACGCCGCCCGTCGGACCTGACACGGAACGCATCGCCCGCATTGACGATAGTTGAACCGTTGGAATCGACCACAGCTCGTCGAACGTGCAGCCTCGGCGCCAAGCAAATTCTGGTCGGCGCACGCTTGGAGCATTTCGCCCTTGGTCTTCGTGGCATAAGGGTTGGTGATCTTGACACGGAGACCAGCCGCATCCAGCACCTTTTGCAGACGAGCCAGGAATTCCGGATGTGCCGTGCGAGTGCTGAGGCTTCCGAGCCGCCCGCCAGTCAGAGGCGGGTTAATGGCGATGAAGCCGTTCTCGCACACGAAGAGTGGCACCTCCGCGACCTCCCGATAGGCTTTGAGGGCCGTGGCAGCGATCACGCCAAAAGTGATGAAAACAAGCGACCTCGCCCGTTGCGAGGCTTCTTGCACACCCGGCGTATGTGCATTGTGGTTTAGTTGCAGGTGTCCGAGACCGCCCCCGATCTTTGCGGCAAAGTCGACCTGCTTGTCCGCGTCGCCTCGAACTGTCTGGCTGATTGCGAATGGCTTGTGGCCCGCCGCGGTTAGGTCAATCGCTCCGATCAAACTGTCTAGCCCGCCGGACAGAAGTACCACACAGCTCTCAGGCGGCCGGACTGGTTCACGAGGCGGCGTGGGCAGCATCCCACCCTCGTGAAATCGCAGGGTCCAGCGGTCGGTCGTGAGGAATGCGAGCGCTTCGGCCAAGGCCCGGGCCTGCCCGTTCCAGAACGGCGCGTCCGCCACGGCAATGTCGAGTTCGATCTCTCGTGTCCACCCGTCCGGGCTCTTGTCGCGCAAGACTGCGAAATCTGCAGTCACGACACTCAGCGCGATCGATAACAAGTCCCAGGCCCGCGGGGCCGGGTCAAATCGTCGGCGTTGGATCTCGGATCTCGCCGCATCGCCAGCGCTTCCTTGTCCTTCGGCCCGCGGCTGGCCGTAAAGGACCACGCGCATGATACCTTCACCGCCGGGCAGATCCGCGCCGTCTGGACCGCAGGCCAGCCTCATTCCGCGTATCCTTCAAACACCTCAAATGTCTCCCTCAGAGCATCCCTAACAACCTGACTGATGCGACCACTGGTGAGGCTGCGTCCGGCATCGCGCAGCTTGCGGAATGCCGCTGCCACGCTCTGCTTCACATAGTCCCGCACTTCCTTGAGCCGAGACAGAGCTGTCACCGCACTCGGCGCCTTCTCAACGATGGTCTTGCCGACATCGAGTTCAAAGCGACGGAAGACGTCGATTGCCGTGAAACGCTCGATGGCGAAGGCGCGCTGCTCAGGGTCGAGATTTAGCAGATCCGCATCTGGGAACCGGGTAAGAAGCTCGGTCAAGGCATCCCGAATTGCCGCGCGCTCAGCTTCTGCGTCCTGCGTCCCGTCGACCGGCCGAACCGCCTCCACAACGGCGTTCATAACTTCCTGCACATTGCGGCCGGCGAGGAGTGCCGGATCAAGCGGGCTGCCTGGCTCGGCCGGCTGTCCCGCTGCAACCCGCGCCAGCGCTCCGCCAAGCGCACCGGCGGTTGCCGCCGTACCTCCGAAGCGCCGAGTCGCTGTTGCCGATCCGCCATAGCCGGTCCGGACGTAGTGACCCATGCTGCGCCGCATGTCCCCACCATCGCCTGATTTTGCGAACTCGCCTAGCGCACGACGCGCACCGCGGAAGCGGGCTGGTGGGGCAAGTGGTGCGGGCGCCGGCGGCACCTGGGGGGCCGCAACACCGTCATCGGCTGGAGCGTCCCCGCCTTCCGCCCCATTGCCAGACGCCTCTCCCGTGGGCGGGTCCGGGGTCCAGGGTGGCACCATCGAGACGCCGCTGCCCGGGCCTCCACTAGATTGTGACGTTCCCATTTTCCCTCTGCCTCTTGATCGCCGCCTTAACCGGTCTGGACACCTGCCCCCGATCCCAGTTGTCGAAGACCCCCTTCGACCATGGCTGGTCCCCGATCTTCGGTACGATATTCGCCTGGATCTGCGCGGCCGGACGCTCGCCCAAGAAGGCGGCAAGCCTCGCACCCTGCGGCGGGTCGGCGTCGGCCACGACAAGGCAGGCTTCCAGAACTGCTGGTACGCCCCATTCCTGCTCCTGCCGCGCACGATCCAGAAGCCGGTCCATGATCACGGTGGTTTCGGTCCGAGGCACCCGCAGAAGTCGGTCTTTCAGACTCGATGCCATCTCCGGATGTTGCAAGAGCGCCGTCAAAAGCTCGGCTGCCTCCGAGGAAAGGCGGTCCTCGGGCGTGATCAGCGGCGCATGTTCACGGCTCACATACAGGGCTCCCCGCAGGTCCGTATCAGCGAGTGTCGGCGGCAGCGTCAGCCACTCCGCGAAAAAGGGCTCATCAAAAGGTGCTGCCAGAGCTTGTTCCTGCCCCGCGATCGCCTTCTCTTCCCATTCGGCGAGGAAGACAGGCTTGCCGGTGTCGCTTGCGCTCACCTGTGCCATCAATTCGGCAAATGCCTTCGCGTTGCCGAGCCGCTCGAACAACAGCAGCTTGGCCAAGACCGCCTCATCGACGCCGACGCCCTGCGCGTTGGAGATCGTCATGCGGATAGCAAGCGCATTGAGGAATCGTTTGATCAGGCGTGGATTGCCCAGAATGCCCGACGCTGTCGTCATGAGCGGGGCCAAGCGGTCCGCAGTATCGAAGCGGCCGATCAACTCGGCAGGCAAGGAACCGTGTAGCGACTGCACAAACGCGCGGTCGACGCGCTTGCCTGCCCAAGTCTGTCGTAATTGGGCGACAACTCCGCTACGGATCTTCTCCTTTACATCATCCGCAAGGTCGCTGTTCTCGACGAACAAGAGCATCATGTAGGCGCGCACTTCCTGGGTGCCCAAGGGCGGCACACGGATTGGCACCTGAATCAGCTTGTCGAAGTAGTTTGTGACGAGAAGATCATCGGGGACACCCTCAAAGTGCCGTCGAACGGCATGTTTGATCATGTCATTGTCGGCGGCGATCACGAAGGCGGTGTTCTTCAGGAACAGGAACAGCCGGATCGCCTCAAGCGTCGAGATCGTCGTTTCGGGCAGGCATCGATCGAGATCGTCGATCAGCACCACCAGCGTGACGCCGAGTTCCTCAAGCGTTTCCTCGAAGTTGTCCCGGAGCGCCTGAATTTCCTTGGGCGGCGATGTTTCCTCCTTTGGATTAAGCAATCCGCTCGCCGTCTCGGCGACCTCACCTGCCTTGCCCTTCGCCTCCTCGATCAGTTCGCCATCGATGCCGCCTGACAAGAAGCGCTTGCCCAACCCCCCTACCTCGCCGAGCAATCCGGTGGGCGCCAGGCCGAGCGACATCGCCGCCGCCGAGCCTGCAACAAGCTTGGCGACCCGCAGCCAGCTCACGCGCTTTACCAGTGCCTTGGCCTTATCGACCGCTTTACCACGCGCCTTGGCCTCGTGCTCAAGCTTGGTTGCGATCACATCCATGAGCGCGGCGCGCGCATCGTCGTAGCCCTGATAAAGCCAGGCATTGAACTCGACGAACACAAATTCCCGCTCGCCTTCCTTGCGGGGCCGCGCAGCCAGCGACGCCTGAGTGAGCTTGATCAGCGAGGATTTACCGATGCCCCAAGCCCCGGACACACCAATAGAGATCGGCCGTCCTCGCGCCTGAACGATGATCTCCGCCACCGTGTCTGCTACGCCCGAGAAATTCAGGAAGTCCCGTTCAGTCTCATTGTCGGGCCACATCGGTTCAGGTTAATCCTCTGCTCGCGCCGAATCGCGCAACTATTTTGTCCGTTTACTTAAAGTTAGACAGGAATTGCTTCCAAAGCGAGCGTTGCTGACTTGGCCCCCAGGTTTTGTCCAATGCCTGCTACACTCGCTCGGAGAACCGTTCATAGGCCGTAATCCTGGAAGGTTTCAGGTCAACGTCGCGCTGATAGATTTCCTTCTTCAGAAAGGCCAGTTCTGCTTCTCTCTGTTCATCCGCAACATCGATGTACCAGGCACGGGGGCGGCCGTTCTCCTCTCCGTTCCAACGATACCCCCGCGACTTGAGCTGATCCTTGAACTCGAAGGGCGAGCCTTCGGCCCAGATACGCCATGTCGGCAGGCGAGCACGCGCGAGCAGGTGGGCAAGTGCGTTGACGCCGGACTTCGGAAGTGCGCGCGACAGCACCTCCACCGCCGCCAAACAGTCATTCGCTGCTCGATGCCGATCATAGAAGAAACCGCAACCCACTGCGAGATATGCGAGCTTGGTGCCCTCGAACCCCTCCGCAGCCCAGTCGATCTCCGACATCGAGCAGGCCCAGGGCTTGAACGAAAACAATGGGCAGAAGCGCTCAAGAAACCTGCGATCAAAAGCAGCGTTGTGGGCTATGACGACAGCGGCGGAAAGCGCGAATTGCGTAACCTCCTCCTGATCGATCCTTTGGCCAGCCACCATCGCATCGGTTATACCTGTCAGCGTGGTTATCGTGGGCGGTATGGGGGCCACTGGCTCTCGAAGTCGATCAAAAGGTTCCCCGACATCTACGATGATGCCATCGAGAGAATACCGGAATGGCACCATGGCAAGCTCGATGATCTCGTCCTTCGACGGATCGAGACCAGTCGTTTCCACGTCCACGAACAGCCCGAGGCGGGTATCCTGTTCGGGAATCGCCGTCACCGGCGCCCGTGGCTGCAGGCGACGGAGAACACGGTAGTCCTGGCTTGCCTCCAGGAGAGCTGCCGCCGCCTCCAGCGCTGCTGCATCAGGCTGGCCCATCATGCTGTGGCCGTATCGGGGGGGCCGGCTGGAGCGGACGGCGCGATCCTGACCAGGGCCGCCCGGCCCTCCTCGTGGAACCAGAGTTCCCCGATTTTTGCGTCATCGCTTTTCGGAAGCGGTTTTGCCTCCCTTACCTTGAAGGTGGTCGGGAGGTTCACCGATGTCCCGAAGACGAGCGCGTGCTGCTTCGGCAACGACGGCAAACGCTTCAGAACCGCTTCGGAAATGAATGGCGTCATCTGCCGGATCTGCGAAAGGTCATCCGGGTTCTGTATGCGATGGATAACGAAGTTCGAGCATTGCGAGAGCACGGTTTTCGAGAGTTCGCTTGGTCTCTGCGAGGCGACCAACAGGAAAAGCCCGTATTTTCGTCCCTCTTTGGCGATGCGTTCATAGATCTTGCTGGCATCGATTGCATATCGGGAGGTTGCTTCGGAAATATATCGGTGCGCCTCTTCGAGAAGCAGATGCACTGGAAAGCGATTCCGCGGATCGGCTTGCCGCAGCAATCTGAACGCCATCCGCGCGAGCACGGATGCCACCAGCTCGACGACTTCATCCTCGACCGCATTCATATCGACGATGATGATCTGATCCCGCTTGAGCCAGTTCCTTCCATTGCGCTCAAGGCCCAGGAGTTTTTCCAGAAACCTGTCGCGGGACAGTTCGACCTGTCCGCCCGCGGCATTGTGGCGAAGAAATTCGTATTCGGGTCGCTCCTCCAGGGATTTGAAGCGCGTCAGCATCTGCGAGCAATAGTCTCGAATCTGCCTGTTCCCGTGTGCCTCCTCGTAAAGTATCGCCAGGTCGAGCGCCTCGCCCAATGCCGCAAAGTCGAACGGCAGATTGGAATAGGCTGGCAGCTTCAGCCCGTCTATAATGAACCCGCCACCGCTTGCGTCACCGAGCAGGTATTTCGTCAGACCATCTGGATCGGCCATCTGACCGTAGTTGATCTTTATGTATGGCTTGATCTTCGCCGTGCCGATCTCGGCGGTGTTGAACCGCTGTAGCAGGCCGACCATTCGATCATGCTTCGAAGGACTACCAGTATCGTCGCGGAGAATCTGGCTCAGGCAGGTAGCAAGAATGTGGTTCTTTATGCCCTTCAGCTCAACGCTTGCCCCCGCAGAAAAGAGCGTTGCCAAGCCGAGTGCCATCCGCAGGATCGGAAGTTGGGTTCGTTCGCTGGCCTGAAGCAGCAGTTCCCATTCGGATTGCTCCAGGAACCAATGCGGAAGGCGGAATTTGCCGTCGGCTGCCGTCCCATCCAGCACGACATGGGCGACGCCAATGCCATTCTCCTTGGCGAGCGGCATCAGTGCATTGGCATATTCGCCGTTCACGTCGAATACCACGAAAGTCGCCCCTCGGGCGTGGAACTCATCCGCCTTGTCGAACAATGACTGGAGCACGGAGGCCACGGTGCAGGACTTGCCGCTGCCCGTATTCCCAAGCACAGCGGTATGGCCGCCGAAAAAGTCGTCGATCCGGACTTTGACGTCGTAGCCCTCGAACACCACCGAGCGGCCGATCGACAGGGCACGAAAGCGCGTCGCATCTTCAGGCACCGGCACGGTGCCATCGAGGCCCCTAGCAGGCTCGCTCGGCTTGTCGGTCTCGAATACGCGATCAAGCTCCGTATCGAGAGCATAGAGCGCGTCAGCGTAGAGCGACGGAAAGACGGAGACGCCGAAGCGGAACTTCGCGTTGCGGTCTTGTGGCAACATCCCGACCGGCACGACGTCGAGATACTTCGCGGACGCCGCCTTGTCCAACTCCCCCTCACCTCGCCCGGCACCGGCGATGTCCCGCTCCCGCAGGCCCACGACTTCGACCACGACATATTCCGTCTGAACCGGAATCATCAGGAACGAGCCGAGGCGGGCAACGTAGTGGACATCATCGAACCCGACGACGGTGAAATTGTCGGTGCCGGCGTGCATCTCGACGACGAAGCGATCTGCCGCGACGGAGACTACCTTGCCTATGGCGCGTTTGCAGTCATCGCGGCTCATTCGCTCTCTCCACCGGCGGGGGGAGCTTCGGCCTTCTTGGAAGACATCGCCTCCAGCACCTTGCGGATCGCATCGTCGATGCGCTCGCTCGGCCGCTGCGGCATAAACTCTTCGATGATCGTATCGAAATAATGCGCCTTGCGCTCGGCCTCCGGACCGCTGCCGCCGATGATCCAGATCCGGGGATCGTTCAGGGCGCGGAGCTTCGCCACCTCTCCCTCAAGGGTCGGATCGACGAAGATTATCAGTCGGAAGGTCGGTATGGTGAGCGCCTGATAGATGATATTGTTGATGTGCTCGTCGCCGAAGGCGTATCCCATGGTGAAAAGAACGCTTTGCTCCCTCACGATCCGCGACTGGAACTCGCGAAACAGGTCGGCGTAGGGCGATCCGAGGCTGGAGTTTTGCTTCGCGGGAGTGGGGTAAATCATGACCTTCCCCGGTTTCGACCCCTTCGAGACAGCCGCCTCGCGGATCGGGAACAGGCCGTGATCGTCTTCGGTCCAGCTAATTGACCCATGGATCTTGCAGAGATAGACGAAGCCATCCACAGCGGACCATTTCCGGTTGGTCAGATCGAGTTGCTCGGCGAGTGCGTAGCGAAACGTCGCCGGATTGAAGCGGCGCTCGACCACGCCGGAGAAGCCGTTGGCATAGGGAAGGCCGAGCCGGTCCATCGCCGTCTCGTTGAAAAGGTCATAGTTAGTGGTGAATATCCACGGACGCGGCAACGATCGGTCGCGCAGAACCAGCTTTCTGTAGAATGTCTCGTAGAGCGTTCCGACAGTGCTGTCGCCATTGGCGAACGCTCCGTTCGTGCATTTTTCCCACAGGAAAGCCTGCACCTTCTGGATGATCGAATTGACGACCTTCAGGTTTTCCTTTGCTTTGGGAAGCGTGCTTCGAGAAAGCGAGAACCGAAGGCTGAACAGCAACTCCATCAACCGTTCAAGGTTGCGCGCATATTCCTTGTCGCCAATATCGATCCCGAACTCATCGGTAAGAACCTCCCGCTCTGCGGCGGTCGGGAATCCTCCCTCGTCGGACGTTCGCGCCTTCGTAAACTCTGCGGCGAGCGGCGCCATGGTCGGAATGCCAAGCTCCCGCCAGGTCTCCTTTCCCGCAGCATCTTTCTCTTTGATGCAATTCGACGAGCACCCGGCCCCGAGCAGGAACGCGACGTTCTTTGCGTTCAATGATTCCGACAATGCCTTCCTGACGACATCGGCTCCGGCCGGCCATTCAAGCTCACCGGCATCAGCCTCGACGCCCCGCAGAAAGCTGAACGTCAGCTTCTTCGCTTCCTCGTCATCGGAACCAGCCATGAATATCCCCCCTTCATCTAAACAACGCTTCAATATCGGACATCGGGCGGAACAACTTCATCGGCTGGTCCGGAAGCGGCAGGAAACTCTCGCGCTCATAGAAGCGCCTCGCACTCTCGTCCTTGGCGTCCACGATCACCGCAAAGGATGCGATCTCGCTGCGCACGGCCCTGTGGAGCGCATCCGCGAGAAGGAACCGACCGTAACCTTTTCCCTGAAAACGCTGATCGACGGCAAGACGGCCGAGCAAGGTCGCCGGGATCAGCGGGTAGCGAGGCAGCTTGCGGACAGCCGCAGCCGGCAGTTCCGGAAGCCGCACCGCCGTCGACGAGAGCGTGTAGTATCCGGCGACGCTGCCATCATGCAGCACGAGGACAAACGGTGCCGCCATCTTCTTTCTGGCGTCCTGTCCGGCCTGTGTCTGGAAATATCGGTCGAGCGGTTCTACGCCGCTTTCAAACCCCGATCGGTCATGTTGCGGGCCGAGAACCTCGACCCGCAGGATGTCATCTGCTCCTCCCACGCGTCAGACGTCCGTTCTCTCGCGATAGCGGCGGATGGTGTCGCGCAGCCGCTCGTTGACCGGCTGCGGTTCGACCAGAGCCTGGACGAACGCCTGGCTGTCGCGCACCGAAAGCTCCAGATGCTGATGCTCATCGATGGCGCGCCGCGCCGCATCCTGTAGGCTCGTCAGAACGAAATCCGTCACGGAGCGGCCTTGCAGGGCAGCGGCATGTTCGATCAGACGCTTCTGGTCAGCGGTCACGCGCGTCTCAAGGCGTTCCCCTCGGACACGGCCGGTCGCGGACCTTTTTGCTGCTTCAGCCATTTTTCGATCTCCAATCTATCGAAGATATGTACGGCCATTGGCCGGAAAAATCAAGATGCAGCCCTGCCAGCGAAAGGATAACGCCGCCGGCGTCGCCATGAAGCGAAGAGGCAGATTTCATCAGGGCTAGCCGGGAACTCGGCGGCTCCGGCCGGAGCCGGCAATTGTGCAGCAGATTGTTGCACAATTGCCGTGGAACCACGATGCTGCGTTCCCAGCGCCGGAAAAGCACAAAGACTCCGCGAGTATTCGCTGATTTTGTGGTCAGGTAGCCTATCAAGATCAAACGCGCTTAGCGCACTCCGGCGAAGGCCCGGAAAGCGAGGTTGAATGTTTCGCATCCTTGCCGGCTGGATCGAGAACAGGCGGCAGATCCGTCGGCGATGGCAACAGGACGCGCGCGCCTTGATCGAACAGCATGGGCGCGAAGCCTATTATGAGGCGCAGCGTCTTGCCTCGCGCAGCCGCGCCCAGGCGGACAGGTCCGGGTTCTGGCACTGGGCGAAGGTAGCTTCCGAGGTCGCACGTCTCTCCCCCGTCGTGCAGATGGACATGAAGGTCGTGCAGGCTATTGCCGACGACGAGATGCGGAAACATCGGCGCTCCTGACGGGCTTTGCGGGGGAAAGCCTTCCCCCTGGCCGGCACTGCGTTGCCGGCGCACCCCCTTCTGCGGAGAGACCCCCAGGCTGTGCAGAAACTCGCTCTGATGTCGCTGGGCTTGGATCTCGCTCGCTAGCGGTGGCGCGGCGCGACTCAATTCAGCTTCGTGCTACCTCGGGTTTGACAGAGTGAGTCCGATAGTTTTTCGAAACCGCCTTACGTCACCAAGCCAAGGGCAACTCCGCCCACGGCCGCCAACAATACGACAACCCATGGCGGAGCTTTCCAGGCGATCAGCGCCACGAAACAAATCAAGGCCAGTGCGAAGTCCGGCATGCTGCCGATCGCGCTGGTGAAGACCGGCGTATAGAGGGCCGCTCCGAGAATGCCGACGACCGCAGCATTGGCGCCCTGCATGGCCGACTGCGCCCATGTCGTGCGGCGCAACTGATCCCAGAAGGGCAGCGCCCCGATCAGGATCAGGAAGCCCGGCAGGAAAAGTGCGGCAAGAGCGATTGCGGCACCGGCTACGCCGTTCGGCTGCGGTCCCATGACCGCCCCGAGCCAGGCCGCGAAGGTGAACAGTGGCCCCGGCACTGCCTGCGCCGCGCCATAGCCCGCGAGAAAGGCGTCATCCGACACCCATCCCGGCATGACGGTTTCGGCCTGCAAAAGCGGCAGCACCACATGCCCGCCGCCGAAAACCAACGAGCCGGCGCGGTAGAAGCTATCGGCCAGCGCCCATCCCTGCGCCTGTCCGGCGAAGAGCGGGAGACCGATCAGCAAGGCAGCGAACAGCGCAAAGGCCGTCAGTCCGGCTGTCCGGGAAACCGGGACCGGCAGATGGTCACCGACCGCGACCTGTCCCTTGCTGAGAACCAGCCCGGCGATTGCGCCAAGGAGTATGGCGGCCATCATTCCAATGGCGCCCGGCGCCCAGGCGAGCAGAAGCACGGCAACGACCGCGATCGTAGCGCGCTCCTTATCGGGGCAGAGGTTTTTCGCCATGCCCCACACAGCTTGCGCCACAATGGCGACGGCCACGATCTTCAGACCATGCAGGACGCCGAGCGCAAGCGGGCTTTCCAGCCGCGTAGCCGTCATGGCGAGCGCGAGAAGGACCAGAGCCGATGGCAGCGTGAAGGCGAGGAAAGCCGCAAGCGCGCCGAGCCATCCCGCTCGCGTCAAACCAAGCGCAAAGCCAACCTGGCTTGAGGCCGGACCGGGCAGGAACTGGCATAGCGCCACCAGATCGGCATAGGCGCTTTCGCTCAGCCATTTTCGCCGCGTCACCAGCTCGTCCCGGAAATAGCCCAGATGCGCGATCGGTCCACCGAACGAGGTGAGCCCCAGCTTCAGGAAAACGCGGAAAACTTCGGCGACGCTGGCCTTTGACTGCTGGTGGCTTTGATCCATTCATGAGACCTCGTTGGTTCGGGCATTGTTGCGAGAGATGACGTGTGATCGGCGCAGGATAGATTCTCAGGTTGCAGCCGTCAGATTGACCCGCTTCATAAGGACCTCGCCACTCTCCTTGCGTTCGGAATAGCGGTCGGTCAGGTAGGAAGAGCCGGGTCAGAAGCGTAAACTTCATCAGTGCCTCCATCACGGCGACCACTCGATCATAATAGGACGATGGTTTCATCCGGCCCGCCTCGTCGAACTCCTGAAAGGCTTTGGCGACGGAGGACTGGTTGGGGATCGTCACCATACGCATCCAACGGCCGAGCACGCGCATCTGGTTGACGGCGTTGAAGCTCTGCGAGCCGCCGGAGACCTGCATGACGGCAAGAGTCCGGCCCTGCGTCGGCCTTACCGCGCCGACCGAAAGGGGAAGCCAGTCGATCTGCGCCTTCATCACCGCGCTCATCGCACCGTGACGCTCGGGGCTGGTCCAGACCTGTCCCTCCGACCAGAGCGAGAGTTCGCGCAGTTCCTGCGCCTTGGGATGATTGACGTCAGCTCCGTCTGGCAACGGCAAGCCGGACGGATCGAAGATACGTGTTTCCGCCCCAAAATGTTTCAGCAGACGCTCGGCCTCGAATGTCAGGAAACGGCTGTAGGATCGTTCACGCAGGGAGCCGTAAAGCAGCAGGATACGCGGCGGGTGGGTCGAGGGTGTCGCATCGCGCAGCCTGCCAATGCCCGGAATATCAACGTAACCGGCATCGAGATTGGGAATATCATCTAGCATCAACGCTGCTCTTCCGCGAGTTCGGATGCTTTTCCGGCGCGCTCATACCAGCCTTTGGAGCGGTTCACGATCCAGACGACCGAGAGCATCACCGGCACCTCGATCAGCACGCCGACAACCGTGGCGAGCGCCGCGCCCGAGTGGAAGCCGAATAGGCTGATGGCGGCGGCGACCGCCAGCTCGAAGAAGTTCGACGCCCCGATCAACGCCGAGGGTCCAGCCACGCAGTGTTGCTCGCCGGCCATTCGATTGAGCAGATAGGCAAAGCCGGAGTTGAAATAGACCTGAATCAGGATCGGCACGGCAAGCAGGCCGATGATCGCCGGCTGCGCGATGATCTGCTCGCCCTGAAAGCCGAACAGCAGAACCAGCGTCACCAGCAGGGCAACAAGGGAGGCCGGGCCGAGCTTTGCAAGCAGGCGATCAAGCGCGGCCTGCCCACCGCTCGCCAGCATCCGGCGACGGACGATCTGCGCGATGATGACGGGAATGACGATGTAGAGCACGACCGAAAGGACAAGTGTTCCCCACGGTACGGTGATGGCAGACAGTCCAAGCAGCAGGCCGACGATGGGCGCGAAGGCGACGACCATGATGGCGTCGTTGAGGGCGACCTGGCTCAATGTGAAATGCGGTTCGCCCTTGGTCAGGTTGGACCAGACGAACACCATGGCCGTGCAGGGCGCGGCCGCGAGGATGATGAGACCGGCAATATAGCTGTCGATCTGGTCAGCCGGCAGATACGGCCGGAACAGCCAGCCGATGAACAGCCAGCCCAGCAGCGCCATCGAGAACGGCTTCACCGCCCAGTTAATGAACAGCGTCACGCCGATGCCGCGCCAATGACGGCCGACCTCCCCGAGGGCGGCGAAGTCGATCTTGAGCAGCATGGGGATGACCATCAGCCAGATCAGCACCGCAACCGGCAGATTGACCTTGGCGATTTCCATCGCGCCGATGGCATGGAATGCGCCCGGCAGAAAATGGCCAAGTGCGATTCCGACGACAATGCACAGGGCGACCCAGAGGGTCAGGTAGCGTTCGAAGGTAGACATGGGATTCCCTCAGGCCGTTGCGACGCGCCGGCCGTGTTCGTCGATCACGCGCTCGCCGTCTTCCTTGACGAACGCGCCGCGCTGCGGCGGCAGCAGATCGAGCACCTCCTCGGAAGGCCTGCAGAGCTTCACGCCTCTTGGGCTGACGACGATGGGACGGTTGATCAGGATGGGATGCGCCATCATGGCGTCGAGCAATTCCCGGTCACTAAGCGCCGGGTTGCCCAGGCCAAGCTCTGCATAGGGCCTGCCCTTCTCGCGCAGCAGGGCGCGGACGGGGATACCCATGCGCGCGATGAGCTGGGTGAGCATGTCCCGAGACGGCGGTGTCTTGAGATATTCGATGACATGCGGCTCGACGCCCGAATTGCGGATCATCGCCAAGGTGTTGCGCGAAGTGCCGCAATCCGGGTTGTGATAGATGATAACGTCCATGGCCTGCCTCACGCCGCGCTGTCTCGTGGAGACGACGCACCTTCGGACTGGCCGATCTCGGTCAGCTTCGTGCGCAGCGACGCCTTGTCGAGACTGGCGACCGGCAGGGACGTAAAGGCCGAGATGCGGTTCTTCATGTAGCGGAAGGCCGCAACGAAGGCGGCTTCCTTCTGGATGTCCGGCCCATCGACGGCGGCAGGGTCTTCGATCCCCCAATGGGCGGTCATGGGCTGGCCGGGCCAGACCGGGCAGGCTTCACCGGCGGCGGTGTCGCAGACGGTGAACACGAAATCCATGACAGGCGCGTCGGCTCCGGCAAACTCATCCCACCCCTTTGAGCGGAAGCCCTCAGCGGGATAGTCGAAGCTCTTCAGAACCTTCAGCGCAAAGGGATTGACCGCCCCCTTGGGCTGAGACCCAGCAGAGAAGGCACGGAAGCGACCCTCGCCATCCTTGCTGAGGATGCTTTCCGCGAGGATCGAGCGCGCCGAATTGCCGGTGCAGAGGAACAGGACATTGTAGATGTGGTCAGTCATGGGCGACCTCCTTGGTGGCGAGGGTTCGCGGTGGGCAGCAAGGGGCAAAATCAGCGATCAGCGGCGCGCAGATCTCGGGTCGGCCGCCGCAGCAATCCTTGACGAGAAAGCTGGTGAGCGCGCGCACGGCATCGAGCCTTGCCCGATAGATGATCGACCGGCTGTGCCGCTCCGCCTCGAGCAGGCTGGCGCGCGTCAGCGTCGCCAGATGTGTGGACATGGTGTTGTGGGGGACATCTAACCTGCGGGCGATCTCGCCTGCGGGCAACCCATCCGGCTCATGCTCCATCAGTAGACGGAACACGTCGAGTCGGGTCGGTTGCGCGAGCGCGGCGAAAGCGAGGATGGCGTTATCTGATTCCATATGTCGAGACTAGTCGACATATTGGCGAGAGTCTAGGCAGGGACGATCCGAAGTTTCCGCCTGGTCGGGTAGCTGGACAGCGCCGCCGAACAGTGAGAACGGGAAGCCCAAGCGCGCTCAATAGATATTGCTCGTATTGCCAAGCATTTACTGGGGTTATTCACCTGCGGATGGTACACTTAATTGCTTGCGGGACGGGGGCACGATGGGACGCTTTATTGAGGGATATGACCGGAGCCAGCCGTTACTGCTGCCCGCCTGTGTTGAAGATTACGTGTCGCAGGAATCTCTCGTCCGAGTCGTAGATGCCTTCGTCGAAACGCTCGATCTCACGGCGCTCGGCTTTGAGCGCACTGTCTCCGCCGCGACGGGGCGACCCGGCTATCACCCCGGCGACATGCTGCGGCTGTACATCTGGGGCTACCTGAACCAGTTGCGTTCATCGCGCCAATTGGAGCGCGCCTGCCAGCGCGATCTGGAGGCCATCTGGCTGACGCGGCGCATGACCCCGGACTATCGGACCATTGCGGCGTTCCGGCACGACAACCCCGAAGCGATCATCGGCACGGGCGCCGCATTCATCAGCTTCTGTCGCGAGAACGGCCTCGTCACTCCCGGCAAGGTGGCACTGGACGGAACCAAGATGCGGGCAGTAGCCAGCGCGAAGAATATCGCAGGAGCGGATCGTCTGGCACGCGACATCGCTCATACCGAAACAGAAATCGCCTACTATCTCGACCGTCTCAACATCGCGGATCAACATCCGGCGGACGCACGCGATCAGACGGTCAATCGCGCGGCTTTTGCCAGCGCGATCGCGTCACTCGAACGCCGTAAGCAGCGCTTGGAAAAGCGGCAGGCCGAACTTGCTGAGCATGATACCAACGTCGTGGTCTTCGGAGAACCGGATGCACGACCAATGGGATATGGCCGGGCGCCGAAGTTCCCAGCCTATAATCTCCAGAGTGTCGTCGATATCGAAAGCGGCCTGATCATTCACAACGATGTCGCCAACGAAGCCAACGACAGCCAGCTGCTGCATCCAATGGCGATAGCGGCAAAAGAAGTGCTCGACGTCGACCAGCTCGAAGTGCTGGCGGACGGAGGCTACTCGAACGCGCAGGAAGTCGCGCGTTGCGAACAGGACGGTGTCCGCGTGGCAGCGCCGATCAAGCGCGGGGCCATGAGCGCGCAATACTTCCGCCCCGTGCAATTCGTCTATGACGAGCAGACCGACACGATCCGCTGCCCTGCTGGTGAAACCATGTATCCCAAGGGCAAGCATACCCGAAATCGGGCGATCCGTTACAGAACGCCCGCCTGCCAGACTTGCCAGATCAAACAGCAGTGTACGCCGGGATATCAGCGCACCATTCACAGGCTCGTGGATCAGGGCGCGCTCGATCGGATGGAACGTCGGGTTCAGGAGAACCCTGATCTTATGACGATCCGGCGCTGCACGGTCGAGCATCCCTTCGGCACCATCAAGCGAATGTCTGGCGGAGGTCGCTTCCTGACCCGCGGTTTGCGGCGGGTGAAAGCCGAAGCTGCCCTCTCGGTCCTGGCATTCAACATTATCCGCGCTTCGAACGCCTTCGGAACCGGAGCGCTGATGTCGCGGGGCTGAGAACCCCGCTCTATTCGGTTCTAGTCATCGCCGCCGCGTTGCGTCCTCGCTGAGTTTCTGCACAGCCTGCCCCGCAACGCCCCCTTTAGAGTGAGAGTGCGGGCTGGGTTTGCCGTGACGGGTTGAGGGCTGGAGAGAGGGTCTCCGGCGCCCGTCGCGGAGAACTGTCAATCGGCTCGGAATGGGGACCCTGGATCGGCGTGCAAACGGGACCCCTTTTGGGGCACGACGGTAAGCGCCCGACCGGGTGGAGCTGGTCGGGGTTGCGCAGCCCGGTCGGGCGCGTTGTTTAGGCTCCCCGGCTTTAGTTTTG
>JAFKJY010000178.1 GCA_017305835.1 Hyphomicrobiales bacterium
CGGAGGCACCTGGCAACAGAAGCCTCCACTTCCCCCCTACTCCCTACTCCCTACTCCCTACTCCCTACTACCTACTCCCTACTCCCTACTCCCTACTCCCTACTCCCTACTCCCTACTCCCTACTCCCTACTCCCTACTCCCTAATCCCATGTCCAACCCCCGCCGTTTCGTCATCACCGGCGGCCCCGGCGCCGGCAAGTCGACGCTGATCGCCGCGCTCGCCGCCCGCGGCCAGGCCACCTTCCCGGAGGCCGGCCGCGCCATCCTGCGCCTCTCCGACGCCATCGGCGGCCCGGCGCATGCCGCCCGCAACCCGCGCGACTATGCCGAGGCGATGCTGTTGTGGGACATGCGCTCGTGGGCCGAGGCCGACCGGCTCGACGGGCCGGCCTTCTTCGACCGCGGCGTGCCCGACGCAATCGGCTATCTGCGCCTGATCGGCCGCCCGGTGCCGGCCCACATGGAGCGCGCCGCGCGCGCCTTCCGCTATGCCGAGCCGGTCTTCGTCGCCCCGCCCTGGCGCGACATCTACGCGACCGACGGCGAGCGCCGGCAGGACTGGGACGTGGCGGTGGCCACCCACGACAGCGTCCGCGCCGTCTACGAGGAGCTGGGCTACCGCCTGCTCGACCTGCCGCTCGCCGGTGTCGAGGCCCGCGCCGCCTTCGTTCTCACCAGGCCGGCCGGGAATGATCGTCGCACCGCCTGCCTGCCGCCCGCCCGGCGCACTATATCCGGTTTACGCCGCCGGGAAGCTTGATTAGAGCTTAGGCAGGCGCGACTCAGACGGATCCCGACCGCCCATGGCCGAAGACCACATCCGCTACGACATCCTGGCCCAGGAAGCCCTGCGCGGCGTCATGCGCAAGGTGCTGGCCGAGGTCGCGCGCACCGGCCTGCCGGGCAACCATCATTTCTTCATCACCTTCATGACCGGCGCGCCGGGCGTGCGCATATCGAGCCGCCTGCGCGAGCGCTACCCCGAGCAGATGACCATCGTGCTCCAGTACCAGTACTGGGACCTGAAGGTCTCCGAGGCCGGCTTCGAGGTCGGCCTGTCCTTCTCCGACGTGCCGGAGAAGCTGGAGATCCCGTTCTCGGCCGTGCGCGGCTTCTACGACCCGTCCGTCAGCTTCGAACTGGAGTTCGACGTCAAGCAGGACGTGCAGGAGGCACCCGTCGCCACGCTGCCGCAGCCCGAGCCGGAGAAGCCGGCGCCGGCCGCGAAGAAGGCCGCGGCCAAGAAGGAAGAGGCCGGCGACGCCAAGGGCGCCGACGTCGTCTCGCTCGACGCCTTCCGCAAGAAGTAGGGTCTGCCAATGGGTGAGGTCGTCAACCTGCGCCTCGCCCGCAAGCGCA
>JAFKJY010000034.1 GCA_017305835.1 Hyphomicrobiales bacterium
GACGAAGCCTTCCTCGACAATGTCGGCACCGACATGCGGCGCCTCGCGGCCGAGAGCGCCGGCCCCTCGCTTGCCGAGCTGCTGCGCCGGCGCGGGCAGGGCGAGGCTCCTGCCCAGCCCGCTGCCGAAGCGATCGCAGGACCGGACGCGGTCCGGTCGGTGCCGCCGCGCCGCGCGAAGCCGGTCCTTGCCGCGCAGCCAGCCGCTCCAGTCGCCCGCAAAGGCCTTCTGGCACGCATCTCCGGCCTTGTGCCGGGTCGTCGGGCGAACCCGGCTGGCGCGCCCGAGCCCGCAGCCCAGCAGCCTGCCATGCCGATGCCTACCATGCGCCCTGCCCAACCGGCGCTTGACGCCGAGCCGGCGACCGATGCCGACATCATGGCCGGCTATTTCGACAGGTTGCAGGCCGAGCCCACGGCTCGGCCGGAACCAGCCCCCGTCCATGCAATGCCGCACGACGAGCCGCCCGCACCGCCCGCCTATCGGCATGTCGCCATGCCGCAGCCCGTGCCGCCAGCCGCACCGGCCGCACCGTATCTCCATGCGGTGCCGCATCCGGCCGCGCCCTGGATGCCGATGCCGACGCCGGCCTCGGCACATTTCTACTGGCCGACGGCGCCCGTCTGGCCGCCGCAGCCTCCGCATCCGGCCTTCGCGCCGTGGCAGGGCGCTCCGGCTCCGCAGCCGGCCTACCCGGCCGCCAATGGCTGGGCGGAGCCGTCCGATCCGCGCGTCATCCCCGGCAATGCGGCGGCGCGCGCCGAGATCCAGGCCGAGATCGACGCCGTGCGCGAGCGGCTGCACGACTTCGCCGCGATGGTCGAGCGCCTGCGCGCGACGCGCCGCGCGGACTGAAATCCGCTTCCACTTTACCGCCACCGTCACCGGACGGCGCATCGGCGCGATTGCGCGATAGGCTTTTGCGCAATAAGGCCTGCATCGGACACTTCCCGGGAGCAGGACATGGCTGAGATCATCGACGGCAAAAAGGTCGCGGCGGACGTCGTCGAGGCGGCGAAGCAAGCGACCGCGGCGCTGGAAAAGGAAACCGGCGTGAGGCCCGGCCTGGCGGTGGTGCTGGTCGGCGAGGACCCGGCGAGCCAGGTCTATGTCGGCAGCAAGAGCCGCACCGCCAAGGAGATCGGCTTCCACTCGGTGCAGCACACGCTGCCGGCCGACACGGCCGAGGCCGACCTGCTGGCGCTGGTCGACAGGCTCAACCGCGACGAGGCCGTGCACGGCATCCTCGTGCAGCTCCCGCTGCCGGCGCATATAGACGCCGGCAAGGTGATCCAGTCGATCGCGCCGGAAAAGGACGTCGACGGCTTCCATTTCATCAATGTCGGCAAGCTCGGCACCGGCGAGACGGCAACCGCCTTCGTGCCCTGCACGCCGGCCGGCGCGATGCTGCTCATCCGGCGCGTGCGCGGCGACGACCTTTCGGGGCTCTCGGCCGTCGTGGTCGGCCGCTCAAACATCGTCGGCAAGCCGATGGCGAACCTGCTGCTTGCCGCCAACTGCACTGTCACCATCGCCCACAGCCGCACCAAGGACCTGCCGGCGGTGTGCCGCGGCGCCGACATCCTCGTCGCCGCCGTCGGCCGGCCGGAGATGGTCAAGGGCGACTGGGTGAAGCCCGGCGCCACCGTGATCGACGTCGGCATCAACCGCATCCCCGCGCCCGAGAAGGGCGAGGGCAAGACGCGGCTTGTCGGCGACGTCGCCTTCGCGGAGGCCGAGAAGCAGGCCGGCGCGATCACGCCGGTGCCCGGCGGGGTCGGACCGATGACGATCGCCATGCTGATGGCGGCGACCGTCACATCCGCCTATCGCGCCGCCGGCAGGACGCCGCCGACCTTCTAACCTTTCAGAGCGCCAGCCGCGTCCAGGCGCCGTTCTTCTTCGAGGAGCGCACGCAGGCCTCGACGAAGGCGACGCCTTCGACGCCGTCGCGCACGGTCGGGAACACGACGTCCTTAGCCGGCTTGCGGCCACGGCGGGCGGCGCGTATGGCGCGGGCGGCCTCGGCATAGATGTTGGCGAAGCCCTCCAAATAGCCCTCGGGATGGCCGGCGGGCACGCGGCTGACGCGGGCC
The DNA here is from genome assembly GCA_017305835.1 of Hyphomicrobiales bacterium. GTDB lineage: Bacteria > Pseudomonadota > Alphaproteobacteria > Rhizobiales > Rhizobiaceae > RCIO01. The sequence goes on from JAFKJY010000034.1 coordinate 2,097, forward strand.
GCGGCCGCGCCGGCCCCCGCGCCGCCGCGCGTGACCAGGCGCTTCGGCTCGCCGAACGGCGTGTACCAGAGATGGTTGGGCTGCTCCTGCGCCCACTCGATGCCGCCCTTGGTGCCGTAGACCCTGAGCTTCAGCGCATTCTCGTTGCCGGGCGCGACCTGGCTCGCCCACAGCATGCCCTTCGAACCGCCCTTGAAACGCAGCATGACATGCGCGTTGTCGTCGAGGCGGCGGCCTTCGACGAAGGAATCGAGGTCGGCCGCGAGGCTGTCGAGTTCCAGCCCGGTGACGAAGCGGGCGAGGTTGTAGGCGTGCGTGCCGATGTCGCCGGTGGCGCCGCCGGCGCCGCTGCGGGCCGGGTCGGTGCGCCACTCCGCCTGCTTGGAGCCGCTGGCCTCGGCCTTCACCGTCAGCCAGTCCTGCGGATATTCGGCCTGGACGAGGCGGATTTCGCCGAGCTGGCCCTTCTCGACCATCTCCCGGGCCTGCCGCACCATCGGATAGCCGGTGTAGTTGTGGGTGAGCACGAAGACCTTGCCGGAGCGCTCGGCGAGTGCTGCGAGCCGCTTGGCGTCGGCCAGCGTCGAGGTCAGCGGCTTGTCGCAGATGACGTGGATGCCGGCCTCCAGGAAGGCGCGGGCGGCCGCGTAGTGGACATGGTTGGGCGTGACGATCGCCACCGCCTCGATGCCGTCGGGGCGGCGGGCCTCGGCCCTTGCCATCTCGGCGAAGGAGCCGTAGGAGCGGCCAGCGTCGAGGCCGAGCTCGGCGGCGGAAGCCCGCGCGCGCTCAGGATCGGAGGACAGGGCTCCGGCTACCAGCGCGAACTCGCCATCGAGCCGGGCGGCGATGCGGTGCACCGCGCCGATGAAGGCGCCCTGCCCGCCGCCCACCATGCCGAGCCTGATCGGCCCCTCGTTCCGGTTGAACCTGTTGCCGGTGACCATGAGTGCCTCTCCGTTCTGCGTTCGCAAGGCAATAAGGCAATAAGGGAGTAGGGCAATAGGGCAGTATGTGAATGAAAGGGGCAGGCCGCGCCCCTACTGCCCTACTGCCCTACTCCCCTACTCCCCTATTGCCCTATTGCCCTATTGCCCTATTGCCTTAGTCGATCCCCATCATCTTCCGCAGCGCCGCGCGGTCCGTGCCGGAGCCGGCGAAGTCGTCGAAGGCCTTCTCCGTCACCTCGATGATGTGGTGGGCGATGAAGGGGGCGCCTTCGGCGGCACCCTGCTCGGCACTCTTGATGGCGCATTCCCATTCGAGCACCGCCCAGGAATCGTAGCCGTATTGCGCGAGCTTGGAAAAGATGCCGCCAAAATCGACCTGCCCGTCGCCCAGCGAGCGGAAGCGGCCGGCGCGGTTCACCCAGCCCTGATAGCCCGAATAGACGCCCTGCCGGCCGGTCGGGTTGAACTCGGCGTCCTTGACGTGAAACGCCTTGATGCGCTCGTGGTAGATGTCGATGAAGGCGAGATAGTCGAGCTGCTGCAGCACGAAATGCGACGGGTCGTAGTTGATGTTGCAGCGCTTGTGACCGCCCAGCGCGTCGAGGAACATCTCGAAGGTGGCGCCGTCGAACGTGTCCTCGCCCGGATGCAGTTCGAAGGCGAGGTCGACGCCCTGCTCGTCATAGGCGTCGTGGATGGGCTTCCACAGCCGGCCGAGCTCGGCGAAGGCCTCCTCGACGAGCCCCGCCGGCCGCTGCGGCCAAGGATAGAGGTAGGGGAAGGCGAGCGAGCCGGTGAAGGACACGCAGGCGTCCAACCCGAGATTGCGCGAGGCCTTCGCCGCGAGCTTCATCTGCTCGATCGCCCATTCCTGCCGCGCCTTGCGATTACCGTGCACCTGCGGCGGCGCAAAACCGTCGAATTGCGCGTCGTAGGCGGGATGCACCGCCACGAGCTGGCCCTGTATGTGGGTCGACAGCTCGGTGATCTCGACGCCGGCCTCGGCGCAGACACCCTTCAGCTCGTCGCAATAAGTCTTCGAGGAGGCCGCCCTGGCGAGGTCCATGAATTTCGGCTCGCCGCTGGGGACCTGGACGCCGCTGTAGCCGAGGTCGGACGCCCATTCCGCGATCGTCGGCAGCGCGTTGAAGGGGGCCGCGTCGCCAGCGAACTGCGCCAGGAAGATCGCCGGACCCTTGATGTTCTTCGCCATTCTCACACTCCTCGTCGGGCGGCGGCTTGTTTTGCCGCATGATGTTTTCCGAAAGGTCTGCAACTTTTCGGCATCATGCCCTAGGCGCGCCGCCTGTATTCGAAATAGCCGAAATCGGCAGGCAGGCCAGCGCCGCTGACGTCGAACGCCGCCATGCCGACGAAGGCGCCGGTGAAGGAACCGTGCTCGCCGCGCCCGGCCTCGTCGGAGATCAGGCTGGCGTCGAGCTGCGGGCCGAGCGGCGTCCACTCACCCTTTGTGCGCCAGAAGAACCGCAGTTTCTCGTGGTCGACGTCGGCCGCGAGCCGCACCGGACCGTCGCCCGGCAGCGGCACCGGCTCCTCGGGAAAGAAGCTCAGCCGCCCGTCCGGCCAGTCGCCCAGGCACGACATGACGCGCAGTACGCGGCCGCGCTTCGGATCGTGGGTGACGGCCGCGAAGTGGAACTTGTGGCGGTTGTAGTAGTGCGTCAGCCCGGCCGCCTGCTGGAAGCCCTGCGGCCGGAACAGCACCTCCGTCTCGGCGCGGAACGAAAAATCCTCCTGCCGGCGCGCGACCAGCGCCTGCTCGAACCAGCTCCCGATCGACTCGCGGCCATAGAGCCGCAGGCTCCCCGGCGCGGCCGTCAGCGAGAAGATGCGCTCGGGCTGGGGCGTGCGCAGCCACTGGAAGTCGAGCGGCAGGTCCGGCCCGTCGAACTCGGTCCGCACGACCGCAGGCTTCGGCAGCGGCGCGGCCTTCCCCGGCGCCGGCACGTCGAGCGCCGGCACCATGCCGCCCTGCGCCAGCCGCGGCCAGCCATCGTCGCCCCACACCACCTTCTGGATCGCCGTCTCGCGGCCGAGCGGCGAGCGGCGGATGCCGGGCAGCGGCCGGCCGGTGAGATGGGTGTGGTAGAACTGCCCGTCCGGCGTCTCGACGATCTGGCCGTGGCCGGCGCGCTGGAGCGGCGCGTCGGGCGCATCGCGCGACGAGATGAGATGCGTGTCGGGGTGCATCTCGTAGGGGCCGTCGAGCTCGCGCGCCCGCGCCCAGGTGACGGCGTGATCGTAGCCGGTGCCGCCTTCGGCGGTGACGAGATAGTACCAGCCGTCTTTCTTGAACAAATGCGGTCCCTCGACCAGCCCGCGCTCGCTGCCGAGGAAGACGTTCTTGACCGGCCCGACGAGCCGGCCGGCCCCGGCATCGTATGCCTGCAGCAGGATGCCGGCGAAGGACGGGTGCTTGGGGTTGCCGCCGACGCCGTGGGACACGTGGTTCCACAGCATGTTGACGAACCATTTCCTGCCGTCGTCGTCATGGAAGAGCGAGGGGTCGAAGCCGCTCGAATTGACATAGACCGGGTCCGACCACGGCCCCTCGATCGACGGCGCGGTGACGATGTAGTTGTGCGTGTCCTTGAAGTTGCCGTCGAGCTGCTTGACGTCGGTGTAGACCAGCCAGAACAGGCCGTCGGCATGGGAGAGGCACGGCGCCCAGATGCCGCCCGAATCCGGGTTGCCGCGCATGTCGAGCTGGGCGGCCCGCTCCAGCGGCCGCTTGACCAGCTTCCAGTTCACCAGATCCGTCGAGTGGTGGATCTGCACGCCCGGATACCACTCGAAGGTGGAGGTGGCGATGTAGTAGTCCGCCCCGACCCGGCAGATCGACGGGTCGGGGTTGAAGCCCGGCAGGATCGGGTTGCGGATCATGGGTGAGCCTTTCGCGCCATTCCTACTTCCTTCCCGGCCCCTTCCGCTCCGACGACGCGGCCCAGAGATTGATGTCGGCCTCGCGGGCATAGGTGTCGATCTCGGCGAGTTCGGCGTCGGTGAAGTCGAGCTTCTTCAGCGCGCCGACGGAATCGGCCACCTGTTCCGGCCGGCTGGCGCCGATGAGGGCGGAGGTGACGCGGCCGCCACGCAGCACCCAGGCGATCGCCATCTGCGCCAGCGTCTGGCCGCGGCGCTGCGCGATCTCGTTGAGCTTGCGGATGTTGGCGACGTTCTTGTCGTCGAGGAAGGCCGGCCGAAGCGACTTGCCCTGGCTGGCGCGGCTGCCCTGCGGGATGCCGTTCAGGTACTTGTCGGTGAGCATGCCCTGCGCCAGCGGCGAGAAGACGATCGAGCCGATGCCCAGCCCGTCGAGCGTGTCGAGCAGGCCGTCGTCCTCGACCCAGCGGTTGATCATCGAATAGCTCGGCTGGTGGATCAGGCAGGGCGTGCCGAGCTCGCGCAGGATGGTGGCGGCCTCGCGCGTGCGCTGCGAGTTGTAGGAGGAGATGCCGGCATAGAGCGCGCGGCCCGAGCGCACCGCCTGGTCGAGCGCCATCATCGTTTCTTCCAGCGGCGTGTCGGGGTCGAAGCGGTGGGAGTAGAAGATGTCGACATAGTCGAGCCCCATGCGCTTCAGGCTCTGGTCGAGGCTGGAAAGCAGGTACTTGCGGCTGCCCCACTCGCCATAGGGCCCCGGCCACATGCCGTAGCCGGCCTTGGTCGACACGATCAGCTCGTCACGGTAGCCGGCGAGGTCGGTGCGCAGGATCTCGCCGAAGGCGGTCTCGGCCGAGCCGGGCGGCGGGCCGTAATTGTTGGCGAGGTCGAAATGGGTGATGCCCAGGTCGAAGGCCGTCCGGCAGATGGCGCGTTTCGTCTCGTGCGGCGTGTCGCCGCCGAAATTGTGCCACAGGCCGAGCGACAGGGCCGGCAGCTTCAGGCCGGAGCGCCCGCAGCGCCGGTATTGCATCGTCTCGTAGCGGTTGTCCGCAGGCTGCCAGCCCATCTTCATCTCCTCATGCTGCGCGGCGCGGCCGGGTTGCCGGCGCCGGTCCGGCAGGTCTTGCCATCAACGCCTTGGCCTCGGCAATGCCGAGAGCGGCCGGGCGCTCGCAGGTCGTGCGCATGTCCACGAATTTCCCGGTCTCGCCCGAGCGCAGGATGCCGGTCATGACGTCGATCGCGTGCAGCGCCAGCTCCATCGAGCAGCGGTGCGGCCGGCCTTCCGCGATGGCGATCGCCATGTCAGCGAGGCCGGAGGTGCGGTAGTTGGCCATCGCGCCCTGCGGGTGCTCCTGGTTGGGCACCAGGAAGGGGTGGTTCCAGCGCGGCGTCTTCTTCACCGGGTCCGACTTCTTAGTGTAGCGCACCTCGCCGCCGAAGAAGTTCGGGTCCGGCACGAACAGCGTGCCCTGCTCGCCATAGAGCTCGATCGGCGCATGGCCGTGCTTCCAGACGTCCCAGCTCGTGTTGAGCGTGACGACCGCGCCGTTGTCGAATTCGAGGATGGCGTGGATCGTGGTCGGGGTCTCGACCCTGATCTTCTGGCCGAAGCGCGGCTTCGACGTGATCGTGCGCTCCGGCGCGGGGATGGTCGCGAAGGCGGCGACGCGCTTCACCGGGCCGATGAGCTGGACGAGGTCGGTGACGTAGTAGGGCCCGATGTCGAGCACCGGCCCGCCGCCCGGCTGGAAGAAGAAGTCCGGGTTCGGATGCCAGTGCTCCATGCCGTGGCTCATCACGTAGGCCGTGCCGCTGGTGATGCGCCCGAGCGCGCCGCTATCGACCAGGTGCCGGGCGAGCTGGTGGGCGCCGCCGAGGAAGGTGTCGGGCGCCGAGCCGACGCGCAGGCCCTTCTTCTCCGCCCGCTTCTTCAGGTCGAGCCCGTCCTTCACCGACAGCACGAAGGGCTTTTCCGAATAGACGTGCTTGCCGGCGTCGAGAGCCGCCTTCGACACCTCGTAGTGGGCGGCGGGAATCGTCAGGTTGACGACGATGTCGACGTCCTTCGCCGCCAGCAGGTTGGGCACCGTCTCGGCGCGGGCGCCGAACTCCTTGGCGCGCGCCTGCGCGGCCTTCATATCGAGATCTGCGCAGGCGCGGACCTCCATGCCCCTGAACAGCTTCGACAGGCGGAAATAGGCTGCCGAGATGTTGCCGCAGCCGACGATGCCGACCCCGAGTTTCCTTGCCATCATTGTCTCCTATGGCGGTTCCTACGGAATCCGCAGAGCCGCGCTATCTGTTTGTTTTGCCGCATTTCCGGACGCAAAACCGCTGCGCACTTTTGCTGGAAATGCTCTAGAGTTTCAGCGCCGCTTCGAGCGAGCGGCGGGCGAACCGCGCGTCGTCGTTCGGCTTGTCGTGTTCCATGACGAAGATCTTCGCCGGCGTCTTCTTCACCTCGGCCCAGATCGCCTTCCAGGGCACGGTGCCGTGGCCGACGTCGGCCCAGCCGTCCTCGTCGGCGTTCTGGCCGGCCGGCGCGATGTCCTTGACGTGCACGGCGGTCAGCCGGTCGCCATAGCGCCGGATCCAGTCGATCGGGTCGGCACCGCCGCGCACGATCCAGGCGACGTCCGCCTCCCAGGTCAGGCTGGGTGCTGCCTCGAGGATCAGCGTCATCGGCAGGGAGCCGTCCGGCAGCGCCTTGAACTCGAAATCGTGGTTGTGCCAGCCGAAGATGTAGCCGGCATCCCTGTAGGGTTTCCCGGCCTTCTCCAGCCGCTTGCCGAAGGCGCGCCAGCCGGCCGCGTCGGTCGGCCGCTGGTCGGGCATCAGATAGGGGCAGTAGATCGCCTTCATGCCGACCGTGCGGGCGATGTCGAGTGCCTTGTCGACCTCGTTTTCCAGCATGTCGATGCCGAAATGGCCGGAGGTCATCTTCAGACCGTTGCGGTCGAGCGCGGCCTTGAGCGCCTTCGGATCACCGTACACGCCGCCGAAGCCCTCGACCTCGGCATAGCCGAGATCGCCGACCATCTTCAGCGTGGCGTCGAGCGGCGGGAAGTTGCGGGAGGAATAGAGCTGGTACGAGAACGCGGTCATGTGTGCTCCTGCTGTCGCGTTGCAGTGTAGAGGTCGCGGGTGCCGGAGAGGTCGATCTCCGGCATGCGCTGGCGTTTCTGATCGGGTATGACTGTCATTGCCGCATGGACGGGACCGGCCCGCCCCTTTCCTGCCCGCCGCCTGCTAGAGCCGCATGTCCGTGCCGGCGTCGAAGATCGAGGCGCGGCCGGGGTCAAAGCCGATGCGGATCCTGTCGCCCGGCCGCGGCGCCTTTTCCGAATCGGCGCGCATGCTCAGGTTCTGGCCGCCGAGCGACGTCCAGGCCAGCGTGTCGGATCCCATCGGCTCGACGATCTCGACCGACGCCTCGGCGCTGAATGGCATGGCCGAGGCCGCCTCGCCGGTCGCCACATGCTCCGGGCGCACGCCGAACACCGCCTTGCGGCCGGCTTCGGAGCGGCCCTCGAACGAATAGCGCGAAAGGTCGATCCGCGCGTCGCCGGCGCGGAAGACCGGCTTGCCGCCGGCCTCCTCGATCGTTCCGTCGATGAAGTTCATCCCCGGCGCGCCGATGAAGCCGGCGACGAAGCGGTTGACCGGCCGCGCATAGATGGCGTGCGGCGCGTCGAGCTGCTGGATGATGCCGCCGCGCATGACGGCGATGCGGTCGGCCAGCGTCATCGCCTCGATCTGGTCGTGCGTGACGTAGATCATGGTGTTGGCGAGCCGCTGGTGCAGCCGCTTGATCTCGACGCGCAGCTCGTTGCGCAGCTTGGCGTCGAGGTTCGACAGCGGCTCGTCGAACAGGAACACGTCGACGTCGCGCACCAGCGCGCGGCCGATGGCGACGCGCTGGCGCTGGCCGCCCGACAGCGCCGCCGGCTTGCGCTTCAGGAGCGGCTCGATCTGCAGGATCTCGGAGGCGCGCTTGACGCGCCGGTCGATCTCGTCCCTCGGCAGCCGCGCGTTCTTCAGACCGAAGGAGAGGTTCCCCTCCACCGTCATCTGTGGGTAGAGCGCGTAGGACTGGAACACCATGGCGATGCCGCGGTCCTTCGGCTCCTCCCAGGTGACGTTCCTGCCCTCGATGAAGATCTGTCCGCCGCTGACGTCGAGCAGGCCGGCGATGCAGTTGAGCAGGGTCGACTTGCCGCAGCCGGACGGGCCGAGCAGGACGATGAACTCGCCCTTGCGGACGTCGAGATTGAGCGATTTCAGCACTTCGACCGCGCCGAAATTCAGCGAGACCTCGCGGACGACCACGCTCGAATTCGTCGCACCCATCGGCATCACCCCTTGACCGCGCCCGCGGCGATGCCACGCACGAACCACTTGCCCGATACGAAATAGACGACCAGCGGCACCAGGCCGGTGAGGATCGTGGCCGCCATGTTCGTGCTGTATTCGACCGTCCCCGTCGACGTGCGCACGATATTGTTGAGCTGGACGGTCATCGGCAGGTTGTCGTGGCCGGCGAAGACCAGTCCGAAAAGGAAGTCGTTCCAGATGCCCGTGACCTGCAGGATCACCGCGACGACGGTGATGGGCAGCGACATCGGCAGCATGATGCGCACGAAGATGCCCCAGAAGCCGGCGCCGTCGACACGCGCGGCCTTGAACAGCTCGACGGGCAGCGAGGCGAAGAAATTGCGGAAGATGAGCGTCAGGATCGGCATGCCGAAGATGGTGTGGACGATGACGATGCCGGGCAGCGTTCCGAACAGGCCGACGCGGCTCAACGCATAGATGATCGGATAGACGAGCACCTGGTAGGGCACGAAGGCACCGAACACCAGTACGGTGAAGAGGAACTCCGAGCCGCGATAGCGCCAGAAGCAGAGCGCGTAGCCGTTGATCATGGCCAGCGCGATCGAGGCCGGGACCGCCAGAACGGTGATCTTGACGGAGTTGAAGAAGCCGGGCGACAGGCCGTAGCAGTCGCGGCCCGTGCAGGCCGAGCTCCACGCCTTCACCCAATAGTCGAAGGTCGGATGCTGCGGCAGCGCGAAGATGTTGCCGTTGTGGATCTCGTCCATCGGCTTCATCGAGGTGAGGATCATCACCGCGAGCGGCAGCAGGAAGAACAGCGCGGAGACGACCAGGAAGGCATAGATGCCGATCCTGCCGGCGGTCAGCTTCCCGGGTTTCGGTCCGGCGGGCTCCACCGCCATCGCCGCGACGCTCATCGCGCCGTCGCCCGACGGTTCGCGCGGGCGCGGAAGGCCACCTGCAGCAGGATGAGGGCCAGTATGGGCAGCAGCATGCACGTCGCCGCCGCCATGCCGTGGCCGACATTGCGCGCGTTGATGCTGTCGATGACGTAGGTGGCGGGCATCTGCGTCGAGATGCCCGGCCCGCCGCCGGTCATGGCGATGACGATGTCGAAGGTGCGGACGACGCCGACCAGCAGCAGGATGACGGCCGTCGCCACCGTGCCGCGCATCATCGGCAGGACGATCCACAGATAGGTGCGCCAGCGCGGGATGCCGTCGACCCTGGTGGCGTTCCAGATCTCGCTGTCGACCCCGCGCAGCCCCGCGAGCAGGATCGCCATGGTCACGCCGACGCCGTTCCACGTGCTGGCCACGATCATGCCGATGAGCGCCGTCTCGCCGCTGGCGAGCGGGGCGAACTTGAAATCGGTCCATCCCCAGCTACGGACGGCGGCCTGAAGGCCCCAGATCGGATCGAGCATCAACTGCCAGACCAGGCCCGTGATGATCGCGGAGAGCGCGAAGGGATAGAGGAAAATGGTACGGAAGGTGTCTTCCCCGCGGATGCGCTGGTCCATGAACACGGCGAGCAGGAAGCCGAGCACCAGGCTGAGGCCGATCTGACCAGCGCCGTAGAACCAGATGTGCTTGACGGATTCGACCCAGCGCGCCGTGGCCCACAGGCGCTCGTACTGGTACCAGCCGACGAAATTGAAGGTCGGGAAGAGCTTGGAGCTCGTGAAGGAGAGCACGACCGTGAAGCTCAGGCCGATGACGAAGACGCCGACCGCGACGACGATCATCGGCAGCGTGCCGATGATGGAGGGCAGCTTGCCGAGCTGCCGACGGCGCCGCGCCCGCGACTGCAGCCGCCCTTCGGCAATTCCCGCATCCTGCACGATAGCGC
>JAFKJY010000035.1 GCA_017305835.1 Hyphomicrobiales bacterium
TGGCGGCCGGATGCACCAAGTCCGGCGTCGACCCGTCCGACCTCGCGCCGCTGACCAGCGAGCAGGCCCGCTCCGTCCCGCCGCCGCCGCCCGGCACCGACGTCAGGGTCCCCGACCAGCCGGCCGTGACGGCGGTGCAGCCCGATCCCGGCCAGTCCGTTCCCGGCCGGCCGGCGGCTCCGGCCGCCGTGCCGCCCGTCGCGCAGGCGCCCCAGGCGCCGCCGCCCGTCACGCAGGCCGCCGCGCCGGCGCCGCAGGCCGCGGCGATCAGGACGCCCGCCCGCATCGAGTTCGCGCCGGTGGTAGGCGCCGATTCGGCCAAGCTGCAGCCGCTGTCGGCGCGGCTCGCCGCCCGCGCCGCCCAGCGCGGCATCACGCTCGTCAATACCGGCGGCACGCATGTCCTGAAGGGCTATTTCTCGGCCTTCACGGACAATCGCGAAACGGTGGTCATCTATGTCTGGGATGTGCTGGACGCCGCGGGCAACCGGGTGAACCGGATCCAGGGCCAGCAGAAGGTGCCGGCCGGACAGGGTCCCGGCGGCTGGAGCGCGGTGACGCCCGCGATCATGGAAGCGATCGCCGACCGCACGATCGACGATCTCGCGGTCTGGCTGTCCGGCGCGAAGGGCTAGGGAGCCGTGTAGAGAATTGGCGGCCGCGGACAGGGTCCGCGGCCGCCGCGTTCAGGGATCAGCCGCCGAGCTTGGCGAGCTCTTCCTGCGAAAGGTCGCCGCTCTGGTCCGCGTCGGCAGCCTTGAACTGGTCCTCGGTCACGTTCGGCGCAGCCTTCTGCACCTCTTCCCAGGTGACCTTGCCGTTCGCATCGGCGTCCGCGGTCGCGAAATCCACGGCCTGGGCAAAGGCCGGCGAGGCGAGCGTCGCGACGGCGAGAGCAGCAAGAATCTTGTTCATTGTTCAGTCTCCTTTGGAACCATGAAGAAGGCCCCGGGAATGGGCGGGGCCGATCGGTCGTTGCCTGCGGGGAGAACACTCGCCAGAGATCATGGCGGAATATTGCACTGATTACGGCAGAATATGGGTTTTTACTTACAAATTCATACAGAATATTACAATGGATTTTGGCTGATTACAGTAACTCATAACCACTGAACTTGGTTGCATCGAAAAATTCTCAACTTTCCGCGCAGAACGAAATATTACTTGAGGCAACACTGCTTGAACCCGGCTGCGAGCCGCATATTCACGGCCCCGCGCGCGCGAAAGACCCGGCGGGGGATATGCGCCGGCAGGCGGAGCTACGGCCTTGCAATGTGCGCGGACAGGGCTAAAAGGCGCCTATCCGTCGCTGGTCGCCACCGGGACCTCTCAATGAAGCTCTTCGCGGGCAATTCCAATCGGGCGTTGGCCGAGGCCGTCTCCCGCTACCTCAACATCTCTCTCGGAAAAGCCAGCGTCAGGCGGTTCGCCGACCAGGAGATCTTCGTCGAGATCCAGGAGAACGTGCGCGGCGAGGACGTCTTCGTTCTCCAGTCCACCTCCTATCCGGCCAACGATCACCTGATGGAACTCCTCATCATGATCGACGCCTTCCGCCGCTCCTCGGCGCGTCGCATCACCGCGGTGATCCCCTATTTCGGCTATGCCCGGCAGGACCGGCGCGCGTCGGGCCGCACGCCCATCTCGGCCAAGCTGGTGGCCAACCTCATCACCGAGGCTGGCGCCGACCGCGTGCTCACGCTCGACCTCCACGCCGGGCAGATCCAGGGCTTCTTCGACATCCCGACCGACAACCTCTTCGCGGTGCCGGTGCTGGCCCGCGATGTGAAGGCGCACTACCAGCTCTCCAACGTGATGGTGGTGTCGCCGGACGTCGGCGGCGTGGTGCGCGCCCGCGCGCTCGCCAAGCGCATCGACGCGCCGCTCGCCATCGTCGACAAGCGGCGCGACCGGCCGGGCGAGTCCGAGGTGATGAACGTCATCGGCGACGTCCACGGCAAGGACTGCCTCCTGATCGACGACATCGTCGATTCGGGCGGCACGCTGTGCAACGCCGCCGACGCGCTGCTGGCCAACGGCGCCACCAGCGTCACCGCCTACATCACCCACGGCGTGCTGTCGGGCGGCGCCATCGCCCGCATCACCGGCTCCAAGCTGAAGGAGCTGGTCATCACCGATTCGATCCAGCCCTCCTCCAGTATCGATTCGGCCCGCAACATCCGCGTCGTCTCCATCGCCGACCTCATCGGCGAGGCGATCTCGCGCACGGCGACCGAGGAATCGGTCTCCAGCCTGTTCGACTGACGCCGCCCGCGCCGCGCCGATCGCGAAAATCCTAGGGATTTCAGGGGCCTTTCCTTAACGGCCGGTTGGTAATCGGCTGCCATGGAACCCTCGACGGCATGGCGGCTTTCCGGAGCCTCGCCCGGCCGAGCCGGCACAGATCGCCGGTTCCGATCGCTGTGGCGCGCCTTCGACTGGCTGGCCGCGACCCGCGAGCCGGCGTCCCCCGAGGTGCGGGCGCGCCTCATCGCCTATGTCATCGACAGCCGCCTCTCCCTCCTCGTCGGCTTCCTCTCGATCGCCGCCACCGCGCTGGTCGCCGGCTGGCGGACGGGAGAGGTCTGGCCGTGGCTGTGGCTGGCGACCGACCTCGCCATCGTGGCGGCCCGGCTGGCGATAGTGCGCTCGGCGGAGCGCGACAACAGCGGCGGGCAGCTCCGCCAACAAGCCGCCATGCTCGCCACCGGCCTGCTGTGGTGCCTCGTCTTCGCCGCCGGCATGTTCCTGTGCATGCGCAGCGGCATCACCTCGCTGGCGGTGCTGGCGGCCGTCAACACGGTCGCCGCCGCCAGCGTCTCCTCGATGCGCATCGCCGCCCTGCCGCGCTACGGCATCGCCGTCGTCCTCGTCTGCTACCTGCCCTTCGGCCTAGCGCTCGTGCTGTCCGGGCGGCCCGGCATGATGGCGGTGGCCGCGCTGGTGCCGCTCTGGGTCGGCGGCCTCGTCGGGCTCCTGATGCAGAACCACAGGCTGATCCGCCGCATGATCCAGGCCGAGTTGCAGACGCGGCAGGCCGCCCTCACCGACAAGCTGACCGGCCTGCCTAACCGCCTCCATCTGGAGGAGACGCTGCAGGCGCTGTGTGCCAGGCTCGCCCGCGGCGAGCGCTTCGCGCTGCTGTGCCTCGACCTCGACGGCTTCAAGGCGGTCAACGACAATCACGGCCACGGCGCCGGCGACCTGCTGCTGCGCGCCCTCGCCGGCCGCCTGCGCCACTGCCTGCGCACGCAGGACACCGCCTGCCGGCTGGGCGGCGACGAGTTCGTCGTGCTGCTGCCCGGCGCCGGCTCCGACGAAGCGGCCTTCGTCGCCAAGCGCATCATCGCCGCAATCGGCCGGCCCTTCGACGTCGGCATCAACGACCTGCTCGGCGTCGGCGTCAGCATCGGCAGCGCCACCGCTCCCGATGAGGGCGCCGCGCCGGCCGACCTGATGGCCGCCGCGGACCAGGCTCTCTATGCGGCGAAGTCGGCCGGCAAGGGCACGCACCGCGCCTTCGTGGCCGTCTCCGGGCGCAACAGCGTCGCCCTTTCGGCGTGAGAACCGGCAGGAACAGCCATGCTCTGGCGCAGGCACTCATGCGCAAGAGGCCCTGACAGGGGGATGCGAACGGCGCTATAGGGTGCGCGTCCGCAGACCGGAGCAGCATCTTGACCGACACCACGGCCCCTCTCGCGCGCAACGCGCTCGGCACGACGACCTTCGCGATCATCGCGGCCGTCAGCTTCTGCCACATGCTCAACGACGTGCTGCAGTCGATGCTGTCGGCGATCTATCCGATGCTGAAGGAGAATTACGGCCTCGACTTCTGGCAGATCGGCCTGCTGACGCTGACCTTCCAGGTGACGGCCTCGCTGCTGCAGCCGGTGATCGGGCTGGTCATCGACAAGCGGCCCATGCCCTATTCGCTGCCGGTCGGCATGGGCTCGAGCCTCGTCGGCCTGCTGCTGCTGTCGGTCGCCCACAGCTATCCGATGCTGCTCGTCGGCGCCGCGCTGATCGGCATCGGCTCGGCCGTCTTCCACCCCGAATCCTCGCGCGTGGCGCGCACCGCCTCGGGCGGCCGCTACGGCATGGCGCAGTCCTTCTTCCAGGTGGGCGGCAATTTCGGCCAGGCGATCGGCCCGCTGCTCGCCGCCTTCATCATCGTGCCGCGCGGCCAGGGAAGCATCGCCTGGTTCGCGCTGGCCGCGCTGGTCGGCATCTTCGTGCTCTACCGCGTCGGCCGCTGGTACGAGCAGAAGCGCCGCGCCGCCGTGGCGCGCGGCCCGGTCTCGGCCGCGATGCCGCTGAGCAGGCAACGCACGACCGCGATTCTGATCGTCCTGATGCTGCTGACCTTCACCAAGAACATCTACACGGCCGCGTTCAGCAGCTACTACACCTTCTTCACGATGGAGCGCTTCGGCCTGTCGATCGAATCCGCGCAGATCATGCTGTTCCTGTTCCTCGGCGCCTTCGCGCTCGGCACCGTGCTGGGCGGCCCGATCGGCGACCGCATCGGCACCAAGGCGGTGATCTGGTTCTCGATCCTCGGCGCCCTGCCCTTCTCGCTGGCGCTGCCCTATGTCGACCTGTTCTGGACGGGCATGCTGTCGGTGATCATCGGCCTGATCATGGCCTCGTCCTTCCCTGCGATCCTGGTCATGGCGCAGGAGCTCGTGCCGGGCCGCGTCGGCATGGTCGCCGGCATCTTCTTCGGCTTCGCCTTCGGCATGGGCGGCATCGCCGCCGCCGTGCTCGGCGTCATCGCCGACGCGCGCGGCATCGAGTACGTCTACTGGCTGTGCTCCTTCCTGCCGCTGATGGGCCTGCTGGCGATCTTCCTGCCCAACCTGCGGCACAGATAGCCGGCGGAACCGGGAGCCCGGCGGGCCGCGCCGGGCCATCTTGCGGCCGCCGGCCCGTTCGGCTATAGAGCCGCCACCCGTGCGGACACCCTTGGAGGCAGCGCGGGGCGGGGGCGGCTGGCAAGGCCGCTTTCGACGTTTTCGGGGCAAGGCTTCGGCCGCCCGGAAGACGCTCCACAACCGAAAGGAAAAGCCATGAGCCACGAGAGCTACGAGCTCAAGGCCGAGGCGCGCGAACGGGTCGGTAAGGGGTCCGCCCGGGAACTTCGGCGCAACGGCAAGGTGCCCGCCGTCATCTACGGCGACAAGCAGACGCCCCTGTCCATCGCACTGTCCTACAAGGAAGTGTACTACAAGATCCACGGCGGCGGCTTCCTGACCACCATCGCCACGATCGACGTCGGCGGCAAGAAGATCCAGGTCCTGCCGAAGGACTACCAGCTCGACCCGGTCCGCGACTTCCCCGTGCATGTCGACTTCCTGCGCGTCGGCAAGGACACGGTCGTGACCGTCGAGATTCCGGTCCACTTCGAGAACGAGGAGAAGTCGCCCGGCATCAAGCGCGGCGGCGTGCTCAACATCGTGCGCCACGAGGTGGAGTTCACGGTGCCGGCCACGGCGATCCCCGAGTTCATCGTGGTCGACCTGTCCGGCCGCGACATCGGCGATTCCATCCACATCTCCTCGGTGAAGCTGCCGCAGGGCGTCAAGCCGGTCATCCAGGACCGCGACTTCACCATCGCCACCATCGCCGGCTCGTCGGCCATGAAGCCCGAGCCCGTCGAGGGCGAGGAAGCCGCGGCCGAGCCGGCCGAGGAAGCCAAGAAGGGCGGGGAGGAGTAATCCTCCTCCCGCTCGGGACTGCCGGGAGGATCGCCATGATCATCATAGCGGGTCTCGGCAATCCCGGCTCCAAGCACGAGAACAACCGGCACAATGTCGGCTTCATGGCGGCGGACGCGATTGCCCGCCGCCATTCCTTTTCGCCCTGGGCCAAGAAGTTCCAGGCGC
Source organism: Hyphomicrobiales bacterium (assembly GCA_017305835.1). Taxonomy (GTDB): domain Bacteria; phylum Pseudomonadota; class Alphaproteobacteria; order Rhizobiales; family Rhizobiaceae; genus RCIO01. The sequence continues at coordinate 5,886 of JAFKJY010000035.1, forward strand.
TCGTCGCCGAAGGCATGCTCGGCGGCGAGAAGGTGCTGCTGATGAAGCCGCAGACCTTCATGAACCTCTCCGGCCAGGCCGCCGGCGAGGCGATGCGCTTCTACAAGCTCGGCCCCAACAGCCTGACCGTTCTCTACGACGAGCTCGACCTCGCCCCCGGCAAGGTGCGGGTCAAGACCGGTGGCGGCAGCGGCGGCCACAACGGCATCCGCTCGCTCGACGCCCATTGCGGCAACGCCTACCGGCGCGTGCGCATCGGCATCGGCCATCCCGGCGTCAAGGAGCTGGTCATGCCCTGGGTGCTGGGCGACTTCTCCAAGGCCGACGGCGAATGGCTGGAGCCGCTGCTCGGCGCGGTGGCCGACGCCGCCCCGATGCTGGCGAAGGGCGACGACAACGGCTTCATGAACAAGGTCAGCCTCGCCGTGCAGGGCAAGGCCGGCGAAAAGACCGGAGCCGGCGAGCCGAAGCCGGCGCCCAAGGGCCAGAGCCACATCCGCCAGGCGCGGCCCAGGCAGCCGCAGGTCAAGATCCCCGAGACCGGCCCGATGGCGGCCATGCTGAAGAAGCTGCTCGGCAAGGACTGAGCCGCCGGCTGGCAGCACATGGCGGCAATGAGCGGCGCCCGTGTCGCATGATGCCCCGGGCACGTGCTATCCGGTTTCCTCCTCCCGCGGAGCGGCCCGATGAACGACGTGATCTACATGTTCGCGATGAGCCTCGACGGCTTCATCGCGCGACCCGACGGCAGCGTCGACTGGCTCGATGCGTTTCCAGCCGACGCCGAGTTCGACTTCCCTGCCTTCGAGGCCTCCGTCACCGGCCTCGTCATGGGCCGCGAGACCTACGAGGCCGTGCGCCGCCAGCCCGAATGGTCCTATGCGCGCTGGCCGGTGGTCGTCGCCACGCGCCGGCCGCCGGCCGATCTCCCCGAGGGTGTCGAAACGATCGACGGCTCGCCGGCCGACATGCTGGCGCGGCTGCGGCGGAGGGGTGCGGCCGGACGCATCTGGATGTTCGGCGGCGGCGCGCTGGCGAGGCAATTCATGGAGGCGGACCTGCTCGACACGGTCGAGGTCGGCATCATCCCGGTCGTGCTCGGCTCCGGCCTCCCCGCCTTCGGCGGCGCGCAGCCGGACCGCTGGCTCGATCTCGAATTCGCCAAAGGCTTGAAGAACGGCGCCATCCACGCCCGCTACCGGGTGCGGCGCTAGGTTGACACGCCGTCACGGAAACACGATATCACGAAAACATGGACTTCGTGTTTTCGTGAGGCTGTGATGAAGAATGTGACCGTTTCCATGGACGACGACCTCTACCGCGCGACCCGGATCGAGGCGGCGAAGGCCGGCAAGAGCATGTCGAAATACCTGGCAGAGGCTGTGAAAGCCAGCATCGAGGCAGGCGATCGCGCGGCAGCGAAAAGCGGGCGCAATCCCCAGCTCGAAGCGATCGAACGCTTTCTCGCCGGCCCTGCGCTGAACATCTCGGAGAACGGCCGGATGCCTGGCGCGAGGGAGCGCAACTCCCGGAACTGGCAACGTGATATTCGTTGATACGAATATCTGGTTCTACGCTCACGACGAGCGGGAAGCGGCCAAACGTTCGGCGTGTCGCGATTGGCTGACGGTGCTGGGACGGCAGCGTCTCGGCTGCTCGAACCTGCAGGTCGCCAACGAATTCGTCGACGTCGTCCTGCGCAAGCGCCGCGACATCGAGCAGGAAACGGTCTTCCGCCTGTCTGACGACATCCTCATCTGGGGCGCCACGGCGATCGGCATCGACACCGTCGGCACGGCACGCCGAATTCGCTACCGGACCGCATACTCTTGGTGGGACTGCCTGCTGCTCGCCTCGGCGCTCGAGCTGGGCTGCAGCCATTTCCTTTCCGAGGACCTTCAGGATGGTCAGCGCGTCGAAGCCGACGGCAAAGCCTTGACGATCGTCGATCCGTTCGCCCATAGCCCTGAGCAAATTCTGGCTTCCCGTTAGGACCGTTCCATCATGGGTTTCAAATGCGGCATCGTCGGCCTGCCGAACGTCGGCAAGTCGACGCTCTTCAACGCGCTGACGCGGACGGCGGCCGCGCAGGCCGCGAACTATCCGTTCTGCACCATCGAGCCGAACACCGGCGAGGTGGCCGTCCCCGATCCGCGCTTGAAGACGATCGCGGGCATCGCGAAGTCGAAGGAGATCGTGCCCACCCGCATCTCCTTCGTCGACATAGCCGGGCTTGTGCGCGGCGCCTCGAAAGGCGAAGGGCTGGGCAACCAGTTCCTCGCCAACATCCGCGAGGTCGACGCCATCGTGCACGTGCTGCGCTGCTTCGAGGACGACGACATCACCCATGTCGAGGGCCGCATCGATCCCGTGGCCGACGCCGAGACGGTCGAGACGGAGCTGATGCTGTCCGACCTCGAAAGCCTCGAGCGCCGCATCGTCGCCACCCGCAAGAAGGCGACTGGCAAGGAAAAGGAAGCCATGACCGTGCTGCCGGTCATGGAGAAGGCGCTGGCGCTGCTGCAGGACGGCAAGCCGGTGCGCGTGATGCTGCCCGGCATCGCGCACGAGGATCTTATCATGCTCCAGCGCCTCAACCTCTTGACCTCCAAGCCGGTGCTCTACGTCTGCAACGTCGCCGAGGCCGACGCGGCCGCCGGCAACGCCCACACCCGAGCCGTCGAGAAGATGGCCGCCGAGCAGGGCGCGCGCTCGGTGGTCATCTCGGCGGCCATCGAGGCCGAGGTCGCCCAGCTTCCCGACGAGGAGGCCAAGGAGTTCCTCGACGCGATGGGGCTTTCCGAGCCCGGCCTCGACCGGCTGATCCGCGCCGGCTACGAGCTGCTCCACCTCATCACCTTCTTCACCGCCGGCCCGAAGGAGACGCGCGCCTGGACCGTCGAGAAGGGTGCCAAAGCGCCGCAGGCCGCCGGCGTCATCCACACCGACTTCGAGCGCGGCTTCATCCGCGCCCAGACCATCGCCTATGACGACTTCGTCGCGCTCGGCGGCGAGGTGGTGGCCAAGGAGGCGGGCAAGGCCCGCGACGAGGGCAAGGAATACGTCGTCCAGGACGGCGACGTGATGCTGTTCAAGTTCAACACCTGAGGGCTCTTCCCGGCAGCGCCCCCGTGCGGCTTGACCCCTCTCACCAACGGGGCTAATGCGGTCGCGCCCGCCGGGCACCATCGCGGACGGTATGGTCCGCTTCCTGTCTGTCATCGTCGCCGCCGCAGCGCGGCCGACCGCACCGAAGAGGAGGCCTGCCATGATCAGGGCTTTCGCGACGGAGAACGGGCGCCTGTTGCCGGTCGACGCGGCGCAGGCCGGCGAGAGCGTGGTGTGGATGGATCTCCATGCCCCCAGCCGCGAGGAAGCGCATCTGGCTCAGCAATGGCTGGGCGTCGAGATCCCGACCCGCGAGGAAATGGAGGAGATCGAGATCTCCAGCCGCCTCTATGCCGAGGACGGCGCCTATTTCATGACGGTCAGCCTGCTGTCGGGGACCGACACCGAAGCGCCGACGGTGGCGCCGGTCACCTTCGTGCTGTCCGGCCGCCGGCTGCTCACCGTCCGCTACAGCGAGCCGAAGCCCTTTCGCAGCTTCCCGCAGCGCGCCGAAAAGGCAGCGACCGGCTGCTCGGGAGGCGACAGCATCCTGCTCGCGCTCCTGGAGGCGGTCGTCGACCGGCTGGCCGACATCCTGGAGCGCGCCGGCCGCGACGTGGAGACCATCTCGCAGAACATCTTCCAGGCCCGCGGCACCAAGGCGTCCGAGCGCGGCCGCGACTTCCAGAAGCTGCTGACGGCGATCGGCCGCAAGGAGGACCTCGTCGCCAACATCCGCGACAGCCTGCTGACCCTGCAGCGCCTGTCCAGCTTCCTCGGCGCGGCGGCCGGTCCGGCCAGGATCGCCAAGGACATGCGGGCGCGGATCAAGACGCTGACGCGCGATGTCGTCTCGCTGGCCGACCATTCGACCTTCCTGTCGCAGAAGATCAACTTCCTGCTCGACGCCACGCTCGGCATGATCAACATCGAGCAGAACGCCATCATCAAGATCTTCTCGGTGGCCGCCGTGGTCTTCCTGCCGCCGACGCTCGTCGCGTCCGTCTACGGCATGAACTTCACCAACATGCCCGAGCTCGGCTGGGAATGGGGCTACCCGTTCGCGCTGGCCCTGATGGTGGCCTCGGCGATCCTGCCCTTCTGGTATTTCCGCCGCCGCGGCTGGCTCTGACGCCTAGAGCCAGGCGACCTCGCCGGTCGCCAGGTCGTGGACGGCGCCGGCGACCTTGAGCTCCCCCGCCTCGACAAGCCCGCGCATGATGTCGCTGCGCGCGGTGACCGCCTCGACGGCGAGGCGCACATTGGCGACCGTCACTTTGGCGACCTGCTCGCCGTTCGCCGGGTCGAGCGTGCCGCCCGCCTCGGTGGCCGCCGGCAGCGCCGGCCTGATGTTGGAAAGCAGGCCGGTGATGTTGCCCATCTCGACGCCCGCCATCGCACTGCGGATCGCGCCGCAGGACGTGTGCCCCAGCACCACGACCGCCTTGGCGCCGGAGACCTTGGTGGCGAACTCCAGGCTGCCGAGGATGTCGGTGTTGACGAAGTTGCCGGCGATGCGGGCGCAGAACACGTCGCCGATGCGCTGGTCGAAGATCAGCTCCGGCGGCACGCGCGAATCGATGCAGCCGACGATCGCCGCCGCCGGCGACTGGTAGGTCGCGGTCTGGTGCGCCTGGGCCATCAGGTCGCAATTGACCGTGTGGCCCTGCACGAAGCGCAGATTGCCCTCTTTCAGCCGCTGGATCGCCTCGTCCGGCGTCTTCAGCGCCTGCCGCTCCGGCGTCATCACGTCGCAGGCCATGGCCTGTGCGAAGGCGGGTTGCGCGATTAGCGGCGCGCCGAGGGCGCAGGCGCAGAACGACCGTCGTGACAGTTTCATGGAAAGCCTCCCCGACCCGGACTGGCTGCGTTTTTCGGCGCGCGGGTCCCTTCGCGCGCAATCTGTCCGCCCATTGATTAAGGTCCGGTTGCGCGGCCGGTCGGGAACCCGCTTCCGCGCTCTGGATCATTGAACAAGCGGGCGGGAACGGCCAGAATGGTTGTTCAAGATTGAACAGGAACATCCATGACGAACGTAAAATGGGCCTTCGAGGATTTCGAGGAAGGCGCCTCCATCCCGCTGGGCAGCAAGAACGTGACGGCGGCCGAGATCATCGACTTCGCCAGCCAGTTCGACGCCCAGCCCATGCATCTCGACGAGACGGCCGGCAAGGCGAGCATCCTCGGCGGGCTGTCGGCCTCGGGCTGGCACACCTGCTGCATGTTCATGCGCATGATGTGCGACGCCTTCCTGCTGGACTCGACCTCGCAGGGCTCGCCGGGCATCGACTACGTGCGCTGGAAGAGGCCGGTTCTGGCCGGCGACACACTCACCGGATCGAGCACGGTGACGGCCAAGCGCGAATCGGCCTCGCGCCCCGGCCTCGGCTTCGTCACCTGCCGCCACGAGTTGCGCAACCAGCGCGGCGAGGTGGTCGCGGAATTGCAGAACACCGGCATGTTCCTGAAGCGCGGAGCCGCCGCATGAGCCCGCTCGACAGGTTCTTCCGCCTCGGCGAGACGGTGACGCTCGGCAGTCACACCTTCGGGTCGGAAGAGATCAAGGAATTCGCCCGCAAATACGACCCGCAGCGCTTCCACGTCGACGAGGCGGCGGCCGAGCGCAGCGTGTTCGGCCGGCACTGCGCCTCCGGCTGGCACACCTGCGCAATGTGGATGCGCTACAACCTCGCGCACCGCGAGGACACCCACGCGCAGCCCTGGGATGGTCCCGGCCCGCGGCCGCAATTCGGCCCCTCGCCCGGCTTCGAGAAGCTGAAATGGCTGAAGCCGGTCTATGCCGGCGACACCATCACCTTCACCCGCCGCGCCGTCGCCCACCGCGCGCTCGCCTCCCGCCCCGGCTGGCGGCTGATGACGCTGATGTGCGAGGCCTTCAACCAGGACGGCGACAAGGTGCTGGAGTTCGAGAGCGCGGTGCTGATCCAGGCCGGATAGGTCGTGACCCCGACGCCGCCCGCCCGCCTCCTGCGCGAGCGGCTGCATCCGATGCGGCCGCCGCTGGTGCCGGAGATCGTCCTCCACACGGCGGGCAGCGGCAGCCGGCTCGGCGAGCTGGCCGGCGGCCGCACGC
>JAFKJY010000036.1 GCA_017305835.1 Hyphomicrobiales bacterium
CATCCTCGTCGGCGCGGTGCGCGAGGCGGCCGCCAGGCGCGTCGAGCCGGCGCCGGCGCGGCGCGACTTCTTCGTGCTGGCGCTGCTGGAGGCGACCGGCAAGGGCGTCTACGGCATGCTCGGCGACGCCAAGCTGGGGCTGCACATCCTCGGCGCCACGATCCGCGGCGCCCAGCTCAAGCTCGGCCGCGGCCACGCCATCAACCCGGCGGCGATCGTCAACCAGGTCGACCGCATGGGCATCGGCGCGATCCCCGTGGTGCTGCTGATGTCGGCCATCGTCGGCGCGATCATCGCCCAGCAGGGCGCCTTCCAGCTCCGTTTCTTCGGCGCCGAGATCTTCGTCGTCGACCTCGTCGGCATCCTGGTGCTGCGCGAGCTCGGCGTGCTGATGACGGCGATCATGCTGGCCGGCCGCTCGGGCAGCGCCATCACCGCCGAGATCGGCTCGATGAAGATGCGCGAGGAGGTCGACGCGCTGACCGTCATCGGCCTCAACCCCGTCGCCGTGCTGGTCTTCCCGCGGCTGGTGGCGCTGCTGATCGCGCTGCCCTGCCTGACCATCCTCGCCGACCTCGCGGCGCTCGTCGGCGCGATGGCGGTCGCCTGGAGCTATTCGGGCATCCCGCCGGAAGCCTTCCTCGACCGCCTGCAGGCGGGCATCGGCATCAACACGATCATGGCGGGGCTGATCAAGGCGCCGTTCATGGCGCTGATCATCGGCATCATCGCCTCGGTAGAGGGCATGAAGGTCGAGGGCAGCGCCGAATCGCTCGGGCGGCGGGTGACGGCCTCGGTCGTGCGGGCGATCTTCGTGGTGATCGTCGTCGACGGCATGTTCGCCATGTTCTACGCGGCGATCGACTTCTGAGGCGGGCGATGGCGGACGGCGACGCAACGCAGGAGAGACCCGCGACGGCACCCGCCACCCCGCCGGCCGGGCGCGGCGGCGAGCCGATCATCTCGGTGCGCGACGTCACCGTCGGCTTCGGCGACAAGCTCGTGCTCGAAAACCTGTCGCTCGACATCTATCCCGGCGAGATCCTCGGCTTCGTCGGCGCGTCGGGTTCCGGCAAGTCGGTGCTGCTGCGCACCATCCTCGGGCTCAACCGCAAGCGCGGCGGCACGATCCGCCTGTTCGGCGTCGACGTCGACAAGGCGAGCGAGGCCGAGCGCATGCAGATCGACATGCGGATGGGCGTGCTGTTCCAGCACGGCGCGCTGTTTTCCTCGCTCACCGTGCGCGAGAACATCCAGGTGCCGATGCGCGAATATCTCGACCTGCCGCGCAAGCTGATGGACGAGCTGGCGGTGCTGAAGCTGGAGCTGGTGGGCCTCGACGCCGACACGGCTGGCAAGATGCCGCACCAGCTCTCGGGCGGCATGATCAAGCGCGCCGCGCTCGCCCGCGCGCTGGCGCTCGACCCCGACGTGGTGTTCCTCGACGAGCCGACCTCGGGCCTCGACCCTATCGGCGCCAGCGAGTTCGACGAGCTGGTCGCCAAGCTGCGCGAGACGATGGGGCTGACCGTCTACATGGTCACCCACGACCTCGACAGCCTGTTTTCGGTGTGCGATCGCATTGCCGTGCTCGGCCAGAAGCGCGTCCTCGTGCAGGGCACGATCGAGGACATGCTGGCGAGCGAAGAGCCCTGGGTTAAGTCATATTTTCGCGGCAAGCGTGCGCGACAGATCGCCCGTGACGAACCGGCGGGAGCGTGAAGGACCGGACAGATGGAAACCAGAGCCAACTACATCGCCGTCGGCCTGTTCACGCTGATCGCCATCCTGGCGGCGTTCGGCTTCGTCTACTGGACCGCCGGCGGCGTCGACCGCGGCGAGGTGGTGACGCTGCGCGTGCGCATCCCCGGCTCCGCCTCGGGGCTGGGGCGCGGCAGCGCGGTGCTGTTCAACGGCGTCAAGGTCGGCGACGTGCGCCGCGTCTTCATCGACATCAACAATCCCGGCGTGGCGATCGCCGACACGCGCGTCGACCGGCTGACGCCGATCACCCAGTCGACCAAGGCCGACATCGGGCTCGCCGGCCTCACCGGGCAGGCCAACATCGAGCTGCGCGGCGGCAGCACCGACGAGCCGAACCTGCTGCAGCAGGCGGAGGAGCACAACCAGATCGCCGTGATCGAGGCCTCGCCGTCTGCCGTGACCAACCTGCTGCAGACGGCGCAGACAATCCTGACGCGCGCCGACAAGGCGCTGGCCGGGCTCGAAGGCTTCGTCAACGACACGCGCGGGCCGCTGACCGACACGGTCAACAACGTCAAGACCTTCTCCGACGCGCTCGCCAGCAATGCCGGCGGCGTGGACGATTTCCTGGCGAGCGTCAGCAAGCTGTCGGACACCATCACCGGCGTCTCCGACCAGCTCTCCAGCACGCTGTCCGCGGCCGAGAACCTGCTCAATTCGGTCGATCGCGACAAGGTCGCCGGGATCGTCGACAACGTGCAGCAGGTGACGCAGAATTTTCGCGATTCGACCGCCAAGCTCCAGGGCATCGTCGAGAAGGTCGACGCGACGGTCGCCTCCATCAACGACTTCACCGGCCAGGCCGGCCAGGCGATCGACAAGGTCAACAAGGTGCTCGATGGCGTCGACCCCGCGACGGTGAGCACGGCGCTGACCAACTTCCAGCAGACAAGCCAGACCATCAACTCGGCCGCCAACGACATCGCCAAGGTGACGACGCGCATCGGCGAGCGGTCCGGCGATATCGACAAGGCCATCGCCGACGCCGCGCAGCTCGCAGACAGGCTCAACAAGGCCTCGGTGCGCGTCGACGGAGTGTTGCAGAAAGTCGACAGTCTGCTCGGATCCGGCGACGCCGAGGGCGTGATGGCGGACGCCAGCGCCACGCTGAAGGAGTTCCGCAAGGTCGGCGAGACGCTGAACTCCCGGCTCGGTGCCATCACCGACGGATTCGCCCGGTTTTCCGGGCAGGGCCTGCGCGATTTCGAGGCTCTGGCGCAGGAAGGCCGCCGCGCGATCCAGCGCATCGAGGCCGCGATCACCGATTTCCAGCGCAATCCGCAGCGGATTCTCACCGGCGGCGAGGGCAGCGTGCGCGAGTATGACGGCCGCGCCCGGCGTTGACTTTGGGTAGCCGCCGCCCCAAGACATTGTGACAGGGGAGTGAGAGGGGCGTCGCCAGGGGTTGGCGCGGCCCGCAGGACCGGCGGATTGGCGTGAGAGTAGGGCGGTTTGCATTCGGTGCGCTTGCGTGCGTGCTCGTTCTGTCGGGCTGTGCGGTGCTCGGTGGCGGCTCCAAGCCGCTCGACACGTTCGAGCTGACGGCGGTGTCGCCGGCGGCGGGCCATGCCCGCACGACCCGGCGGCAGGTGCTGGTGGCCGAGCCGACCGCGCTCAAGGCGCTCGACAGCGAGAGCATCGTCGTCAAGCCGTCGGCCAAGTCGATCCAGTATCTGGGCGGCGCGCAATGGGCCGACCGGCTGCCGCGCATCGTGCAGGCGCGGCTCGCCGAGACGCTGCAGCGCTCGGGCCGCTTCGGCGGCGTCGGGCGGCCGGGCGACGGGCTGGCAATCGACTACCAGGTCCTCACCGACATCCGCTCCTTCGAGGTCCGGCTCGACGGCGGCAACCGCGCCGAGGTCCAGCTCTTCGTGCAGTTGCTCAACGACCGCAACGGCGTGGTGCGCGCCTCGCGGCTGTTCACCGCGGCGGCGCCGGTCTCGGGCGAGGGCGCCGACGCCTTCGTGGCCGGCCTCGACAGCGCCTTCCACAAGGCCGCCCTCGAGATCGTCGACTGGCTGACGCCGCTGATCTGAGGTGCCAGCCGCTCCCGAGCGGGGCGCGGGAGCCTGCGGCATCCACCGGTTCAGTTCGGCGTCAGCATGCCGGACACAGCTCTCGACGGCGATGCGGCGCTCGATATGGCTAGTCGCCCACGTACGAAAGACGAGTCGTGGTTAGGAGCGAGCTTGCCGTTTTGCCATACACGCCCGCGCCTATGACGACGCTCGATATCTTGTCGAGGATGTCGTCGCTTATCGGCATCTTGGCGTCCGCTATCGTCTTCTTATCCTGCGCGATACGGATGCCGCTTCTATCGATCGTGAACGAGAGCGTCGTGCGCCCCGTCTCCGCGACCTGCGCAAAAACAGACATGGGCCGCTGCAGCAGCTTGACGCGGCCATAGAGGTCGATGTCGTTCTTCGACATGAAGGTATCCCTCTCCGGATCGTAAGCCCTTCCGCTTAAATTGCCGATGCCGGCTGCCAGCCCATATGGGGAAGGCACGAGGGAGTGAATGCGCCTGGCCCAGAATGCATCCAGCAGCCACTTGTCATTGGACGCCGAACGCGGATCGGCCTTCATGGCTTGAATTCGCTGTTGCATTTCTTCGAAATAGGGCCACGGAAGCTGATTGCGCTTCGCTCCGGGATCAACCAGGTCGATCGATGTCCATTCTCCGCCGTGGCCCCGTTCCCAAACGTCGCCCCACGGGTACATGCCGACGAAGACACGCCCGCCCATGAGCGCCAGCGACTGCGCTTCACGATAGTACGGCTCACCGATCTTGTTCAGGTAGTCCAGCGTTGCCGTTTCGAATTGCTCATGGTTTTGAAAGCCATCCACTCCGTTGGGCGGAGCTTCGATGTCTTTAACCGACCAATCCGTCGGACTTATCTCGTATAAGAAGCCGCGAGGAAACGTTCCGACAAGGATCGAATTGCGGAATACGAGAAACGAATAATATTCGAAGACAGGATTCTGATGGAGAACGAAGGCCTTCTCGCCGTCAAATCTCATCAGCATTCCGGAGCCGCCGATCAGAATTTGACCGTCGTAGCCTATCATCGAGTAGACCATCCGGTTCCCATCCGGGAGGGCGAATGTGGTGGGGTTGCAACTTTGGCCCAACCCCCACGCGCAAACGGCTAAAATACTGTGTTCTTCTCCCCCGACGGGTGCCAGCGCCACATACAACTTGCCTCGATAGTAGGTTCCCGACGAGAGCGTGTAGCCGGGAAATTGAATAACGGTCTCGTTCTTGTAGGAGACGGTCGGTGGCTCGGACTCCGTAGCGTGGCGGAATTCGAGGAGGCCGTCGGCAAGCGGAATCGCATTCTCCGAGGAGGCCATGTCGGCCCGGGTCCACCGTTTTCCATCCCATGCAGTGGAGGACGTCAGATCGACGATCTTGTTGTCCAGAACGACGAGCGACGGACGCCAACTGTCGCTAGTCGGCTTGCCCAGGTCCACGATCTTTGTCTGCTCGCTGTCAGGCCGACAATAGACTTCGAGAATCCGCGGATTGAGGTTTCGGTAGGTTTGGCCACCGCGCTGAAAGCCGGCGCTGCAAACGGTCTTGCCGTTTTCGTCGACCGCTCGAAACAACGAACGATAGTCATCGATCGTTTGAGCCGTGATGTTTGCTTTTATCGCTATCGATAAGCTTGAAGGCGTTCTGTTGTAATACTGAGTATAAACTAAGTAGAAAGAAACAATCGCCAATCCGACGGCGCATGCGATAGCCGTCTTCTCATTGCCGCCTCCGTTAACAGGCCGCACCCGAATCCCGTTTTCAAATATATGAAAAATTTGCGGCGCCGCCTAATCAAGCATCCTTACATGGCTGATCGGATATTTACCTGGGGATATGCCATGATTGCGCCACGGGCATCACCGCGCAGAGGCCGTTTCGGAATGCGCAGGGGACGGTTTCCAGAACAGACCTCGCGCCCTTGACGCGCATGTGGCGCCAACCTATTGAACCGCGTGGTGCGTCGGCGCCTGCGAGGCCTCGTGGCGGAGTGGTTACGCAGAGGACTGCAAATCCTTGCACCCCGGTTCGATTCCGGGCGAGGCCTCCAAGCCGTCTCACGCGCGACCGCCGCACGCCGGCGGGCGCGGGATCAATGGGCGCCGTGACGGCGCAGCGAGCCGGACAAGAGCCAGCATGACAGCCGAATTCGAGCAGCGCCGGGTCAAGATGGTCGACGGGCAGCTCCGCACGACCGACGTCAACAACGCGGCGGTGCTGGATGCGGTGCTGGGCGTGCCGCGCGAGGAGTTCGTGCCGCGCCCCAAGGCCGAGCTCGCCTATATCGACGAGGACATCGAGGTGGCGCCGGCGCGCGGCGGCCAGCCCGCGCGCTTCCTGATGGAGCCGTCACCGTTCGGCCGGCTGGTGCAGCTCGCCGACGTGCGGCCGGGCGACGTGGTGCTCGATGTCGGCTGCGCCACAGGCTATTCGTCGGCCGTGCTGTCGCGGCTGGCAGGGTCCGTGGTCGCGCTGGAATCGGACGCCGACCTCGCCCGCAAGGCGACCGAGACGCTCGCCCGGCTCGGCTTCGACAACGTCGCCGTCGTCGAGGGGCCGCTCAACAGGGGCTACGACGCCGAGGCGCCCTACGACGTCATCCTCGTCGGCGGTGCCGTCGACGAGGTACCCGAGACGCTGTTGGGCCAGCTCAAGGACGGCGGCCGGCTGGTCGCTGTCGTCGGCGAGGGCAATGCCGGCGTCGCGCATGTCTATCTGAGGTCCGGCGGGCAGGTCAGCGGGCGGCGCGCCTTCAACGCGGCGGTGCGCCGGCTGCCGGGATTCGAGCGGGCGCCGGCCTTCCACTTCTGAACGTTGCTGCGGCTCATGCGCAACACTCGCCGCAGCCATGCGGCCGTCGCTGGGCATAATGTCGGATTGTTCCTTGCATGGCCGGGGTCACCCGTGTAGCCATTTGCGGGGGGCGTAAGTCCGACCTTCGGGGCCGGGTGATCAGGCTTTGGCCGTTGTGTTGGCGGCCTGCACAGCAGCGTGAGGTGAGTGGTGTCTCCAGTCCGTAAGGGTCTCGTGGGAGTTCTGGCGCTTTCGGCCGTACTCGTGGCCGCACCCGCCTCCGCCGAAACCATCCTCGGCGCTCTGGCAAAGGCCTATACCAACAATTCGAGCCTGAACTCGGCCCGCGCCGGCGTGCGCGTCACCGACGAGGGCGTCGCGATCGCCAAGTCGGGCTACCGGCCGACGCTGGCCGGCACGTCGAGCTGGAACTACGCCAATGGCGGCGGCGTTTCGCTGACCACCGGCTCGTTCGGCATCCAGCTCAGCCAGACGATCTTCGACGGGCTGCAGACCAAGAACAACGTGCTGGCCGCGGAGGCGCGCGTGGCGGCCGCCGCGGAATCGCTGCGCAACACCGAGCAGAACACGCTGTTCGACGCGGCCTCCGCCTACATGGACGTGATCCGCGACCGCGAGATCGCGACGCTGCGCGAGCGCAACCTCGAATTCCTCGGCGAGCAGGTGCGCGCCGCCAATTCGCGGCTCGAGGTCGGCGAGGGCACCCGCACCGACGTCGCCCAGGCACGCGCCAGCCAGCAGGGGGCGATCGCCCAGCTCAGCGCGGCGCGCGCGCAGGTGCTGGCGAGCTCGGCCACCTACAAGCAGATCGTCGGCGAGGATCCGGGTAAGCTGCAGGCCGGCTCGCCGCTCGGCAAGCTGATCCCCGGCGGCATCCAGGACGGCTTCGCCATCGCGCTGCGGGAGCACCCGGCCATCATCGCCTCCGAGCATCTGGTCGACGCGGCCGGCTTCGTCGTGAAGTCGGCCGAAGGCGGGCTGCTGCCCAAGGTGACGGCGGGCGCCAGCGTCACCAGCAGCTTCCGCGACTCGAACGCGGCCACGGTCGCCAATCCCAACGGCTGGTCGACCTCGGCCGGCATCGGCGCGACGCTGTCCGTGCCGATCTACCAGGGCGGCCGGGTCTCCGCGACGGTGCGGCAGGGCAAGGAATCGCTCGGGCAGGCGCGCATCGACGCCGACGTGAACCGCGACCGGGTCCGCCAGGCGGTCGCCGCCGCATGGGCGCAGTACCAGGCCGCCCAGGAAACGGTGTCGGCCAACCGCGAGCTCGTCTCGGCCGCGCAGCTCGCGCTCAACGGCGTGATCGAGGAGCGCAATGTCGGCCAGCGCACCACGCTCGAGGTGCTCAACGCGCAGGCCGACGTGACCGCGGCGCAGATCAACCTCGTCAGCGCCCAGCGCGACGTGGTGGTGGCGAGCTATGCCATCCTGTCGGCGATCGGCCGGCTGTCGGCGTCGCGGCTGGGCCTCAACGTGGCGCTCTACAAGCCGGAAGAGCACTACGAGGCCGTCAAGGACAAGTGGATGGGCCTGCGCACGCCGGACGGCCGCTGAGGCGTCCACCGGCCCGCAGGCGCTGCCGCGCGGGCCTTTTCGCCCATAATGTGTGAGCAAGACCGCCATCGTCGCGATGGGGGATTCAATCGCGCGCCGCTGTCGGTTACGCTCGGGCCGTGATTCGAGGAAGCCTGCGGGCTTTCGGGGCGGACGAAAAGCGGCGAGAACCGATCATGGCACAGGCAGGCAGCGCCACGGCACGGGAACCCTCGATGGAGGAGATCCTGGCGTCGATCAGGCGGATCATCGAGGACAGCGACGGCGGCAAGCGTCCGGGCGGGGACCTGGCCGAGATCGGGCAGACCGACGACGTGCTGGAGGCGGAGCCGCTGGGGATCGCCGCGGTCGATCACGACGTCCATCCGGCCGACGGCGTCGCCGAGGTCGAGGCCTTCCGAACGGAGTTCGCCGCGCCGGTCGAGGAGATCCGGCCGCAGCCGGTGCGCAGCCCCGAGCCGTCGCAGCCGGCCTTGCAGGCGCTCGACGGCGGACGCGCGCATGAGAGCGCGCCCGTGCGCAGCCACGAGAGCGCGCCGGCAGCACGCGGTATCGACGCCGGCTCGCGCGGCGCCATCATTTCCGAGACGGCCGGGCGTCAGGTGGCGGCGGCGTTCGAGGAGCTCAACGACGCCTTCACGGCCAGCCGCAAGCGCAGCTACGACGAGATCGCCGAGGAGATCATGCGGCCGATGCTGCAGGAGTGGCTGGACAACAACCTGCCGCTGCTGGTCGAGCGGCTGGTGCGCGAAGAGATCGAGCGCGTCGCGCGAGGCGGCACGCGGTAGGTTTCCAGTCGGCTCCGGTCACGCCATCTCGATATCGGTCTGCGGAAAGTCGTTGCCTTTCGCGAGGAGAGGAACGCCGAGCTTCTTCGCGCAGGCATAGGCGAAGCAATCACCGAAGTTCAGCGCAGCCGGATGGCGGCCTTTGCCGAACATCCTGTTGGCGCGCATGGCTTCATCCCCGATCTCGCCGTTGATCACAGTCATCGTAGCCTGGTTGGCCTGTACGAAACCACGGACCACACGTTCGGCTTCTTCGATTGGCATTGCAAATTTCCGGCTCACACCTCGAACGCTTTCCCATACAGAAAGCGGTGACACGAAGCAGACAACTGCCGCGTCGAGCTTGGCAGTCAATATCGGCCAATCATCTTCGCGACTGACGATGGCGATGAGGGCGGAAGCGTCGATAAACATCAATCGTCGTTCAGGCTGTCGAAGAATGCCTTGTCGGCCTCGAGGCCCGTGCGCGGATATCTCGCAACCTCCTCCTGCAACGCTTTGATCTTTTCGATCAGCGGCACTTCCTTGCGAGCCTGCTCGATCTCCTTCTCGACCGCCTCGCGGATCGTTTCGGTCAGGCCCTTGCCTTTCAGGCGCGCCAGCTCCCGCACGGCGGCATCGGTCGCCTTGTCGCGGACGGAGAATGCCATAATCGTGATCCGTCTATACGATTCATCCGATCTGTATATACGGCGCGACCGCCGGATCGGCAACCGCGATTGACTTGCCTGCGTTCATCCGGTTTACACCGGGCGCAGCTCCCCCTTCCGAGACAATCCGATGCTCGACAAGACCTACGACGCCGCCGCCGTCGAACCCAAGATCGCCCAGCGCTGGGAGGAGGCTGACGCCTTCCGGGCCGGTGCGGGTGCCAAGCCGGGCGCGGAAGCCTTCACCATCGTCATCCCGCCGCCGAACGTCACCGGCTCGCTGCACATGGGGCACGCGCTCAACGACACGCTGCAGGACATCCTCGTCCGCTTCGAGCGCATGCGCGGCAAGAACGTGCTGTGGCAGCCGGGCATGGACCATGCCGGCATCGCCACGCAGATGGTGGTCGAGCGCCAGCTCGCGCAGAGCGGCATCAGCCGCCGCGACCTCGGCCGCGAGGAGTTCATCGACCGGGTGTGGACCTGGAAGGCGCAGTCGGGCGGCTCGATCATCCACCAGCTCAAGCGGCTCGGCGCGTCGGCCGACTGGAGCCGCGAGCGCTTCACCATGGACGAGGGCCTGTCCGAAGCCGTCCTCGAAGTGTTCGTGACGCTTTATGAGGAAGGGCTGATCTACCGCGGCAAGCGGCTGGTGAACTGGGACCCGGTGTTCGAGACGGCGATCTCCGACCTCGAGGTCGAGAACAAGGAAGCCGCCGGCCACATGTGGCACTTCAAATACCCGCTCGCCGGCGGGGAGACCTACACCTATGTCGAGAAGGACGCCAACGGCAAAATCCTCTTCCAGGAGGAGCGCAACTACATCTCGATCGCCACGACGCGCCCCGAGACGATGCTCGGCGACGGCGCGGTGGCCGTGCACCCGTCGGATTCGCGCTACGCGCCGATCGTCGGCAAGCTGTGCGAGATCCCGGTCGGACCGAAAGAGCACCGGCGGCTGATCCCGATCATCGCCGACGAGTATCCGGATCCGACCTTCGGCTCCGGCGCGGTCAAGATCACCGGCGCGCACGACTTCAACGACTACCAGGTCGCGCGGCGCAACGACATCCCGCTCTACCGGCTTATGGACACCCGCGCGACGATGCGCGAGGACGGCGAGCCCTATGCGGTCTATGCCGCGCGGGCGCTGGAGATCGCGAAGTCGGGCGAGCTGCCGTCCGAGTCCGAGGTCGACCAGATCAACCTCGTGCCGGACGAGTATCGCGGCCTCGACCGCTACGAGGCGCGCAAGCGCATCGTCGAGGCGATCACGGCCGAGGGCCTCGCCGTCACGGTGAAGAACGCCGAGGGCGAGGACGTCCCGCTCGTCGAGGCCAAGAAGATCATGCAGCCCTTCGGCGACCGCTCCGGCGTCGTCATCGAGCCGATGCTGACGGACCAGTGGTTCGCCGACGCCGCGACGCTGGCCAAGCCCGCGATCGACAGCGTGCGTCAGGGCCGCACGAAGTTCGTCCCGAAGAACTGGGAGAAGACCTATTTCGACTGGATGGAGAACATCCAGCCCTGGTGCATCTCGCGCCAGCTCTGGTGGGGCCACCAGATCCCGGCCTGGTACGGGCCGGACGGCCACGTCTTCGTCGCCCGCACCGAGAAGCAGGCGCTCGACGACGCGGTCGAGTACTATCTCGCGCTCGAAGGGCCGTGGAAGGCCTGGGTCGAGGAGAAGCTGGAGAACTTCGACCCCGGCGCGATCCTGACCCGCGACGAGGACGTGCTCGACACCTGGTTCTCGTCGGCGCTGTGGCCGTTCTCCACCCTCGGCTGGCCGCGCGAGACGCCGGAGCTGAAGACCTACTACCAGACCGATGTGCTGGTGACCGGCTTCGACATCATCTTCTTCTGGGTCGCCCGGATGATGATGATGGGCCTGCATTTCATGGACGAGGAGCCGTTCCACACGGTCTACGTGCATGCGCTCGTTCGCGACAAGAACGGGCAGAAGATGTCGAAGTCGAAGGGCAACGTCATCGACCCGCTCGACCTGATCAGCGAGTACGGCGCCGACGCGCTGCGCTTCACGCTGGCGATCATGGCCGCGCAGGGCAGGGACGTGAAGCTCGATCCGGCGCGCATCGCCGGTTACCGCAACTTCGGCACCAAGCTGTGGAACGCCACGCGCTTCGCCGAGATGAACGGGGCCGAGCGGCACGAGGGCTTCGACCCGGACGGCGTCCGGCTCACCGTCAACCGCTGGATCCTGACCGAGCTGACCAAAGCCGCGCGCGAGGTGACGGACGGCATCACCTCCTACCGCTTCAACGAGGCGGCGGGCGCGGCCTACCGCTTCGTCTGGAAC
>JAFKJY010000043.1 GCA_017305835.1 Hyphomicrobiales bacterium
AACATGGTCGAGGTGAAGAAGGAGATGGAGGCCAAGGGCTTCGTGAAGCCGATGGTCGCTTCGCTCGCCGGCGACGTGGAGGTCGAGGAAGAAGCCGACGCCCGTCGCCCTCACCGGCGTCGGAAAGGCATACCGCACCCCTGGCGCGCCGTGGGCGAGAAAGAACTCGAGTCCCAGTTTGACACCGCCAACGGCGGGCTTCGGCCCGCCGGTTTTCTTTTGCGGGTTCCGTCGCCGCGGAACGCACCTGGAGCTAGCGGCGTTGGCCCTCGATCTGGCAGTCGAACGTGACCGTGCCTGCCACGGCCTCACCCGGCGCCAGGATGCGCAATCCGGTTTCCGACCGGCGTTCGGGCATGTTTACCGCGCCGATGACATGGCTCGAGGGTTCGAGGCAGAATGCCCCGCTGTCCACCGGCGCGAACAGCACGCAGGAGGTGAAGGCCTCCGTAGCGGATATCCCGATGCGGCGCTTCCGGCGAGGCCATTCGACCTGCGCGGTTCCATCCCATTCCGACAGGCACAGGGCTTCCCCTGCCGCAAGCCTGGTGCCGGCGGTCTCCGCCCGCCCGAGCGGCGATGGCTCGCTGTGGTCCGTGCGGAAGCCGGGCAAGATGGGCCAGTGCCGGTCGGCGCCCACCGCGAAGGACAGTCCGTCCCTCCCGGGGAAATAGGGGTGCAGCCCGAATCCCGCAGGCATCGACGCCTCGCCGACGTTCTCCAGCGACAGGCTGACCTCGAGCGCGCCGTCGGCCAGACGGAAAAGTTGGCGCGCACGGTATGCGGACGGCCAGTCAGCGCCTCGATATCCGTAGGATATGGCAACCGCGTCGCCGGACCGATCGTCGACCTGCCACGCACGCAGGAAGCCATGGCCATGGCAGGCACCATCCCATGGATGGGAAGCGCCGGGCTCATAACCGCGTCCCTCGAAGTCGAAGCGGCCATCGGCTATCCGATTGCAGTACGGCACCATGGGAAAGCAGCCGGCCTTGACGTGACTCGAGTCTTCCGCGCGCGCAGGACGGGCGGGGACGATCCAGTCGATCCGTTCCGGGCCCAGCTTGTCGTAGAGCGCAATGAGCCGCCCCCCGAAGTCCGGCTGGATCTCCGCGTTGAGCGAACCGCTTCTGAGGCTGACGATGCCGAAGCGGGGCATCGCGTGAGAGCCGGCCCTTGCCGGCCGAGCCGGTTCCGCGCCGCGCCTCACCATGGAAGCGGATTGTCGTTGAACATCAGGAAGCTGCCGGTCTCGTGCAAATTGTAGCGACGGATGACCGAACGCATGTGGCGCACGCTTTCGGCACCCGTCAGCGGCGCCAGTTCGTCCGTGTCGCTGACATATCCCGGGTGGAGCGCGAGAACCGCGATGCCGCGATGCAGGAGATCGATGCTCATGCTCTTGATGCAGGCATTGAGCGCAGCCTTGCTGGCCCGATAGCCGTAGGCTCCGCCGGTCACGTTGAGTGAAATGCTGCCCTGGCGCGCCGAGATGAAGACCATCTTCTTCCAGAGGCTCCGTTCGACCAAGGGCGCGAAGGTCTCTGCGAGGTGGAGCGGCCCCACGGTGTTGATCTCCACCATGCGCCGGAACGCGTCGTAGTCGGTGCCGCCGAAGCGCTTGAGGAGATCGACGTAGTAGCCGGCATTGCTGATCACGAGATCGAGCGGTTCGTCGATCTGCGCCGCGACCTCCTCCACGCGGGCGAAGTCGGTGACATCCATCTCGAGCGCCGCGATCGCCGGATATTCGGCGCACAGCCCCGCCAGGCTGTCCATGCCGATCCCCGTCGCGAAGACTCGCCAGCCATCTGCCGCATATTGGCGGGTGAACTCCCGGCCAATGAGGCCGTTCGCGCCGGTTACGAGCACCGTCCGCAAATGCGATCCCCCTACCGGCCGAAGCAGGCTGTCGGGACGCCGCGGGCGCCGGTGCCCGCAACCGCAAAGAGCGACCCGGCGAGCGGCTGCCTTTGCCGCTGCTCCGCGTTCAGCCTCTGGCGCGACGTGGTGACATAGAGCGTGTCGCGCTCGCGCCCGCCGAACGTGCACATCGTCGGGAATTCCACCGGCAGGTCGATCCGTTCGATCAGTTTTCCCTTCGGGCTGATGGCCACCACGGCCGATCCCTGGACGAGGGCGAACCAGTAATTGCCTTCGCTGTCGACGGTCGCGCCGTCCGGCCGGCCAACCAGCTCCAGCGTGGAGAAGAACACGCGCTTGTTGGCAATGCTTCCCCTTTCGACGTCGAAGTCATACGCCCAGACCGTCTCCCTGCGGCTGTCGGCTACGTAGAGCACGCTGCCGTCGGGCGAGAACGCCACGCCATTCCCGGTGACGAAGCCGCGATCCATCACCGTCACCGTGAGGTCGGGGTCCAAGCGATAGAGATTGCCAATCGGCGATGCCAATCCCAAGTCCAGCGACGCACACCAGAACCGGCCCGCGGAATCGCACTTTCCGTCGCAGAGGATCTCGCCATCCACCAGTCCGGCGGGAGCCGCGGCCAACTCAGCCACGCCGGATGGATCGACCAGATGAAAGCCGCCGTCCATCCCCGCGACGAGGCCCCCCTCCTTGCGGGGAGCAAGGCAGCAGACCGGCTTGTGCACGGCCCACGACGCGAAGCGTCCGGTGGCCGGCTCGAACCGCTGGATGCTCGGCTCCTCGAAAGCGTCCACCCAGTAAAGCGCCTGCTCCCGGTCGACCCAGGTCGGGCCTTCGCCGTGATGATCGTCCGGGACGGGGACGGGCTCGACGCGCAGCATTTCGGCTACCTGTCCCGCAGTCGCGCCACCGCCGTGCGAGCCGCCCCGGCAAGGAATGCTGGGCCGCTCCCAACGCCGATGAAGGTGGGATCCGCGAGGCGACGCGCCCTGGTCACCGTCAGTCGCCCCTGTGCTGGCGATAGAGGACGCGGTTGTCGTGCACGATGTACTGCACCTTGTCCCAGGAAAACTCGCGGCCATCCTTGAGGCGGCAGCGGATGTCGGCTTCACCGATCCACCAGTAGAGGATCGTACAGCCGTGCTTGTAGTTGGGCCACAGATAGTAGGCCCGGCTGAATGCGCGGGCGGATACCGAAAGGCTGCCGCTCGGGCCCTCGAAACGACTTTCCCACGCGCACGGAATCTGCACGCGGCTAGCCGGGTCGACCCAGAAATCCGTTTCGGCGATCTCGCACTGATGCGAAGGCGAATCGAATTCGTGGACGACGCCATCGATCACGACCTTGCCCCAGAAGATCCCGAGGGAGGGCCGGGAGAAGAGCAGCACCTGCGCGTTGTCCACGCCCGCGCTATGCCAGGTGACGCCACGGGCGGAGAGCGTCTGGATCGGATTGTACCGGGTCCCGCAATGCACATGCCGCTCGTGGCAGGCGAAACCGTCGATGGCGTGGGTGCGGCCGCCGATGTTCACGGTGCCGCGGGCCCGCGCGCAAACCAGGTGCCACCGTTCCTCGATCTCCTCCACCGTTCTGGAACGGTCGGTGAACCAGAAGGCCGGCGCCATGGCATCGAGGGTCAAGTCCACGTCGACGCCGGCATGCATGCCCTCTATCTTCCATCGCGGCGGGGTCGCGGTGAACTTGCGCTTGCCGGTCCGCCAGACGGAGCCGCCGTCCTCGACCGCGACTTGCAGCGCCTCGCCCGGCAGATGATCGCCGAGATCGAAGCCGACGCACAGATACGGGTCGTCCTCCATGCGCCGCCTGCGCTCGCCCTCGAACGTGCCCTTGAGGACCAAGGTCTGCGACAGCGACACGTCATCAACCGAATAGAGGCTGCCGACCTGGCGTCCGACCAGACGGTAGGGGGAGAACCAGCCCAGGAACTCCTCTCCCTCCACGCGCGCCCAGACCATCCAGCCGTTGTTTTCCCACAGGTTCATGCCTGACAGGGCAAGCGGGCGGTGGTCCCGGTAGTCCGCAGTCGTCACATTGTAGGATGCGTCTTTCATTTGCCGTTTCTCGCCGTTCCGGATGTCCCGTTTCCATGATCGCGGGTGTAGAAGCGCAGCTTGTCCTCGTCGACTTCGATCCCCAGGCCCGGCCCGCTCGGGACGGGGATCACGCCGTCCTTGCAGACGAGCGGCCTGACCAGCAGATCGTGCTCGTTGAGATCGTAGGCGAGGGCCGACGGATAATTCAGGGTGCGGATGGAAGCGGCGAAGTGGCAATGCGCCGCCAGCGAAATTCCCAGCGGCACCCGTTCGCCGACCGTCAGCGCAGCCCCGGCGGCTTCCGCGATCGCGACGATCCTTGTCGAGGGCAGCAGTCCGCCGCACTTGCCCAGGTAGATATGGAGCACGTCGGCGACCCGGTGAGAGCAGCAGACATATGCGTCATCGGCCGTCCAGAACCCCTCGTCCGAAATGATCGGGACGGGAGACCGCTCGACCACGAAGCGCCCGCCGTCGATATCCGCAAAGCGGCATGGTTGCTCGACCGCCTCCAGGCCGTATTCCGCCATGGCGGTAATCACCCGCACCGCCTCGCGCGGCGCCCAGGCCTGGTTGGCGTCGACCCGGATCGGGATATCGGGCCCGGCCGCTTTGCGCACGGCCTCCACGCGCCGGATGTCCATCGCGACATCGGCGCCGACGCGGATCTTCAGGGCCCTGTAGCCTTCGGCTATGAGCTCAGCCGCGCGCCGCGCGGTATCCTCGACGCTGCCAACGCCGACATTCTTGATCACCACGATCTCGTCGCGCTGCTTTCCGCCCAGGAGGTCGTGGACGGGAACGCCGAGCGCCTTTCCGATGACGTCGTGCACCGCCATGTCGATCGCGGCCCGCAGCACGTTCCAGTGACCGACCCGCTCCACGCGCATCATCTCGATGGCGTCGATTGCAGCGTGGATGGCGGTCCTGTTGAGCGCATCCGCTCCGACGAGCAGCTCAGCGAGATTGTTGCGGCCGATGGCGTCCCAGCCACGAACCGTGGTGTTCCCCTCGCCATAGCCGGTCACGCCGTCCTCGGTCGTGATCCTGACAATCGTAAACGGAGAATCCGGCGGCGTCGTCCCGCGGTGCAGGCTGAAATTGCCGTGTCGCGGCACGCTGACGGGAATGAATTCAACGGACCGGATCGCTGTCCCGATTCGTTTCCTCGCCATGGGTGCCCCTCGCCTCCGAACCACCTCGGCATATCTTCTATAAGATATAATACTGATGTGTCAACGCGACCCGAAGCGCCTTCTGCCCATGCGGGCAGCGATCGGGCCGGGAGGTTGCCGTGAGCGCGGTCAGCCGGGATAGAGCGTGAGGCCGCCGTCGATACGAAGGACCTGGCCGTTTACGAAGCGGCTTCGAGGGCCCGCCAGGAAAGCGACCACCTCCGCGATCTCGTCCGGCTCCGCGTAGCGGTCGAGCGAGTTGACGCTGGAATCCATCTTCGCCGGATCGACGACCCGGGTCGCCTCGAAGCGGGCGGTCTTCGAGGGTCCCGGGCTGACGCAGTTCACCCTGACGCCGCTCGTCCTGAGCTCGGCGGCCAGGCATCTCGTGTAGTGGACGATCGCCGCCTTGAGCGTGGCGTAGATGGGAGCGGCGTTGAAGCCGGAATGGGCAGCCGACGACGCCACGTTGATGACCGTGCCGGCCCCGCGCTCGCGCATCGGCACGACGAAGGTCTTGCAGACGAGGAAGGTGCTGATGAGATTGTTGTCGACCAGCGCGCGCACATCCTCCAGCGGGATATCGAGGGCGTTGTTGGGTACGGGCTTGCCGCCCTGGGCGCCTATATCGCCACCCGCACAGTTCACCACTATGTCCGCAGGCCCCAGCGCCGCCTCGATGTCCGCCCGCATCTTCGCGACGGCCTGCGCGTCGCCGAGATCGCCGGTGACCGTCACGACGCGGCCTCCGAGCCTCTCCAGCTCAGCCGCCACGGCGCCGAGGTCTTCCGCCTCACCGTACTTCGCAGGGCTCGTCCAGCGGCGAGCGTGTATGGCGACATCTGCACCGTTCCGTGCCAGGTGCTCGGCTATGCGCCGACCGAGGCCGCCTCCTGACCCGGTTACGAAAGCTACCTTCCCGCCGATCTCGCCCGCCATCGGAGATTTCCTTCCATGCGCGGCCGCAAGCGTCCGCAAGGGAGGCCATACTGGGATAGGCGCCTGGCACGATCAATGCACAACCGCCGACCGGCCTGCCGCCGGACGTGTTCTACACGGCAAGGAGCGTGAAGCCCGGACGGCCGCCACCACGGCGAGCCGCGCGGATCGCCTTTCGGGCCGCGTCAGGACGTAGGAGCGGCCATGTTTTCGGGCGCGAAGCAGCTTCGCGCCCTGGTCGGAAATGCCCTAGACCGAGCTGCCGGGGTCCCAGCGGATCACCCACTTCTCGACCATCGAGACAATGGCGAAGCCGACGATGGCGACGAAGGAGGCGGTCAGGATGGTGGCGAACAGGCGCGGCGTGTCGAACTGGTACATGCTCTGCAGCAGCAGGTAGCCGACGCCCTCGTTGGCGCCGATCCATTCGCCGACGATGGCGCCGAGCACGCACATGGTCACCGAGATCTTCAGCGCGGCGAAGATGTAGGGCAGCGCGCTCTGCACGCGCACCCGCAGGAACACCTCGGTCTTGGAGGCCGACAGCACGCGCATCAGCTCGAGGAGCTGCGGGTTGACGGCGCGGAAGCCGCGCACCGAGTTCACCAGCGTCGGGAAGAAGCAGATCATGGCGGCGACCACCACCTTCGGCTCGATGCCGTTGCCGAGCATGATCTTGAGCACCGGCGCGATCGCCACGATGGGAATCGTCTTGATGAGGATCGCCACCGGATAGAACATCTCCTCCACCGGCTTGGCGTAGACGAAGGAAACGGCGACGAGGATCGCCACCGTGTTGCCGAGCACGAAGCCCAGCAGCGCCTCGACGATGGTCGGCACCGCGCTCGACGCGAGCAGGCCGATGTCGCGGCTGACGGCGCCGGCGACGTCGATCGGCGACGGCACGAGGTAGATCGGCACCGAGAACAGCCAGATGATCGCCTGCCAGAGCACCAGCACCGACAGCAGGCCGAGCGCGGCCATCAGGATCGTGCGGTGTCCGCCTTCGGCGGGGAAAAGGGCGCCGAGGCGCGCCAGCGGCGTTTCCATCCTGTCAACAGCAAGGGCCATCTTGGTCATCCCGCATCCAGCATTGCACGCAGCCGGGCAACCTGCCGGCCGAGCTCGGGCGCGTCCTTGAGCTCGAGGCCGCGCTCCTCGGGAAGCTCGACCTCGAGGATGTCGGCGATGCGCGAGGGCCGCCGGCTCATCACCACCACGCGCTGCGACAGGAACACCGCCTCGTGCAGCGAATGGGTGACGAAGACGATGGTCATGCCGCTCTGCTTCCAGATGCGCAGCAGCTCGACGTTGAGCGCGTCGCGGACCAGCTCGTCGAGTGCGCCGAAGGGCTCGTCCATCAGCAGGATGCGCGGGCGGGTGACGAGCGCGCGCGCGATCGAGACGCGCTGGCGCATGCCGCCCGACAGCTCCGAGGGCAGCGCCTTCTCGAAGCCTTCGAGCTGGACGAGCCGCAGCGCCTCCATCGGGTCCATGGCGTCGGCGCCGCCGCGGACGCCGCCGCCCACCCGGAAGGGCAGGCGGACATTGTCGAGCACCGTCGCCCAGGGCAGCAGCACCGACTGCTGGAAGACCATGCTGAACAGCCGGGCCTTGCGCGCGGCGGCGGGCGAGCCGCCGAGGATGCTGACGCTGCCCTCGGTCGGGTCGATGATGTCGGCGACCACCCGCAGCAGGGTGGACTTGCCGCAGCCCGAATGACCGATCAGCGTGAGGAACTCGCCCTCGCGGACGTCGAGCGTGGCGTTGTCGATGGCGCGGATCTTGCCCGCGCCACCACCGAAGGTGACGGCAACGTTGTCGATGCCGATCGCCACGCCTGCGGTCTCCTGCCCCTGCCCCGTCGCCGGGGCCACCGCCGTCGCGCGCATCGCCTACCTCTTCGTCCGCTGGGCGGCCTTGAGCACGCGGTCGTCGAAGACGGCGTCCGCGGTCATCCCGGCCTTGATCTCGCCAATGCGCGCATAGGTGTCGAGCGTCCGCTGCCAGCGGGCCGCGTCGATGTTGCCGAAGCCGTGCTCGCGCGTGTCGGCATTGTAGATGTAGTCGGCGCCGAACACCACCTTGAGGGAGTCGACCTCCTTCTGCGCGTCGAGCGCCGGCGCCATGGTCAGCACGATCTCGACGGCCTTCTCGGGATTGTCGGCGGTGAAGGCCCAGCCCTTGTCGACGGCCTCGAGGAACTTCACCAGCATGTCGGTGTCGCCCTCGATCGTCGCGGTCTTGGCGATGTAGTAGTTGGACTGGAACTCAAGCCCGTTGTCCCAGATCGACTGCGTGTTGTAGCCGCCCGGACGCTGGGTGATCGACGCGAGCTGGGCGACGTTGGTCGGCCAGGAGGCGATGGCGTCGACCTGGCCCTCAAGCAGCGGCGCCGGCGGCTGCGCCTGGACCAGCGTGATGTCGGAGAGCTTCATGCCGTGATGGTCGAGCACGGCGGTGACCTGCGCCTTGGCGTCCGGGCCGGCACCGATGACCTTGCCCTTCCAGTCCTCGACGCTCTTGATGTTCTTCTCGCCCAGCGAATAGAAGGTCAGCGGCGCCTTCTGGTAGCTCGCGGCGAAGGACTTGATCGGCAGCCCCTGGTTGCCCGCATACATGACCTGCGGCGCGTATGCGATGGCGATGTCGGCGACGCCGGCCATCGCCTCCTGCACGGCGCTGGTGCCCGGCCCGCCCGGCAGGATCTCGACGTCCAGCCCCTTCTCGGCGAAATAGCCGTTCTTCAGCGCGACGATCTCGCCGGCCGACGAGGCGTTGGGCAGCCAGGCGAGCTGCAGCTTGATCTTGCGGTTCTCGGCCTGCGCGGTTGTCGCGGCGAAGGCGAAGGCACCGGCGAGCGCGATGGCGGCGGTGCTGGCGAGCATGCGGCGGCGGGTGATCATTTCGTGTCTCCTGAATTCCCCCGAGGAAGTCGGCGCGAAAGATAGGATGGGGCCGCGCCGCGGATGCCATAGATTACTTTCCGGCGCCCATCACCACAGGTTATGTCCTTGGCCGGGTGTCCGAACCGCATTCTTTCCGCCTGCTCGATGTCCCGCGGGAGAACGATCGTCGCCCAGAACGAGCGCCGGCACCGCGGCAAGGTATAACCAACCGGAATGCCGCGGCCCGGCTAATCTATGGGCAGGCACCGGAGGCCCGATCCATAATGGAGCGGAAGGCGGCCGGAAAGCGGCGCCGGAACATGCCGTCGAGCGAGGAGGATTGATGCAGACCAGCGGGGCGAGCGGGCGTATCGGGCGCACATGGCGGGAGTCGGATTCTTGGTTCGAGACACGGCCGAGGCCGCGGGAGGGAGCCCCCGACGTCATCTACGTGATCCTCGACGACGTCGGCTATGCCGATCTCGGCTGCTTCGGCTCGGAGATCCGCACGCCCAACTTCGACCGGCTGGCCAAGGACGGGCTCCGTTACAGCAACTTCCACACAACGACTATGTGCTCTCCCACCCGCGCGTGCCTGCTCACCGGGCGCAACCACCACGCGGTCGGCATGCGGTGCCTGGCCAATTTCGATTTCGGCTATCCGAACGGGCGCGGCTCGATCTCGCACCGCGCAGCGACGGTGGCGGAGATGCTGGGCGGGGCCGGCTACGCCACCTTCGCGGTGGGCAAGTGGCACGTCGCGCAGGTGGAGGAGACGTCGGCCGCCGGGCCGTTCGACCAGTGGCCGCTCGGCCGCGGCTTCAACCGCTTCTACGGCTTCATGAACGGCAGCACCGACCAGTACCATCCCGAGATCATCGAGGACAACCACGCGATCGACCCGCCGGGCCGGCCCGAGGACGGCTATCACTTCACCGCCGACATGGTCGACAAGGCGATCGCGATGCTCGGGGCGCATGTCTCGATGCAGCCGGACCAGCCTTTCTTCGTCAATCTCGGCTTCTCGGCCGGGCATTTCCCGCATCAGGTGCCGGCCGACTACATGGAGCGCTATGCCGGCGTCTACGAGGCCGGCTGGGACGCCTGCCGCGAGGCGCGGCTCGCCCGCCAGAAGGCGATGGGGCTGGTGCCCGAGGCGACCGAACTGCCGGCGCCGAACCCCGGCGTCGAGCGCTGGGCGGACCTGTCGGACACGCAGCGGCGCGTGGCGGTGCGGCTGCAGCAGGCCTATGCCGGCTTCCTCGAATATACCGACGAGCAGTTCGGCCGGCTGCTCGCCTTCCTGGAGCGGATGGGCAAGCTCGACAACACGATGATCGTGCTCATCTCCGACAACGGCGCCTCGGTCGATTGCGGGCCGGAGGGCACGACCAACGTGCTGCGCCGCTTCAACCAGATCCCGGAATCGGCCGAGCGCAACCTCGCCGAGATCGACCTGATCGGCGGTCCGCGCAGCTTCAGCAACTATCCGTGGGGCTGGGCGCAGGCCTCCAACACGCCGCTCAGGCTCTACAAGTCCTACACGCATGGCGGCGGCGTGCGCGACCCGATGATCGTGTCTTGGCCGGCCGGCATCCGCGACGGCGGCGGCATCCGCCATCAGTTCCACCACGTCGTCGACATCACCCCGACCGTGCTGGAGGTGTGCGGCGTCGCGGCGCCGGAAAGCCTCAAGGGCGTACCGCAGATGCCCGTCCACGGCACCAGCTTCGCCTACACGTTCGAGGCGTCCGAGGCCGAGACGCGAAAGGACGTGCAGTATTTCGAGATGTTCGGCCATCGCGGCATCTGGCACCGCGGCTGGAAGGCGGTGACCAAGCACAAGCCGGGCGCCTCGTTCGAGGACGAGCAGTGGGAGCTCTACGACCTCGCCAGCGACTTCAACGAGACGCGCGACCTTTCGGCCGAGCAGCCCGAGCGGATGCGCGAGATGCGCGAGCGCTGGTGGGCGGAGGCCGGGCGCTACGATGTCATGCCGCTCGACGACCGCGAGGTGCGCTTCCTGCCGAAGACGCGGCCGGATTCGGTGCGCAACAGGTCGCGCTTCGTGTTCTATCCGCAGGTCGACATCATCCCGTCGGCGACGGCGCCGATCACGCAGGACGTCTCGCATCGGATCATTGCGGAGATCGAGGCCGGCCCGCGGACGCAGGGAACCCTCGTCAGCTACGGCAATTGCGGCGGCGGCTACGTGCTCTACCTGAAGGACGGGCGGCTCACCTACGTCTACAATTATTGCGGCGAGATCACCCGCATGGTGTCCGACCCGATCGCCGCGACGGGCCGGATGACGCTCGGCTTCGAGTTCGCCCGCACCGGGCGGCTCGCCGGCATGGGCTGGCTTCTGGTCGACGGGCGGCGGGTCTGCGAGACGGCCTTCGACAAGACGCTGATCCGGCTGTCGCTGGCGCCGATGTATGTCGGCCGCGCCGGCCTGCCGCCGGTGTGCGACGAGATCGACGGGGAGTTCGGCTTCGCCGGTGGCGAGATCGTTCGGCTTGTCTACGAGATCGGCGACAACCGCGAGGTCGCGCCGCCGGACGGCCATGTCGACTGAGGCGGGCGGCCCGCCGGCCGCTACAGCTCCGAACCGATGAGGTTCTCGACCGGCGTCGTCTCCTTGAACACCTCGATCATGGCCTTCATGATCGCGCGATAGGCGGGGAGCCGGTCGAGCCCTTCGCGGAAGACGAAGCCCATCTCGAAGACGTGGACGCCGGCGTCGAGGTTGATCACCTTCAGGCCGCGGCCGATGGGGCTGCTGGCGATCATCGTCGATTCGTAGAAGAGATATTCGCCCGAGCGCGCCAGCTCGACGCAGGCATAGATGGAGCTCGTCTCCAGCACGTAGCGCGGCGGCAGCGCGCCGCGCTCCTTCAGCAGCGCGCCGAACGTGCCCAGCACCTCGCGGGTCGAGACGAAGGACACGAAGGGATATTGCGCGAGCAGGCGCGGGTCGACCGGCCCCTCGATGCGGGCGAGCGGGTGGTCCTCAGCGACCATCACGCCGAGCGTGGCGCGCGCGATCCGCAGGCGGCGGAACTGCGGCATCTCGTTCTGGCGGATCAGCGCGCCGGCGAAGATGTCGATGCGGCCGAGCCGCAGCCCCTCGATCATCTCGTCCACCGGCCCGGTCTGCACCATCAGCCGGTGGCGCGGAAAGCGCCGATGGAAGTGCGGCAGCGCGGCGGGGATTACGGTGGAGGTCCACACCGGACCGCTGCCGATGGTGATCGTCGTCTCCTGCTCGGAGAGCAGGTTGCGGATCTCCTGCACGGCATGCTGGTATTCGAGACCGATGAGCTGGGCGTGGTCGAGGAAGGCGCGGCCGGTGGCGGTGAGGTCGGAGCCGCCCGAATGGCGCTCGAAGAGCTGCGTGCCGAGCACGTCCTCCAGCTTGCGGATGTTCTTCGACAGCGCGGGCTGGGAAATGCGAAGCCGCTTGGCGGCCTTCGAGATTCCCTTCTCCTCGGCGACGACGACGAAATGCCTGAGCAGCGTCAGGTTGGGGACTTCAAACGACATGCCCGGCCGGCCGGCACCATAACCAATTGGAATTACCCGTGCCGGCAATTGTATTGGCCGCCCGGCGCCGCTTGTCAAACAAATGCGCCGGAGAGCCGGCCGCGCTTCCGGAGGCGATTTGCCTCGCGCGGCAGGCACTGACGAGGGACAAGATGAAGACAACGGGCTTTGGCGGGACGATCGGGCGCACTGTGGCGGATTCCGCCCCCTGGTGGCCGGAAGACGAGGCCGGCGACAGGCCGCGGCCCAACATCGTCACCGTGCTGTTCGACGACACGGGCTGGTCGGATTTCGGCTGCTTCGGCTCCGAGATCCGCACGCCGACGATCGACGCGCTGGCGGCGGGCGGGCTGCGCTACTGCAACTTCCACGTCACGCCGCTGTGCTCGCCGACGCGCGCGGCGCTGATGTCGGGCCGCAACCACCACCGCGTCGGCATGCGCTGCCTCGCCGACACCGACACGGGGTTCCCGAACGGGCGCGGCTGCGTGCCCGCCGACGTGCCGCTGCTGCCGTCGATGCTGCGCGAGCGCGGCTACGGCACCTACATGGTCGGCAAATGGCACCTGACGCCGGCGCACGAGATCACGCCTTCGGGGCCTTACGGCAACTGGCCGGTCAATCGCGGCTTCGACCGCTACTACGGTTTCCTCAGCGGCTGCACCGACCACTACGCGCCGGAACTGTGCCAGGACAACCACCAGGTCGACCCGCCGGCGTCGGAATCCTACCACCTCACCGAGGACCTGTGCGACCGCGCGATCACCTATCTGCGCGATCATTGCGCCTTCCGCCGCAGCGAGCCGGTCTATCTCAACATCTGCTTCGGCGCGACGCATGCGCCGATCCAGGTCGAGCGGCGCTACATCGACCCCTATGTGGAGGTGTTCGAGAAGGGTTGGGACAGGACGCGCGAGGACCGTCTGGCGCGGCAGAAGGCGCTCGGGCTTGTGCCGCCCGAGACCGTGCTTGCGGCCCGCAACGAGGAGGTGCCGGCCTGGGACACGCTCACCGACAACCAGAAGACGCTCTATACGCGGCTGCAGGCGGCCTATGCCGGCTTCCTCGAGCATGCCGACGAGCATCTCGGCCGGGTGGTGGCGGAGCTGAAGCGGCTCGGCCTCTACGACAACACGATCATCGTGGTGATGTCCGACAACGGCGCCAGCCGCGAGGGCGGCCAGCACGGCGCGGTCGACGTCAACGCGCCCTATTCCGGCCGGCCGGAGAGCGTCGAGGACATGCTGGAGCGGCTTGACGACATCGGCGGCCGCGACGGCCCGGCGCACTATCCCCAAGGCTGGGCGATGGCCGGCAACACGCCGTTCCGCCGCTACAAGCAGTATGTCGACCTCGGCGGCGTGCGCTCGCCGCTGGTGCTGTCGTGGCCCGCCGGCGTCGCGCGCGGCGGCGAGGCGCGGCAGCAGTTCCTGCACGCGGTGGACATCGCGCCGACGCTGATGTCGCTCGCCGGCGAGGCGAAGGCGGCGGATTTCGACGGCCGCAGCTTCGAGGCCTCCTTCGGCGAACGCGACGCCCCTGCCCCGCGCTCGGTGCAGTACTGGGAGATGTTCGGCCGCCGGGCGATCTATGCCGACGGCTGGAAGGCGATCTCCGCGCACGAGAAGGGCGAGGACTACGAGCGCGACGGATGGCGCCTCTACGACACGCGCGCCGACTTCTCCGAATCGCGCGACCTGGCCGCCGAAGAGCCCGCTAGGCTCAAGGAGATGCAGGCGCTGTGGTGGAAGGAGGCCGAGCGCAACGCGGTGTTCCCGCTCGACGACCGCACGCTGGTGGACATCATCCAGTTCCGCCAGCCGAACGGGCTGATGAGCCGCAGCGAGATCACGCTCTACCCCGGCCAGGGCCATATCCCGCAGATCAGCATGGTGACGGCGTCCGAGCGCTCGATGGAGATCACCGCCCACTTCACCGCGCCTGTCGGGCCGGAGCATCCGGGCGGCGTGCTGGCGGCCAGCGGCGACCGCCACGGCGGCTACAGCTTCTATCTCAAGGACGGCCGGCTGTGGTTCGAGCATGCGCGCATCGGCAAGCGCTGCGAGGTGAGCGAGGCGCTGCCGCAGGGCGTGCGGCGGGCGAGCGTGGTCATCCATGTGGGCGACGACCATTCCGCGCAGGTGCTGCTGTTCGCCGACCGGACGCGGCTCGCCGAGGGGCGCATCCCGCTGGTCTCGACGCATTTGTCGTTCTGGGGCCTCGACGTCGGCCGCGACGCCGGCCTGCCGGTGTCGGCACGCTACGAGGCGCCGTTCGCCTTCCCGCAGGCGGGGCTCGACCGCGTCGTGCTGCGCTTCTTCGAGGCGGCGAGCGCACAGGAGATCGCCGCGGCGCTGGAAGCCGCCGAGTAATCGAAGCCAGGCAGCCCGGCGGCGATGCCGCCGGGCCGGCCGCCGCTCAATCCACGTCGAGCGTTTCGGGCACGAGGCCGCGATCGGCCCCGAGCTGGTAGACGACGCGGCGGATGCGGCCGCCGAAGCTTTTCTCGCGCATGCGCGGGGTGAGCGGCGGCAGGTTGGCGTGGCCGATGCGCAGCGGCGCCAGCGACAGGCGGATCAGCATCCTGTCGAGCCCGACCTCGCCCGCCGGGCGGCCGTCGACATGGAGCCGGCCGACGCCCTTCAGCATGCCCGTCTTCTCGAAGACGAAGGAGATGGTGACGTCGCCGTCCGGCAGGTCGAACCCGCCTTCCAGATGGGTCAGCTCGCCGACATAGTTGTAGACGTAGACCGGCCGGTTGTTCGCGATGAACAGGCCGTAGCCGCCCTGCATGTTGCCGAACGAGAGCAGCGGGCCGTCCTGGCGCCCGTCGCGCGAGATCTCCACGTCGATCCTGTGGCTGACGTCCTGGGTCAGCGGCGCGGCCTCGGCCGGGATGCCGTCGAGCGGCGGGAAATATTCGTAGCGGTCGCGGCCGCGGATCGAACCGGGCTTCGGGTTCGGCTTGAACAGCGAGTTGCGGTCGTCGAGCGGCTGGACGTCGTAGCGCCCGGCCTCCGCCCACCAGCGCTCCTTGAGCTCCTGCAGGCGCTGCGGCTCCGCCTCGGCGAGGTCGTGCAGCTCGGCGAAGTCGCGGTCGAGATGGTAGAGCTCCCAGCGCTCGGTCTCGAACGAGCTGCCCGGCCTGTGCTGCGTGACCGCCTTCCAGCCGCGATGCCAGATCGAGCGGTGGCCGTACATCTCGAAATACTGGGTGACCTTGCGCGTCGGCTCCCCGGGCGCGTCGAAGGTGTAGGCGAAGCTGGTGCCGTGGACGGGGATCTGGGCGACGCCGCGATAGGTCTCGGGCGCCGTCACGCCGCACACCTCCAGCACGGTCGGCGTGATGTCGATCACGTGGTGGAACTGGCTGCGGACGCCGCCCTGGTCGCGGATGCGCTTCGGCCACGAGACGATCATCGGGTCGCGCACGCCGCCGCCATGGGTGAACGACTTGTAGAGCTTGAGCGGGGTGTTGGAGGCCTGCGCCCAGCCCCACGGATAGTTGCAGAAGCTCTCCTCGCCGCCCAGCCGGTCGATGGCCGCGAGGTTGGCCTCGGCGCTGTCGGGGAGCTGGTTGAACCATTTCAGCACGTTGTCGGTGCCGTCCGGCCCGCAATCGGTCGATGCGCCGTTGTCGGAGACGAGCACGATCAGCGTGTCGTCGAGGCGGCCGACGCCGCGCAGGAACTCGACCAGCCGGCCGAACTGGCTGTCGGTGTAATCGAGGAAGCCGGCATAGACCTCCTGGAAGCGTTCCGCGACCCGACGGTGCTCCGCCGGCAGGCTGTCCCAGGCGGCGACGCCCGGATTGGGCGGCGGCAGCTCGGTATCGGCCGGTACCAGCCCCATCGCCTTCTGGCGGGCGAGCCGGCGCTCGCGCTCGACGTCCCAGCCATGCGCGAAGCGGCCGCGATACTTGGCGATCATGTCGTCCGGCGCCTGGTGCGGGAAATGGCCGGCGCCGAAGCACAGGTGCATGAAGAAGGGTTTTTCCGGCGTCAGCGAGATCTGGTTGGACAGATAGTCGATGGCGTGGTCGATCAGGTCGGCCGAGAGGTGGTAGCCTTCCGCCTTGGTGCGCGGCGGCAGGGTCAGGTGGTTGTCCTCGGCGAGCTCCGGGTGGAACTGGTCGGTGCCGCCGTTCATGAAGCCGTAGAAGCGCTCGAAGCCGCGGCCGAGCGGCCACTGGTCGAACGGGCCGGCGGCGCTGGCGTCCTCGGTCTGCGCCAGATGCCACTTGCCGACGGCGAAGGTGCTGTAGCCGGTGTCCTTCAGCATCTCCGCGATGGTCGCGGCGCGGTGGCTGATGGAGCCGCGCCCGCTCGGCCAGCCCATGTCGACATTGGCGAGGTAGCGCATGCCGACGGCATGGTGGTTGCGGCCGGTGAGCAGGCAGGCGCGCGTCGGCGAGCACAGCGTCGTCGTGTGGAAGTTGGCGTAGCGCAGCCCGCGGCCGGCGAGCGCGTCGAAATGGGGCGTCTCGATCTCGGAGCCGAAGCAGCCGAGGTCGCTGTAGCCGACGTCGTCGAGGACGACGTAGATGACGTTGGGGCTGCCTTCGGCCGGCCGCGGCCGGCGCTCGAACCAGGGCGTGCTTTCCTCGTGCGTGCGTCCGAGCGTGCCGCGCATTTGCTTGCTGTCCGTCATTTTCCCGATCCGTTGGACCGGCGCGCGGACGGTGCCGCCCGCGCGCCGGCTGTCTTCAGTATTTGGTGGTGTCGCGCAGGTACCGGCGCAGCGCGCCGCGCCCGACCGCCTTCCAGGCCCGGTCGGTAACGAAGCCGAGCGCGCCGAGCAGCGCGATGGCCGCGAACATCCAGTCGATGCGGAAGTAGAGCCGCGAGGTCCAGATGATGTAGCCGAGGCCGGAGCTCGCCGCGAGCATCTCGGCCGCGACGATGACCAGGAAGGACGAGGCCAGCGCCAGCCGCATGC
Organism: Hyphomicrobiales bacterium; assembly: GCA_017305835.1. Lineage (GTDB taxonomy): Bacteria > Pseudomonadota > Alphaproteobacteria > Rhizobiales > Rhizobiaceae > RCIO01. Next base: position 17,429 of record JAFKJY010000043.1, read on the forward strand.
CGACATAGATAGCGGGAATCGAGGCCGGCACGACGATCTGCGTGAAGGCCTGCCGCTGATTGGCGCCGAGGCAGAGCGCGGCGTCGATCTTGTCCTGCGGGATCGAGCCGACGCCGGAGGCCGTGTTGACCATGACGATGAACATGGTCGCGTAGGCGATCAGCAGGATCTTCGAGGCCTCGCCGACGCCGAACCAGACGATGAACAGCGTCACCAGCGCGATGGCCGGCACGAAGCGGAAGAAGTGGATGAACGGATCCACCATCGCGCGCGCCGCCTTCGAGGTGCCGACCCACAGGCCGAGCGGGATGGCGATCGCGCTGCCGAGCAGCCAGCCGCCCATGATGCGCATGAGCGAGATGAGCAGCGACGACCACAGCGTGCCGTCCCGCCACAGCTCCACCGCGCCGGTCACCACGTCGAGCGGCGGCGGCAGGAACAGCGGGTCGTTGAGCCACATCGCGCCCGCCTGCCAGATCAGGACGAACACGGCCACGGAAGCCAGCGAGAGGCCGGCGGTCAGATTTCTGCCCATTGCCCGGAAGCCTCCCGTTCGATGTCGCCCTCCAGCTTGCGCACGATCTCGGCGAAGCGGCCGTCGAGATCGTCGCGCGGATAGGGCAGGTCGATCTCGTAGACGTGGCGGATGTTGGCGCGCGGGCCGCGGCTCATCACACCGATGCGCTGACCGAGCAGAACGGCCTCGCGGATGTCGTGCGTGACATAGAGGAAGGTGCGCCCCGTCTCCTGCCAGATGCGCGCGATCTCGCGCTGGAGCACGCGCCGCGTCAGCGCGTCGAGTGCCGCGAACGGCTCGTCGAGGAGCACGACCTTCGGGTCGGCGGCCAGCGTGCGGGCGATCTGCACGCGCTGCTTCATGCCGCCCGACAGCTCGGCCGGGAACTTCTTCTCGTGGCCCTTGAGGCCGACCATGTCGATGAAGCGGGCGGCGATCGCCGCCTGCTCGGCCTTGCCGGCGCCGGCCATCTTGGGGCCGAAGCCGACGTTCTGCTGGACCGTCAGCCAGTCGAACAGCGGCCCGTCGACAGACTGGAAGACCATGCCGCGATGGCGGTCGGGACCCTTGATCGGCTGCGACAGGGCCGTCACGGTCCCCTCGGTCGGGAAGGCCGTGCCGGCGACCAGCTTGAGCAGGGTCGACTTGCCCGAGCCGCTCGGTCCCACGAGGACGAAGAACTCGCCCTCGGGGATCGTCAGCGACAGGTCGGCCAGGATGAGGGCCGACCCCTTGGCCTGGCCCGGATAGGCCATGCCGACCCTGTCGAACGCGATCGCCGCCCTGCTTGCGGAGGCGGTCATCGACGCACCTACTTGGACAGCGTGACGCTGGCCGGCAGCGCCTCGGCCAGATAGCTCGGGTCGACCGCGGTGTCGAACGACACCGGCGACTTGATGACGGTCGAGGCGAACTCGCCGATGGCGGCGAAGCCCTCGCGCTCGGCGTCGCCGAGCTGCAGGTGGAACGTGTTGAGCTTGAGCAGCTTGGCCACGCTGTCGGCCGGCGCCTTGGTGTTCTTGGCGATCAGTGCGGCCGCTTCCTCCGGGTGCTGCTGGAGGAATTCGGTCGCCTCGCCCATCGCCTTCAGCATGTCGACGATGACGTCGCGGTGGGCCTTGGCGTAGGCGGTGTTGGCCGAGACGTAGGCGCTCTGGCGCAGACGCGCCTCGCTGTCGTCGGTCATGATGCGGATGCCCGGCGTCGAGGTCGCCTGGCCGACGCCGTCGGCCCAGACGAAGGCGCCGTCGAGGCGGCCGGACTTCAGCGAGGCGACGATCTCGATCAGGTTGCTGAACGGCACCAGCTCGTAGTCGGAGGGCGTGAGGCCCTTGCCCTCGAGATATTTGGTCGTGACCAGGTGCTGGGCGGTGCCGGAGGCGATGCCGAAACGCTTGCCCTTCAGGTCTGCGTCGCTTTTGATGGACTCGTTGACCGCCAGCTTGTGCCAGCCGGGCGTGGAGGCGAAGATCGCGGCCAGGATGGTGAGCTGGCGCGACTGCATCCTGAGCGCGGTCGGGAAGTCGAGGCCGACGCCGGCGTCGGTGTTGCCGGTCAGCGTCGCGTCGAGGGTCTCGATGCCGGTGGCGTAGACGGTCACCTGCGCGTCGATGCCGTGCTTCTCGAAGAAGCCCTTCTCCTTGGCGACCCAGACCTGCGAGCCGGTCGTGTAGGGATCGACGCCGATCCGCAGCGGCCTGAGATCGGCTGCCGAGGACAGCGTGGGAAGGGTGGAGGCGAAAAGGAGGCCGGTGAGGCCGAGGGCTGCCGTGAATGCGCGTCTTGTCGTCATGACGTTCCCCTTGGAGACGGTTTGGACTGCATTGCGTTGATGGCTGGTCACGACCTCAATTGCTGCATCGCGACGGATTCGCGGTGCGAGATCGAGAACAGTTTCGGGTTCGACCAGTGGTATGAGACGATCGCGATCCGGCCTTCCGGGTCGTGGACCTTGGCAAAGCCGTAGAGGATCGCCAGGCCGGGCTCGAGGCCGAGGATTTCCGCCTCGGGCTCGGCGACGTTGATCGCCGTGCTCGAAGTCTCGAGCTCGGCCGCCTGCGCGCCGATCTGGTCGGCCAGCGCTGCAAGCAGATTGTGGCTCTTCTCGAAGTCGATCCCCTCGGTGCGGATGTGGGGACCGATGTAGTGGTCGATCAGCACGACCGGCTGATCGTTGGCGCTGAACAGCCAGCGTAGATGCGCCACGCGCGTGCCGGGCTGGATGCGCATGTGCTCGGCGAGATCGCCCTCGACCTCCACCTCGTCGCGCTCGAGCTCGCTCAGGGACGGCTTCGCCCCCGAGATCTCGATCATGCCCCAGAAGGTGCGGCGGTTGGCGAAGTCGTTGATGACCAGCGTGCGGGCGACGAAGGTGCCGATGCCGTGGCGCTTGACCAGCACGCCGCGCGCGGCGAGCCGCGCATAGGCCTCGCGGATCGAGTTGCGGCTCAGCCCCAGCTCGCGCGCCAGGTCGACCTCGGCCGGAAGCTTGTCGCCGACGCCCAGCTTGGTCTCCCGGACATAGTCGAGGATCAGGGCGGTGGAGGTCTTCTGCTGCATGGTCGCACCCTTCTGGCTTGCCAAGAGGTAGGACGTCCGACGTCGGACGTCCTACCTTTGAAAGAATCCGGATTGGAGTCAATCGGGATTCTTGCGCGTCGAGGGGCTCCCGAGGCTGAAAAACAGCGCAAAAAGGTCGAAACGGCGGTTCAGCCGGCGCGTAGGGGCGGCCGGATGGCCGGCCCGGCGGTCAGCCGGCGAGCGTCAGGGCGAACAGGATCGCCAGCCACAGCGCGACGGCGACGACGACCAGCCGCGGCAGCACGCCCTGCCGCGGGAGCTGCATGAACAGCACCGCGATGAGCGCCGCCTTGGCGGCCGCTATGGCGAGGTTGGCGGCGGAGTTGAAGCCGCCGAGGTCGACGAAGGCGGAGGCCACCGTCAGCGCCAGCAGCGCCAGCAGGCCGACATAGGCGGCGGCGAGCCTGCGAACCTCGTTCATCGGTGCACCAGATAGAGCAGCGGGAACAGGAAGACCCAGACGATGTCGACGAAGTGCCAGTAGAGGCCGACGGCACGCGTGCGGCGCAGGCAGGCGGCGTCCGTCGACCGGCGCCACGTCGCCAGCACAGTCGCGATCGCCGCGAGCCCGCCGATCAGGTGGGCGGCATGCAGCCCGGTCGAAGCGAAATAGAGCTCGAAGAAGAGCTGGGCGCCGCGCGGGTCGGCGCCCTCGAAGGCAAAGGGCAGGCCGAGCACGGGCGCCAGCCCCTCGCGGACCTCGTCGGCATATTCGACGCCCTTGACGGCAAGGAAGGCGAGGCCGAGCAGCGCGGTCGCGGCGAGCGCCCATGCTGCGGCGCGCCGGCGGCCGAGCTTCACCAGCAGGTCGGCCAGCGCCATGGCGAGGCTGCTGGTGATCAGCACCGCTGTGTTGACCGTGCCGAGAAGGAGCGAGAGGCGGCTGGACGCCTCGCCGAAGCCCTCGGGATGGGCCATCCGCGCGGTCAGGTAGACGAGCATGACCGCGCCGAACAGCATCGCCTCGGAGCCGATGAAGATCCACCTGCCGAAGGCGTCGGCCTGCCGCTCGCGCTCGGCGTCGCGGAAGGCCTCGCTCTCGACCGCGCCGCTCATGCCCCGTCCTCGGCCAGCGGATAGCGGTAGGGCGGGCCGTCCACCACCGGCGTCTCGTCGAAATTGTGCGGCGGCGGCGGCGAGGTCGTCTTCCATTCGAGCCCGGTCGCCCGCCACGGATTGTCGGGCGCCCTGGGGCCGCGGAACAGCGACCAGCCGAGGTAGAAGAGGGGCATCAGGTAGCCGAGCGCCAGCACGACGGCGCCGGCCGACGACAATATGTGCCAGAAGGCGAATTCGGGCGGATAGGCGTGGTAGCGCCGCGGCATGCCGAGGAAACCCAGCACGTATTGCGGGAAGAAGGTGAGGTTGAAGCCGAGGAAGGTGACGATCGCGGCGATGCGCCCCCAGGTCTCGGAATACATCCGGCCGGTGATCTTGGGCCACCAGAAGTGGATGCCGGCCATGAAGGCCGTCACCATGCCGCCAACCATGATGTAGTGGAAATGCGCGACCACGAAATAGGTGTCGTGGACGTGCACGTCGACGGCGAGCGCGGCGAGGAACAGGCCGGCCAGCCCGCCGAAGGTGAACAGGCCGAGGAAGCCCAGCGCATAGAGCATCGAGGTCTCGAAGGTGATCTCGCCCTTGCGCAGCGTCAGGCTCCAGTTGAACACCTTGATCGCCGAGGGGATCGCCACGCAGTAGGACAGGAAGGAGAAGACCAGCCCGGCATAGGCCGACTGGCCCGACACGAACATATGGTGGCCCCAGACGAGGAAGCCGAAAATGGCGATCGCCATGCTCGACAGCGCCACCGCCGTGTAGCCGAACAGCGGCCGCCGGCTGAAGCAGGGCAGGATCTCGGAGACCACGCCCATGCCCGGCAGGATCATGATGTAGACGGCCGGGTGCGAGTAGAACCAGAACAAATGCTGGAACAGCAGCGGGTCGCCGCCGAGGCCGGGATCGAAGACGCCGATGCCGAAGACGCGCTCCAGCACGATCAGGATGAGCGAGGCCGCCAGCACCGGGGTCGCCAGCACCATCACCAGCGCGGTGGCGTACATCGTCCAGACGAAGATCGGCAGGCGGAACCAGGTCAGCCCCGGCGCGCGCAGCTTGTGCACGGTGACGATAAAGTTGATGCCGGTCATGATCGTCGAGAAGCCGACGATGAAGACGCCGAAGGCGGCCGCGCTGACATAGGAGTTGGAGAACATGGTCGAGAACGGCGTGTAGAAGGTCCAGCCCGTGTCGACGCCGCCGGCGATCACCGAATAGAGCGTGAAGCCGCTGCCGAAGATGAAGACGTACCAGCTCGCGAGGTTCAGCCGCGGGAAGGCGAGGTCGCGCGCGCCGATCATCAGCGGCAGCAGGAAGTTGCCCAGCGTGGCGGGGATGGACGGCACCAGGAAGAACCAGACCATGATGATGCCGTGGATGGAGAACAGCCGGTCGTAGGCGTCGTCGGAGACGAGGTCGCCGGCCGGCGTGGCGAGCTCGACGCGGATGAGCACGGCCATCGCGCCGCCGAGGAAGAAGAAGACGGTGAGCGCGACGAGGTAGAGCCAGGCGACCCGCTTGTGGTCGGTCGTCAGCAGCCAGGCGCGCGGGCCGGAGCCCTCGCCCATATAGGTCGCCGGCACGGCGCCGATCCGCTCGCTCACGGGGAGGCCTCCTTCGGCGAAAGGGATTTCAGGTAGGAGAGGAGCATCTGCAGCTCGCCCTCGTCGACGAGGCCGTCGAAGCTCGGCATGACCGGCTCGTAGCCGGCCGCGACCTCGCGCGCGGGCTGCAGGATGGAATCGCGCAGGTAGCGCTCGTCAGCCATCACCGTCTGGCTGTTGGCGAGCGCGACGGGCCGGCCGTAGACGCCGTGCAGGTCGGGCGCGCGCACGGCGGTCGAGTTCTCGTGGCAGCCGGAGCAGCCGAGCGCGCGGAACAGCTTTTCGCCCTGCTGCGCCAGCGTATCGCCGCTGCCCTGCCGCTCCAGCCATGCAGCGTAGTCCTCCGGCTGCATGGCGACGACCCAGCCGACCATGCCGGAATGCTCGGTGCCGCAATATTCGGCGCAGAAGAGGTGGAAGCGGCCGGGCTCGGTGGCGGTGAACCAGACATGGGTCGTGCGGCCGGGCACGGCGTCCTGCTTCACCCGGAAGGCGGGCACGAAGAAGGAGTGGATGACGTCCTGCGAGGCGAGCGAGACGACCACGGCGCGGCCGACCGGCACGTGCAGCTCGTCGATCTCGCGCTGGCCGCCGGGATGGCGGAACTGCCACATCCACTGCTTGCCGAGCCCGGCGATCTCGATGGCGTCGGCCGGCGGGTGCTCGCGTCCCATGAACAGGACCGCGCCCCAGGCGAAGATGGCGAAGGCGACGACCAGCGTCGCGGTGGTCCAGGCGATCTCCAGCGGCGCGCTGCGGGAACGCTCGCCGGAGCGGTCGGCCGGCGAGCCGGCGCGGTACTTGACCGAATAGCCGATGACGAGCGCGCTCAGGAAGATGCCGAGCGCGAAGGTGAAGGCGAGCAGCGCGTAGAACAGATGGTCTACGCCGGGCGCAAGCGAAGAAGCCTGCTCGGGCGCGAAGGGGATGCCGAAGCTCATGCGCGCCTCCGCCATGCGAACAGGGCGACCGCGCCGCCGAGCAACAGCACGGTGACGAGGCCGCCGGCGCGCAGCCCGGCCCAGACGGCCGGGGTGTACTGGCCCTTGGTCGGGTCGAAGCCGGCGCAGAGCAGGAAGACGTGATCGGCGATCGAGCCGAGCCGGCCGGCCGAGGCCTCGACCAGCGCCAGCCGCAGGTCGCGCGGCTCGAAGGAGAGTGCCGGCAGCACCTGCGCGATGCGGCCCTGCGGCGTCAGCGCCAGCACGGCGATCGGGTGGACATATTGCCGGATGCGGTCGCGCCGGTCGAATGCGATGCCGGCCTGCGCGGCGAGCCTGGCGCCGTCCGTGCCGGTCAGGAAGCGCCATGCCGAGAGGCCGGATGCGTCGGTGAAGCGCAGCAGCTCCTCCTTCTTTGCCCGCGCGTCGGCAGGCGTCTCGGTCTCGTCGATCGAGACGAACAGGGCGCGATAGGCGTCCGCTTCGAGCCCCGACGCGCGCAGGCCGGCAGCGGCCGCCTGCTGCGTCACGCCGCACAGATTGGGGCACCTGTCGTAGCCGAAGACGACCAGCGCCGGCCTTCCCTCCAGCGCCTCGGCGAGCGTCAGGTTCCGGCCGTCGGCATCGGTCAGCCGCGCCGAAAGGTCGAGCTGCGCGCCGATCCGCGGCGCGAAGGCCGGGCGCTCCACCGCGGCATGGGCGGGCGGCGCGATCAGCAGCAGCAGGCAGAGCAGCGCGATCATCGGCCCGCCTCCCCGCCCGATCCGGCCTGCCGGCAGGCCTCGGCCTGCGGGGCGCGCGGCACGGCGTCGAGCAGCAGCCCGCATCCGCCGGCCTGCGTCGTTGGGGCCGCCTGCGCCTCGCCGCGCCAGTCGGGCAGGCCGCGCTCGGCGACGATGCGCATGGCGTCCTCGATCGGGATGCGGGCGATACCGGCGGCCCTGTTCTGCCAGCCGAGCGTCTCCAGCTCCGCCTGCTTGCGGCGCCGGTAGGCGGCGAGATCCTCGCGCGGCTGCGCCTGCAGCGCGGGCGAAGCCGCATTCGGCCGGCCGGCGGCGCCCGGCGCTGGCCAGCGCGGCCGCGCGTCGAAGACCGCGCCCAGCACCAGCAGGGTGAGCGCGAGGAAGACGACGAGCGCGGCGGCGAAGCCGAGCAGCCATGCCGGCCAGACGTCGCGCGTCTCGGGCGTGCGGCGCGCCTCAGACATGGCGCCCCCTCGCCCGCCAGCGCGCGAGCCGGCGGTCGTCCGCGAGCACGAACAGCAACAGCGCCGCCCACAGCCCGCCGGCGCCGAGCACCGCGGCGAAGTCGAAGGGCAGCGCCGTCGGCATGTCCGGCACGAGCGGCGGGCGCACACGCCACCAGACGTCGAGGAAATGGCCGGCGAGCACGGCGACGCCGAGCCACAGGAAGCCGTGCGGGCTGCGCTTGACCGGCCGCGCGAGGAAACCGGCGGCGGGCAGTGCGAAGTGGAGCGCCACCATCAGCCACATCACCGCGAGCCAGCCGCCCTGCCCGCGCAGCATGTACCAGTGGATCTCGCGCGGCAGGTCGGCCGCCCAGACGATGAGCCACTGCATGAAGGCGAGATAGGCCCACATCGCCACGAAGCCGAACTGCATGTTGGCGACGTCCTCGCCGAGCGTGGCGTCCTCGCCGCCGCCGGGCAGGCCCTCGACCGGCACGGCAAGCGCGAGCAGGACCATGGCCAGAGCGCAGGCGCCGGCCACTTCGCCGGCCGCCTCCAGCATGGCGTAGATCGTCGAATGGAACTCGGGCTCCAGCGACATCATCCAGTCGATCGACAGCACGGTGACGGCGAGCGCGTGGACGACCAGGCCGAGCGCGGCGGTGCGGCGTTCGCGTGCTGCCGTTGCCGCGTCACCCGCATCGCCCGCCGGCCGCCAGCCCAGCACCGCCCATGCCAGCGCCAGCCAGACCGCCGCGCAGGCGACGAAGCGCAGCGCCAGCCATGGCGGGGCGAGCCATACGAGCTTGTGGCGGACCGCCTCCGGCAGCGTGGCCGGGTCGACGCCCGCCCACGGGAAGACGAGGTGGGTGCCGGCCAGCACCGGCAGCAGCAGGAAGAGCGGCAGCGGCAGCGTCGCGACGATCGCCCGCAGCGGCCCGCGCAGCGCCGCGCCCCAGCGGCCGCCGGTGAGCCGATGGACCATCAGCAGCGTCAGCGCGCCGAGCGGCAGGCCGAGCAGGAACAGCGCCGCGGCGAGCAGGCCCGCCAGCGCCTGCGCCATCGAAGCGAATGTCAGCGCCACCAGCGCAGCGAGGCCGACGAGCCCGGCGGCCAGCGCGGGCAGAACGAGGCGATCGGGGGCGAAGCGCGTCATCCGCCTGCCTCCCCGTCGAGCCGCGCCCTGAGCTGCGCCGGCAGCTCGGCCACCGGCGCGTTGCGCGCATATTGCAGCGCCCGCACATAGGCGACGATCGCCCAGCGGTCGGCCGGCGGCACCCGCGCGGCATAGGAATACATGGCGCCGTAGCCGTCGGTGATGACGTCGTAGATGTGTCGGTCGCTCGCCGCCCGCAGCGCCGGCTGGTGATAGGTGGGCGGCGCCGGGAAGCCGCGCTCGACGACGATGCCGTCACCGTCGCCGGCGACGCTGTGGCAGGGCGCGCAGAAGATGTCGAAGCGCTCGCGCCCGCGCTGCAGCAGCTTCATCGTCACCGGAAAGGGCATCGCCGTGGGGGTGGCGGAAAGGTCGGCGTCGCGCGCGACCGTGCCGGCGACCGGCGTGCGCGCCGACATGCCGTCGGGAAATTCGGACGAGGCTTCGAGCGGGTCATAGCGCGGCTGGTCGGCCATCTTCTGGTCGCAGCCCGCGAGCGCGGCGACAAGCAGGACGAGCGCGAGGCGACGGCCAGTCACAGCACGGTCTCCTCGATTTCCGTTGCACCGAGGCCGCGGAGCTGCCTCTTCGTCACGCCCTTGCGGAACCTGGGATCGGCGGCCTCGACCAGCAGGCAGAAGCGGCCGCCATGGGCGAAGGTGAAGCCGGGCGCGCCGAAGACAGGGTGGTAATATTGCGGCAGGCGGTTGGCGGCGAGCATGCCGACGAAGCCGGCGAGGGCCGCGCCAAGTATGCCGCACTCGAAGGCGATGACGACGAAGGCCGGCCAGGAATGCAGCGGCCGGCCGCCGACATTGACCGGATAGTCGACCTCGACCGAGTAGAGCACCAGCGCATACGCGGCGAGCGCGCCGAGGATCGCGCCGGCGAGGATCACGCGGCCCATGCGCGTCGGCCGCATGCCGAGGATGTCGGCCAGCCCCTCCACCGGATAGGGCGAGAAGGCGTCGAGCCGGCTGTAACCCTTCCCGCGCATGGCGCGTGCGGCCTCGCTCAGCGCGCCGGCGTCGGCGAAATAGGCGATGACGCCGTGCGCGCTCATGCCCGGCCCGCCTTCTCGTCGGCCAGTTCCTCCACCTCGAAGATAGTGATGGCCGGCAGGATGCGGATGAACAGGAAGACGAGCGCGAAGAAGGTGCCGAGCGAGCCGAGGAAGATGCCGTAGTCCAGCCAGGCCAGCGACTGCGTGCCCCAGGAAGACGGCAGGAAGTCGTTGGCGAGGCCGGACACGACGATGACGTAGCGTTCCAGCCACATGCCGAGATTGATCAGCACCGCGGCGATCCACAGCGCCAGCGGGCTGAAGCGCACGCGCCGCAGCCACAGGGCCTGCAGCACGCCGACATTGCAGGCGAGCATCACCCAGAACAGCGGCGCGTAGGGGCCGAAGGCGCGCCGCCACATCGTCGTCTGCTCGTAGGTGTCGCCCGAATACCAGGCGAAGAAGGCCTCCGAGAGGTAGCCGTAGGCGACGACCATGCCGGCCGCGATCATCACCCTGGCGGCATTGTCGAGATGGCGCGCGGTGATGAGGTCCTCCACCGCGAAGGCGCGGCGCAGCGGGATGGCAATCGTCAGCACCATGGCGAAGCCGGAATAGAGCGCGCCGGCGACGAAATAGGGCGGGAAGATCGTCGAGTGGTAGCCGGGGATCAGCGCGAAGGTGAAGTCGAGCGACACGATCGAATGGACCGACACGACGAGCGGCGTCGCCAGCGCCGCGAGCAGGTAGTAAGTGCGGTCGAAGCGCGCCCAGTGGAAGGCCGAGCCGCGCCAGCCGAGGGCGAGGATGCCGTAGAAGAGCTGCCCGGCCCGCGTGCGCGCCCTGTCGCGCAGGATCGCCAGGTCGGGGATCAGGCCCATGTACCAGAACAGCAGCGAGACGGTGGCATAGGTGGCGATCGCGGTGAAGTCCCAGACCAGCGGGCTGCGCCATTGCGGCCAGTGCATGTGGGTGTTGGGCAGCGGCAGCAGCCAGTAGAAGAACCACGGCCGGCCGAGATGCAGGATCGGGAACAGCCCCGCCATCGCCACCGCGAACAGCGTCATCGCCTCGGCGAAGCGGTTGATCGAGGCGCGCCAGGGCTGGCGTAGCAGGAGCAACACCGCCGAGATCAGCGTGCCGGCGTGGCCGATGCCGATCCACCAGACGAAATTGGAGATCATCGTGCCCCAGGCGACGGGAATATTGATCCCGTAGGCGCCGACGCCGACCGAGATCAGCCAGGCGATCGAGAAGAAGAAGAGCAGCACGAAGAGGAAGGCGACGAAGAAGGCCGGCCAGAACAGGCGCGGCAGCCGCCCCCTGAGCACGATCGAGCCGATCCGGCCGGTGATCTCGTCGCGGTCGTGGCGACCGCGCAGGACGGGCGGCCGTGCGGCCCGGGTGGCGGCGGCGTCAGCCATGCCCGCCCTCCTCGGTCTTGCCGTCATCTCCCACCGGATTGACGATACGGGCGAGATAGGTGGTACGCGGGCGCGTGTTCAGCTCCTCCAGCAGCGCGTAGTTGTGCGGCGCGGCCTTCTCCGCCGCGACGCGCGAGGCCGGATCGTTCAGATTGCCGAAGGTGATCGCCCGCGCCGGGCAGGACTGCTGGCAGGCGGTGACCACCTCGCCGTCGGCGATTTCGCGGTTGGCGATCTGCGCCGCGATCCGCGCCGCGCTGATGCGCTGGACGCAGTAGGTGCATTTCTCCATCACGCCGCGCGAGCGGACCGAGACGTTCGGGTTGTTGGCGGCGGCCTCCAGCCCCGGCGCGTCGAAGTCCTGGTGCTCGACGAAGTTGAAGCGGCGCACCTTGTAGGGGCAGTTCTGCGAGCAGTAGCGGGTGCCGATGCAGCGGTTGTAGACCTGCGCGTTGAGCCCGTCATGGGTGTGCACGGTCGCGTTGACCGGGCAGACCACCTCGCAGGGCGCCTGCTCGCAATGCATGCAGGGCACGGGCTGGAAATGCGTGTCCGGCGCGTCGGGCGGGCCTTCATAGTAGCGGTCGACGCGCAGCCAGTGCATCTCGCGGCCGCGCTCGCATTCGTCCGGCCCGACGGTCGGGATGTTGTTCTCGGCCTGGCAGGCCGACACGCAGGCCATGCAGCCGATGCAGGCCGTCTGGTCGATCACCATGCCCCAGGCTTCGTGCGGATAGTCCCATCGCGGATAGAGCGTGTCGTCCGGCGCGGGCGGGCTGCCATGCGCGAAATCCGGCTTTTCGCGGAAGCCTGCGAGGCTCGCGTGCCGCACGATGTCCCGGCCTTCCATCGACTGATGGTGCTGGGTGGTCAGCACGCGCTGCACCGGCTCGCGCAAAGCGAGGCGCGCGCCGGTCGCGATCCATGGCGCGGCCGAGCCGCGCAGGCGGAAGGCGTCGTAGCCGGCGGCCATGCGCGCCACCGCGCCGGCCTCGGCCCGGCCGTGACCGAGCGTCAGCGTCACTGTGCCATCGGGATGGCCCGGCGCGATCCAGACCGGCGCCTCGATCGTCCGCCCGTCGAGCGCGATCTCCAGCATCTGCCCCGGCTCGGCCCGCAGCCGCGCGGCGAGTGCGGGCGAGACGAGCACGGCGTTGCCCCAGACGAGCTTGGTCAGCGGTCGCGGCAGTTCCTGCAGCAGGGCCGAATTGGCGTGGCGCCCGTCGCGCAGCCAGGGGTCGGGGACGAAGCGGATGTCGATGTCCTCGCCTTCCCCCGGCGCCGGCGCTCCGTCGCCGACGGACGGAACGGAAGCGGCAGGAATGTCGACCGGCGCGGCGGCCGTGCCCTTGACGACGCCGGCGCGCAGGGCCTCTCCCCACGCAGGGTCGTCCAGCGCATCGCGCCAGGTCGCGCGCACCAGCGCCAACGCATCGGGCGTCACGTCCCCGGCGAGCGCGGCGAGCACCTCGTGCGCCGTGCGGCCCTGGTGGAGCGGCGCGATCAGCGGCTGCACGATCGAGGCGGTGCCGTCATGCCCGCGAACATCGCTCCAGCTCTCAAGCTCGTGGGCGGCCGGGATATGCCAGTGGGCACGCCGCCCGGTCTCGTCGACATAAGCGCCGTGATGGACCAGCTCGCGCAGCCGGCCGAAGGCGGCGGCGACGTCGAGGTCTGCCGGGGCGGTGTGGAGCGGGTTGGCGCCGAGGACCAGCAGCGTCGTCACCTCGCCGACGCCGATCGCCGCCACCAGCGCGTCGAGTCCGCCGTCGGCGGCAAGCGCGTCGGACGGCTCGATGAGGGCCAGCGACCGGCCGAGAGCGCCGAGCCGCGCGTTGATCGCCAGCGCCGCCCGGTGCACCCTGGCCGGCTGATGGTCGCCCGCGAGCACCAGCCCGGCCGGGCCGGCCGCGACCAGATCGGCCGCAGCGGCGGCGATCCAGCCCTCTCCCGCCTCGGGCCTGCCGACCGCCGTCAGCGTCTCCACCGCGGCCGCGAGCTCCGCCGCCAGCGCGCCGACGCGGCTCGGCCGCAGCGCGAGGCGATGGTCGGCGGCGGCGCCCGTCAGCGTCGGCGTCGACTCGGCGGCATAAAGCCGGCTCATGCCATCGCGCGGGCCGCGCACGCGTCGGCGGTCGGCGAAGACGCGCGCATGAGCGAGGCGACCGGGTCCTTCGGCGAGGAAATCCGCGTCGAGGCTGACGATCGCGTCGGCGCGGTCGAGCCGCGGAAGCGGGGCGAGCGCGCGGCCGAAGGCGGCCTGCGTCGCCTCCGCGAGGCCGGTGGCCGCGAGCGGGTCGTGGCGGTAGAGGCGCAGCAGCGGCCAGGCCGCGCGCAACGCCACGAGCTGGCGTTCCAGCGTCGGCGAGGCGACGGGATCGAGCAGGATCGCCGCGCCGCGCCCGCGCGTCCGTTCCAGCTCGTCGCGCAGGGCGTGCGCATGGTCGAGGAAGGCGGCCCAGCTCGCCGGCTCGCCGGCCTTCAGCGGCGTGCGCGAGCGCTCGGGATCGAACAGCTCCAGCACCGCCGCCTGCATGACCGCGTCGGTGGCGCCGAGCGAGGAGGGATGGTCGGGATTGCCCTCGACCTTGGTCGGCCGGCCCTCATGGCTCTCGACGACCGCGCCGATGCCATAAGCGCCGCTGCGCAGCGCGGTGGCGTAAAAGAGCGGCCGGCCGGGCACGACGTTCTCCGGCTGGCGGACATAGGGCACGATCTCTTGAGCCGGCGTGCAGGCGGCCAGCCCGCCGAGCGCGAGGCTGGCGCCCATCAGCTTCAGCAGGGTGCGGCGGTCGACGCCGGCCGCGAGGCGGCGGTGGAAGGCGGGGAACTCGGTCTCGACGAAGCGGCGCAGCTCCTCACTGCCGGCCAGCTCGTCGAGGCTGCGCCACGGCCCGCGCGCGAAGGCGGAACGGGGCGGCGCTGCGGGCGTCCTATCGTCAACGGTGGCAGACATAGCAGTCCGTCATGGTCGCTGTGTCGATGCCGAGGACGTCGATGAGCGACTTGCGCACGCGCTCGATGTCCTCCGGCGGCTTCCAGTGCATGGCGAACACCTCGGCCGGCGGCCTGAGGTTCGGCTCGGGGTCGCGGTGGCAGGACAGGCACCAGCCCATGGTCAGCGAATGCGCGCGCATCATCAGCGGCATGTCGTCGACGTCGCCGTGGCAGGTCTCGCAGGCCACGCCCTTGTGGATGTGGATCGCGTGGTTGAAATAGACGAAGTCGGGCAACCCATGGACCCGCTGCCAGCGCAGCGGCTCGCCGGAGGCGAGGCTCTCGCGCACCGGCGCCAGCATGTCGGCATTCGTCCATATCTGCGAATGGCAGGTCATGCAGACCTCGGTGGCCGGCAGGCCGGCGGAGGCCGATGTCTCGACGCCGCCGTGACAGTAGCGGCAGTCGATGCCCAGCTCGCCGACATGGTGCCTGTGGCTGAACGGAACCGGCTGGCGCGGTGCGCGCGCGACCTCGGTGAAGAACTCCGAGCGCACCAGCCCGGTCCAGACGAGGATCACGAGGAGGAAGGCGACCTGGGCTCCCCAGAGGACGAAACGTGCGATCCCGTTCGCGCTCCGATGGAAGATCTGCGGCATCCCCTGCCCCAGCCTGCGGCAATTGCATCAAGTAGAAAGGCCAGAACGGGCGGGAGGCCGGAAGGTTCCGGCAACGCCGCGGCGCGGCGGCCTCTCCCTGCCGGCCTGAAATGCTGTATCGTGGCGAAGCGCGGGGCGACCGGCCTAGCCGGCCCACGAGATCCCGCCGCGGAGGAGAGCAGCATGACAGGCAAGCCGGCGAACCATTCCCGGGCGCGAAGCGCCGCGGAGGTCCAACCATGAAGTTCTCCGCGACCTTCCACGACCTGAAGGGCAAGTCCGTCTTCATCTCCGGCGGCGGCTCCGGCATCGGCGAATACCTGACCGAAGGCTTCCTCGCGCAAGGCGCTAAGGTCGCCTTCGTGCAGCGTTCCGACGCCACCGCGCTGTGCGACCGGCTGGAGCGGACCTACGGTACGCGCCCGCTGTTCATGTCCTGCGACGTCACCGACATTCCGCGCTTCCAGGCCGCGATCGATGAGGCGGCGGCCGAGCACGGGCCGATCGGGGTGCTGGTCAACAACGCGGCCTGGGACAACCGCCATCCGGTCAACGGCTTCACCGTGGCGGAGTGGGACTACATGCTCAACGTCAATCTGCGCCACCACTTCTTCGCCATCCAGGCGGTGGCGCCGGGGATGCGCGCGGCCGGAGGCGGCACGATCGTCAACTACTCCTCGATATCCTACATGATGGGCGGCGCCGGCTTTCCCGCCTATGCCGCCGCCAAGGCCGGCGTCACCGGCCTGACGCGCGCGCTGGCGCGCGACCTCGGCCCCGACAACATCCGGGTCAACGCGCTGATGCCGGGCTGGGTGCTGACCGACCGGCAGCGCGAGCTATGGGCGACCGAGGAGGGGCTGAAGGCCCATATGGACCGCCAGTGCCTCAAGATCGAGATCCAGCCGCGGGACATGGTCGAGCCGACGCTGTTCCTCGCCTCCGCAGCTTCCTCGGTGATGACCGGGCAGGCGCTGGTGGTCGACGCGGGCGTCGTCGTCAGCGGCTAAGCGCGGAAGGCCTCACGCCTTCAGCAGCCACTCGTGTGCCGGCTCGTTGTGGAACTTCCACGTGCGCACCGGGCCGGCCATGACGTTGAGGTAATAGAGGTCGTAGCCGTGAAGGGCCGCGCAGGGATGGTAGCCCTTCGGCACCAGCACGACGTCGCCGTCCTCGACGGCAAACGTCTCGTCGATCTCGCGGCCGCCGTCTGCGCGGGCGTCCGTATAGACGCGCTGGAAGGCGAAGCCCTGCGGCGGGTTGAGCCGGTGGTAGTAAGTCTCCTCCAGCAGCGATTCGCGCGGCAGGTCCTCGCGGTCGTGCTTGTGGGGCGGGTAGCTGGAGGTGTGGCCGCCGGGCGTGATCACCTCCACGACCAGCAGCGAGTCGGCCGGTTCGCCCTCGGGCAGGATGTTGGTGACGTAGCGCGTGTTGGTGCCCTTGCCGCGCACCTCCTGGCCGAGGCTTTCGGGCGCGATCAGCCGCGGCGGCAGGCCGCCGCCGAGGCCCGGCGCGGAGCAGACGGCGAACTCCAGCGGCGTCGTCGCCATCACCGACCAGTCGGAGCCCTGCGGCACGTAGACCGACCACGGCCGGCCCTCGAAGGGCGACATGCGCGCGCCGATCTCGCCGAGATCGCGGCCGCCGGCCGACACCACGCCCTTGCCCGAGACGAGGACGAGGCACACCTCGCGCCCGCCCGTCGCGGCGGCCACGCGGTCGCCGGGGCGCAGGCGGTGGAGGTCGAAGCCGACATGGCGCCAGCCGGCGCTCTGCGGGGTGACGGAGGTGACCAGCCCGTGACCCTGCTTCGGCCGCACGCGCAGTTTCGAGGCCATGATCTCTCCTTTCAACCGGCGGGAAAGCCCTGCGTCTCCACCGTGTAGCCGGCAGCCGTCATGACGCGCATCAGCTCGGCATGGCCGATCCCGGCCATCTTTGCCGGCGGGTTCTTCTTCGGGTCCTGCTCGGCCTCGACAACGAACCAGCCCTCGTAGCCGTAATCCGCAAACCGCTGGACGATGGCCCCGAAGTCGAGCGAACCGTCGCCCGGCACGGTGAAGGCGCCGAGCGCCACCGCGTCGAGGAAGGACTGGCGCGTGCGGTCGAGCCGGTCGACTACCGGCCGGCGGATGTCCTTCACGTGCACATGGTTGATGCGGGCGTGATGGTCGTCGATGGCGCGCAGGACATCGCCGCCGGCGAAGGCGAGATGGCCGGCGTCGAGCAGCAATGGGATGCCCGGCCCGGAGTGGCGCATGAAGGCGTCGAGCTCACCTTCCGTCTCCACCACGGCCGCCATGTGGTGGTGGTAGGAGAGCGGCATGCCCTCACCCGCGCACCACTCCCCGAAGGCGGTCACCTTGCGCGCATAGGCCTTCATCTCGTCGTCCGACAGCTTCGGCTTGGTGGCCAGCGGTGCCGCGCGGTTGCCCTGGATCGAGCGGCCGACCTCGCCATAGACGATGCAGGGCGCGCCGACCGCCTTGAACAGCTCGATCATCGGGGCGATGCGGTCCTTGTTCGCCGCCATCTCCTCGTCGACCAGCGTGCCGGAGAACCAGCCGCCGCACAAAGTCACGTCGGCGGCCCTGAGGATCGGCAGCATCACGGCCGGATCGCGCGGGAAGCGGCGGCCCATCTCCATGCCGGTGAAGCCGGCCGAGCGCGACTGGCGCAGGCATTCCTCCAGCGAGACGTCGTCGGAGAGCTCCGCGAGATCGTCGTTCCACCACGCGATGGGGGACATTCCCAGTCTGGCCTTCACGCTCGTCCTCCGCTCATCGATATGCCTGCTCAGCCGTTCTGCGCCCGGCGCTTGCGCTCGTAATCACTCCGTGCGGCGGCGACTTCCTCACGCGCGCTCACCTCCGGCACGGCGACGTCCCACCAGTGGCCGCCGGCGGCGGTCGAGGCGCGCGGGTCGGTCTCGATCACGATCACGCTTGTGCGGTCGGCGTCGCGCGCGTCCCGCAGCGCCGCTTCCAGCTCGGCGAGCGAAGCGACCTTTCGCGACAGCGCGCCGAGGCTTGCGGCGTGCGCGGCGAAGTCGATCGCCGGCAGAGTCTCGTGGCGGGCGTCGGCGAGAAGGTTGTTGAAGCCGGCGCTGCCGGTCGAACGCTGCAGCCGGTCGATGCAGCCGAAGCCGCGATTGTCGAGCAGCACGATGGTGAGCTTCAACCCGAGCATGACCGAGGTGGCGATCTCGGAATTGAGCATCAAATAGGAGCCGTCGCCCAGCATGACGACCACCTCGCGGTCGGGTCGCGCCATCTTCGCGCCCAGCCCGCCGGCGATCTCGTAGCCCATGCAGGAATAGCCGTATTCGCCGTGATAGGTGCCGGGCGAGCCGGCCTGCCACAGCTTGTGCAATTCGCCCGGCAGGCCGCCGGCGGCATGCATGAGGACGACTTCCGAACCGAGCGCGCGCTGCACGGCGCCGATCACCTGCGCGTCGGAGGGGAGCGGCGCGTTGGTCGGGGCGGTGGCCGCATCGGCCTCCACCATCCATTCGCGCTTCGCCGCAGCCGCCTTCTCGCGCCACCCCGCCGGCGCGGCATGGCCGGCCATCGCCGCCGCCAATTCCTCCAGCCCTTCGCGCGCGTCGGCGACGAGGGAGAACGCGTGGTGCTTGCCGGCGTCGAAAGGCTGGACGTTGAGGCCGAGGATCGTCTGGCCCCCGCCGCCGAGCAGCGACCACGAGCCGGTGGTGAAGTCCTGCAACCGCGTGCCGGCCGCGAGCACGAGATCGGCCTCGGCCGCGAGCCGGTTGGCGGCGGACGTGCCGGTGACGCCGACGGCGCCCATGTCGAGCGGATGCGCGGCGGGCAGCGAGGACTTGCCGCCCTGCGTCTCGCAGACCGGGATGCCGGCCGCTTCCGCGAAACGGGCGAGCGCGTCAGACGCGCCGGAATAGAGCACGCCGCCGCCGGCCACGATCAGCGGCTTCTTCGCCTTGCGCAGGAGGTCGGCGGCGCGGGCGATCTCGTGGCGGTCGGAGCGCGGGCGGCGGACGTGCCAGACGCGCTCCTCGAAGAAGCTTTCCGGGCAGTCGAAGGCCTCGGCCTGCACGTCCTGGCAGAGCGACAGCGTGACCGGGCCGCATTCGGCCGGGTCGGTCAGCACCTGCATCGCCCGCTGCAGGGCCGGCACGATCTGCTCGGGCCGCGTGATGCGGTCGAAATAGCGGGAGACGGGGCGGAAGCAGTCATTGGCCGAGACCGTGCCGTCGCCGAAATCCTCGATCTGCTGGAGCACGGGGTCGGGCCGCCGCGAGGCGAAGACGTCGCCGGGGAGCAGCAGCACCGGCAGGCGGTTGACATGGGCAAGGGCGGCGGCCGTCACCATGTTGGTCGCGCCGGGGCCGATCGAGGTGGTGGCGGCCATCATGCGGCGGCGCATGTTGGCCTTGGCGTAGCCGATTGCGGCATGCGCCATCGCCTGCTCGTTGTGAGCGCGAAAGGTCGGCAGCTCGTCGCGCACCTGGTACAGCGCCTCGCCGAGCCCGGCGACGTTGCCATGGCCGAAGATCGCCCACACGCCCCCGAACAGCGGCACGGCGGCACCGTCGATCTCCGTCATCTGGCGCGCCAGGAAGCGCGCCAGCGCCTGCGCCATCGTCAGCCGCACCGTTTTCGCCATCGCGCTCCTCCTCTCACGCCGCCCTGCCGCCGGCCGCGGCCTCCCACGCGCCAGCGAGCCGGCCGAAGCGGTCGGCCATCGCGGCCACCGCCTCCTCGTCGCCGATCTCGCCTGCAAACCACGCCTCGGCCGTCTTCATGAAGATGGTGCGGCCGACGGCGAAGCCTCTGACGACGGGCACCTGTGCGGCGGTCGCGAAGGCCGCCTCCAGCTCCTCCAAAGGCGCGTCGAGGCCGAGCACCACGACGCCGCGGCACCACGGATCCTCGCGTCCGATCACGTCGGAAATCGCCCGCCAGGCAGCGGCCGAGGGCTGCGGCTCGAGCTTCCACCAGTCGGGCCGGATGCCGAGGGCATAAAGCTCCTCCAGAACCCGCGCGACCGTGTCGTCGCCGAGCGGCCCGTGCCTGCCCGCGACAATCTCGACCAGCAGCTCGCGGCCGACCCTGCGGGCGGCCTCGAACAGCGCGCGCAGCCGCTCCCGCTGGGCGGCCTTCAGATCTTCCGGGTCGTCGGGATGGTAGAAGCAGAGGCATTTGACGCAATGGTCGACCGGCCATTCGACGAGCTGCGAGCCGATGTCGAACCCGCCCTCGAAGGCGAGCGGCCGCGAGCCGGGCATCTCCGCCGGACGCGCCAGCCAGCCGAGGCGGCGGCGGTCGAACTCGTAGATCGCGGCGCGGCCATGCCTGTCGTCGAGCAGCATGCCGAAGCCCGGCCGCCCGGCGGCCACCTCGGCGGCCGCCTTCACCGCGAGCAGCTTGAACGCGCCGATGCGCGCCTCCGGCTGGCCGGTGCGCGCCGCCAGTTCCTCGAACTGCGCGCGATGGTCGATCGCCAGCGCCATGACGCGGTCGATCCTGCGCCGGCGCGTGGTCGCCCAGTGGACATGGTTCAGCGCCTCGTCCCTGCGCAGTGCGGTATATGCGCTGCCGTGGCGGAGGAAGTATTGCAGCTCCTCGAAGGTCGGGATCTCCGGCGCGCAGAGCAGGCGCGAGACGGCGAAGGCGCCGCAGGCATTGGCCCATGTGGCGGCCGTCTCCAGCGCCTCGCCGCCCAGCCAGCCGCGCAGGAAGCCGGACATGAACGCGTCGCCCGCGCCGAGCACGTTGTAGACCTCGATCGGGAAGCCACGCCCGACGATGCCGGCCTCCAAATCGTCGCCGACCGGCCCGTCATAGACGACGCAGCCCATCGGGCCGCGCTTGAGCACGATCGTTGCCGGCGTCAGCGCGCGGATCGCCCTGAGCGCGACAAGCAGGTCGGTCTCGCCCGAGGCGATCAGCACCTCCTCCTCGGTGCCGACGATCAGGTCGCAGCCGGGCAGCACGGCGCGCAGATGGGAAGACACGGTGTCGGAGGCGATGTAGCGGCTCTCGCCCGCCGAATGCCCCGCCAGCCCCCACAGGTTCGGCCGGTAGTCGATGTCGAAGACGACCTTGCCGCCGGCCTCGCGCATCAGCCGCATCGCCTTGCGCTGGGCAGCGGCGGTGCCGGGCCGCGCGAAATGCGTGCCGGTGACGACCAGCGCGCGGGCCGAGGCGATGAAGGCCGGGTCGACGTCGTCCTCGACGAGCGCCATGTCGGCGCAGTTCTCGCGGTAGAACAGCAGCGGGAAGCTGTGGTCGTTCTCCACCGCGAGGATGGCGAGCGCGGTCAGCCGCTCGGGATCGGTGCGGATGCCGGCATCCGACACGCCCTCGCGGATCATCTGCTCGCGGATGAAGCGGCCCATCTGCTCGTCGCCGACGCGCGTGACGAGTGCCGAGCGCAGGCCCAGCCGCGCGCAGCCGATGGCGATGTTGGCCGGGCAACCGCCGACAGACTTTGCGAAGCTGCCCACGTCCTCCAGCCGCGTGCCGATCTGCTGGCCGTAGAGGTCGACGGAGGCGCGGCCCATGGTGATGACGTCGAGCGGCCTCGCCCCGCGCTCCGTCCCAGCCATCATGCCTCCTCCATGCAAGCCGAGAAGCCGGCTTACTTCACAGGCTGCTTCGGTTTCAATCGTTTCGCAAGCCCGGCTTCACACCTTGTCAGGCGACGGAGGCGACATCCACCCGCTTGCCCTCGCGCACCGAGCGCAGCGCGGCCTCGGCGAGCGCCAGCGCGCGCAGGCCGTCGCGACCGTCGGGCTTCGGCTTGCGGCCGGCCTCGACCGCCTCGACGAAGGCGGCGATCTCGTTGGCATAGGCCTCGGTGTAGCGGGTCATGAAGAAGTCGTGCAGCGGCGGCCGCGTGTAGCCGGAGCCGTCGGCGATCTCGATAGAGACCGGCCGCTGGTTCTCGGCCGCGACCATGCCTTTCGCGCCATGCACCTCGATGCGCTGGTCGTAACCATAGGTGGCGCGGCGCGAATTGGAGATGACGCACTGGCGGCCCGAGGCCGTCTCCAGGATCACCGAAGCACTGTCGAAATCGCCCATCCTGCCGATCTCGGGATCGACAAGAACCGCCGCATGGGCCGACACCGACACCGGCTCCTCGCCGAGCAGGAAGCGGGCCATGTCGAAATCGTGGATGGTCATGTCGCGGAAGATGCCGCCCGAGCGCTTGACGTAGTCGGGCGGCGGCGCGCCGGGATCGCGCGAGGTGATCGTCACCATCTCGACCGCGCCGATGCGGCCGTCGTCGATCGCCTGCCGCACGGCGGCGAAATGCGGGTCGAAGCGGCGGTTGAAGCCGACCATCAGCGCCGCGCCCGTCTTGTCCACTACCTTCAGACAGGCCTCGACGCGGGCCACGTCGAGGTCGATCGGCTTCTCGCAGAAGATCGCCTTGCCGGCGCGCGCCAGCCGCTCGATCAGGTCGGCATGGGTGTCTGTCGGCGTGCAGATCACCACGGCGTCGATGTCGCCGGCCGACACGATGTCGTCGAGGCTGCGCACCTCCGCACCCCACGCCTGCGCCAGCGCGCGGGCCGCCGGCTCGAGCGCGTCGGCGACGGCGACGAGCCGCGCCTTTGGGTTTGAAGCGATCGCCGCCGCATGGACCTTGCCGATGCGGCCGGCGCCGAGGAGGCCGAACCTGACCGTCATGTCTGCCGTCTTTCCCGAATGGCTGCCGATGTTTCGCGCGGGCGACGCCGCGCCGCCAACATCTGGCACGACCGGGCCGCCGCCCGCAACGGCGTAAGATGAGGTCGCGTCAGGTCAGGTCGATGCGGACGAGGAACAGGCCGGGCTCGTCGGGATGTGGGCCGATGTCGAAGCCGAACTCCTTCACCATGGCCAGCATCTTGGTGTTCTCCGACAGCACGATGCCCTCGACGCGGCCGACCTTCTCCGAGCGCGCGAAGGCGAGGATGCGGTCGAGCAGCGCCCAGCCCAGCCCGTGGCCCTGCAGGTCGGTGCGCACCAGCAGCGCATATTCGCCGAAGGTGCGGTCGGGGTCGCAGGACAGGCGGCCGATGCCGACGAGCTCGCCCGTCCTGGCCGAAAGCGCGACGAAGGCCATGTCGCGGTCGTAGTCGAGCTGCGTGAGCCGCACCAGCATCTCGTGCGGAAAGGTCCTGCGCGGGGCGAGGAAGCGCAGCCTGATGTCGTCGGCCGAGACCTTCGACAGGAAGGGCGGGTATAGCGTGACGTCCTGCGGACGGATCGGGCGCAGCAGGTAGGTGTCGCCGTCGGGCAGCGTCACCGTCTTTTCCCAGTCGGACGGGTAGGGCCGGATGGCGAGCGCCCGGTTCGGCCCCCTCTCCTCCACCCTGTCCGGGTCGATCTCGACGCGGGCGTCGAGCGCGATCACGCCGTCTGCGTCGGCGAGCAGCGGGTTGACGTCGACGCCGGCCACGCAGGGGAAATCGACGATCAGCCGCGAGGCGCCCTCGAGTGCTGCGATGATGGCCTCGCGGTCGGCCGGCTTGCGGTCGCGAAAACCCTTGAGCAGCCGGCCGATGCGGGTGCGGTCGATCAGATCGCCGGCCAGCACGCCGTCGAGCGGCGGCAGCGCGATCGCGGTGTCGTCGACGACCTCGACCGAGGTGCCGCCGGCGCCGAACAGGATGACCGGGCCGAAGATCGGGTCGCGGCTCATGCCGACGATCAGTTCCTCGGCCTGCCCCCGCGAGACCATCGGCTGGACCGCGAAGCCCTCTACGTCGGCGTCCGGGCGCGACTTGCGCACGCGCTTGAGGATGGCGGCTGCCGCGTCTCGCGCCTCGTCGGCGTCGGTGATGTTGAGCACCACGCCGCCGACGTCCGACTTGTGGCTGATCGCCTTGGACATCAGCTTGACGACTACGCGGCCGCCATCGCGCAGCAGGTCGGCGGCGGCCTCGCCGGCCGCTGCCGGGTCGGGCGCGACGATCGTGCGCGGCACGGGGATCCCGTAGGCGGAGACGACCTGCTTGGCCTCCGGCTCGGTCAGCATGCGGCGCCCTTCCGCGGCCACCGCCCGGAAGACGGCGCGCACCGCCTCGCGGTCGGGCGTCGTCAGATCGCCGCTCGCGGGCGGCACGCGCGTCAGCGCCTCCTGCGCGCGCGACCAGCCGGAGAGATAGCCGACGGCCATCGCCGCGTCGGACGGCGTCTCGAAGCTCGCCACGCCCGCCTCCTGCAGGATGCGGCGGCCCTCGCGCGCCGTGTGCTCGCCCAGCCAGCAGGCGAGCAGCGGCTTGCCCGAGACGAGCCCGCGCCGGGTCAGCCCGGCCACGGCGGCGGCGGCCTCGACCGGCGAAGCGAGGCCGGTCGGGCAGTTGAGCACCAGAACGGTGTCGACGCCGGGGTCGGCGGCGACGGCCGAGACGGCGGCGCCGTAGCGCTCCGGCGGGGCGTCGCCGATGATGTCGACGGGGTTGGCATGCGACCAGGTGGAAGGGAGCGCCGCGTCGAGCGCCTCCAGCGTGGCGTCCGAAAGCTCGGCAAGCTCGCCGCCTATGTCGGCGAGCTGGTCGACGGCGAGCACGCCGGCGCCGCCGCCATTGGTGACGATGCCGACGCGCGAGCGCTTCAGCGGCGAAAAGCGCGCCGTCGTCTCGGCGGCGTCAAAGAGGTCGGCGAGGCCGTTGACGCGCAGGATGCCGGCCCGCTCCAGCGCGGCCTCGACCACGCGGTCGGCGCCCGACAGCGCGCCGGTATGGGTGGCGGCGGCCTTGGCCGCCTGCTCGTGGCGGCCCGACTTGATGGCGATCACCGGCTTGATGCGGGCGGCGGCACGGGCCGCCGACATGAACTTGCGCGGGTTGGGGATCGATTCGAGATAGAGCAGGATCGTCCTGGTGCGGGCGTCGCCCGCCAGCATGTCGAGATAGTCTGCCACGTCGACGTCGGCCATGTCGCCCAGCGAGACGATGTGGGAGAAGCCGAGATTCGCCTCGGCCGCCCAGTCGACCAGCGAGGTGGCGATGGCGCCCGACTGCGACAGCAGCGCCATGCCTCCGGCGGGCGCCGCCATGTGGGAGAAGCCGGCATTGAGCTTCAGCGGCGGGATCATCAGGCCGAGCGTGTTCGGCCCGATGATGCGGAAGAGATAGGGTTTCGCGGCGTCCAGCATCTTCTGGCGCAGGCCGTTGGCCGCATTCAGCCCGGCGGTGATGACGACGGCCGCGCGGGTGCCCTTGCGGCCGAACTCGTCGACGATTCCCGGCACGGTCGCCGGCGGGGTGGCGATGACGGCGAGGTCGGGCGCGGCCGGCAGGGCGGCCGCGTCGGGATAGCAGCGGCGGCCGCCGATCTCGCCATATTTCGGGTTGACCGGCCAGATCTCGCCCTCGAAGCCGCCGTTGACAACATTGTCGAAGACGACGCGGCCGACGGAGCCTTCCTTGACGGAAGCGCCCACGATGGCGACCGAGCGCGGACGGACGGCGAATTCCAGGTTGCGGATCGTCATGGCAGGCTTCCTCGCATCTTTGCGTGACAGGCTTGCATCGCGATTGACCGCGATCAAGTCGTGAGGGCAATCTTGCCGGACAGAACTATCGGAGGCAGGCCATGGTCGAACTCAAGGATATCACACCGAATTTCCGCCACGTGCGGCTGCTGCTCGCACGCGAGAAGGGCCATCCCGAGGGCGACCGCGAGGAAGGCTACGACCTGCTCGTACCGCTCGACGAGGAAGGACGCCTCGACCACGCCGACTGGAAGTCGCACCAGGCCGTCTGCCGGGTGCGCTATTTCCGCACCGACGAGGAGGAGCGCATCGGCCGGCTGCGGCGCAAGCCGGGCGGCCAGTGGTATTTCGACTATGCCGAGGGCGACAGCGACGACGAGATCGGCTTCCGGCTCGGCGAGGAGCGCTTCGTCACCGGCGAATACGTGTCGATCCGCAGCGGCGGCGTGATGCACACCTACCAGGTCGCGCGGGTGGAGATGCCATAGGCGGGCTCGGGGAAATCCATTCCTCAAAACCCGTAAATTCGAGAAAATCCTGCCCTTCCACGCAGGTGGACGGGTGCGCCATCCCGCGCGCCGTGTCCGGCCGACGGGTAGAATGCCGCCGCAACCCGCTCGGGAACACCTGACATGACCGAATTCACACCCTGGGCCTCGCTGACCGGCGGGGCGCTCATCGGCCTCTCGGCCGTGCTGCTGATGGCGTGGGAGGGCCGCATCGCCGGCATCAGCGGCATCGCCGGCCGGCTATTGCCGCCGTGGACCGACGAGGCGACGCCGTCGCGGCTCGGCTTCGTGATCGGGCTGGTGGCCGCGCCGCTCGCCTGGTTCGTCGCCACCGGGTCGCCGGTCGTCCAGACGGTCTCGTCCAACCTGCCGCTGATGGCGGCGGCCGGGCTGCTGGTCGGCTTCGGCTCGACCTGGGGCAATGGCTGCACCAGCGGACACGGCGTCTGCGGCCTGGCGCGGCTGTCGCCGCGCTCCGTCATGGCGACGGCCGTGTTCATGGCCGCGGCCGTGCTCACCGTGCTCGTCGTCCGCCACCTGATGTGAGGCCCGCAATGTCGTTCCTCGTCAATCTCGCTCTCGGGCTGCTGTTCGGCATCGGGCTGGTGGTGTCGGGCATGGCGGACCCCGCCAAGGTGCTGAACTTCCTCGACTTCAGCGGCACGTGGGACCCCTCGCTCGCCTTCGTCATGGGCGGCGCGGTGGTCGTCACCTTCCTCGGCTACCGGCTGGTGCTGAAGCGGCCGGCGCCGGTGGCGGCCGAGCGCTTCCACCTGCCGACCGCGCGCGGCATCGACGAACGCGTCGTCATCGGCCCGGCGATCTTCGGCTTCGGCTGGGGCCTGTCGGGCTTCTGCCCCGGCCCGGCGCTGACCAGCCTCGGCATCGGCGCGCCCGGCACGCTGGTCTTCGTGCCTGCCATGCTCGTCGGCATGTGGGCGGCGCGGCTGGCGGTGGCGCGTTTCCGCGTCGCCTATCCGGACTGAACCTTCCCCACGGGCAATGCGAGCCGGCGCATCCGCCGGCCCGGATTGACTTGCGCGCGCGATCCCTATAAGCCCCGCGCACGCTCGGGCCACACGTCCGGCGCAGCCTTGCTGTGCCCCGGCGGTTCGCAAACGCTCCTGCTCTCACAAGAGACAGAACCAAGAAGGGCCGCACTCCGCGGTATCAAGATAAATGTCGACGAAGCGTACCTATCAACCCTCCAAGCTCGTTCGCAAGCGGCGCCACGGCTTTCGCGCCCGCATGGCGACCAAGGGCGGCCGCGACGTCGTCGCTGCCCGTCGCTCGCGCGGCCGCAAGCGGCTATCGGCCTGATCGGCCTTCCGGGCCAGGATACGTTGACGCC
This sequence comes from Hyphomicrobiales bacterium, assembly GCA_017305835.1. Taxonomy (GTDB): domain Bacteria; phylum Pseudomonadota; class Alphaproteobacteria; order Rhizobiales; family Rhizobiaceae; genus RCIO01. Next base: position 44,831 of record JAFKJY010000043.1, read on the forward strand.
GAAGCCGGCCGGACCGACCCCGGGCAGGCTGCGCAAGCGCGCGGAATTCCTGGCCGCGCGCGCCGGCGAGAAGCGGCGCGGCAAGCTGTTCCTGCTCGAAGTATTCGATCGCGGCGAGGCGGGAACGCCGCCGCGGCTGGGCATCACCGTCACGAAAAAGAGCGGCAATGCCGTCATACGCAACCGGATCCGGCGCCGGCTGCGCGAGGCAGTGCGCGTGCATGCCGCTGATGACATGGCCGCCGGCACTGACTATGTGATCGTCGGGCGCCGCGAGGTGCTCAGCGCTCCCTTCGAGGAGCTGAAGACGGAACTGTCGCGCCGAATGCGCGGCCGAAGCCAGAACGCCACCACGACCCAGAGCTCCTGATGGAAAACAACCGCAACTTCTTCATCACGATCGCGCTTTCGGTGCTGATCCTGGTCGTCTGGCAGGTGTTCTACATGAACCCGCGGATCGAGGCGCAGCGCGAGGCCACGAAGGTCGAGCAGGCCCGGCAGGAGCAGACGCAGGCCCCGGCCACCGGCGCGCCGGCGACGGGCGAGAGCCACAACATCCCGGGCGCCGCCGCGCCCTCCGGCGCCGGCACCGTTCAGCCGGCCGAGACGCGCGAGCAGGCGCTCGCCGGCACCGCCCGCGTCAAGATCGACACGCCGAGCCTCGCGGGCTCGATCAACCTCACCGGCGCGCGGCTCGACGACCTGGTGCTGAAGCAGTACCACGAGACCGTCGACAAAAGCTCGCCCAACATCCACCTGCTCAGCCCGGTCGGCCTCGACGACGCCTATTACGTCGAGCTCGGCTATACGGGCGACGCCTCGGCGGGCGAGCTGCCGGGGCCGGGCACGGCGTGGTCGGTCGAGGGCAACTCGACGCTGACGCAGTCGAACCCGGTGACGCTCACCTACACCAACGACAAGGGCCTCACCTTCGCCCGCACCATCGCGGTCGACGCGAACTACATGTTCACGGTGACCGACAAGGTCACCAATGGCGGCGGCCAGCCGGTGTCGCTGTCGAGCTACGGCCGCACCACGCGCTACGGCACGCCGCACACGCAGGGCACCTACGTGCTGCACGAGGGCCTGATCGGCGTGACCGGCGACGAGGGCCTGCAGGAGATCAAGTACAAGACCCTGCAGGACGACAAGCAGATCGTGCCGTCGAAGTCGAAGGACGGCTGGCTCGGCATCACCGACAAATACTGGGCCGTCGCGCTGATCCCGCCGACGACGGAGGCCTTCCAGCCGCGCTTCTCCTATTTCGGCGACGGCAAGGAGCGCTACCAGGCCGACTACCTGACCGACGCGGTCTCCGTCGCGCCCGGCCAGTCGAGCGAGGTGCAGAGCCGCTTCTTCGCCGGCGCCAAGCAGGTCTCGGTCGTCGACACCTACAAGGACCAGTACAGCATCAACCGCTTCGACCGGCTGATCGACTGGGGCTGGTTCTACTTCCTGACCAAGCCGATGTTCTACCTGATGGACTGGCTCTACCACCTGCTCGGCAATTTCGGGCTGGCCATCCTCGGCACCACCGTGATCGTCAAGGCGATCTTCTTCCCGCTCGCCAACAAGTCGTACAAGTCGATGGCGAACATGAAGAAGGTCCAGCCTGCCATGCTGGAGATCCGCGAGAAATACGCGGACGACAAGATGAAGCAGCAGCAGGCGATGATGGAGCTCTACAAGAAGGAGAAGATCAATCCGGTCGCCGGCTGCTGGCCGGTGGCGCTGCAGATCCCGGTCTTCTTCTCGCTCTACAAGGTGCTCTACATCACCATCGAGATGCGGCACGCGCCGTTCTTCGGCTGGATCCAGGACCTCGCCGCGCCAGACCCGACCTCGGTCTTCAACCTGTTCGGCCTGCTTCCCTGGGACGTGCCGCACATCATGCTGATCGGCGTGTGGCCGCTCGTCATGGGCGTCACGATGTTCCTGCAGATGCGCATGAACCCGCTGCCGCCGGACCCGACGCAGGCGATGATCTTCACCTGGATGCCGGTGGTCTTCACCTTCATGATGGCCGGCTTCCCGGCCGGGCTGGTGATCTACTGGGCGTGGAACAACACGCTCTCCATCATCCAGCAGGGCGTCATCATGAAGCGCCAGGGCGCCAAGATCGAGCTGTGGGACAACCTCGTGGGCCTGTTCCGACGAAAGCCGAAGCCCGCCGAATAGCCATCCGAAGCCCCGCCACGGCGGGGCTTTTGCTTGCCGGCCGCTGCGCATGCGATATGTCAGGAGCATGCCGCGGCGCGGCGCCACCAGCAGCGAGGGCGAGATGGAAGGACCCAAGCCCGAGATCAAGCACCCGATCGAGATGCACAAGCGTGTCGGCTTTCTGAAGCCGCTGGTCGACGCGCCGAACATCGAGATCGGCGACTACACCTATTACGACGACCCGGACGGGCCGGACCTGTTCCAGTCCAAATGCGTGCTGCACCACTACCCCTTCATCGGCGACCGGCTGATCATCGGGAAGTTCTGCGCCATCGCGGAGAATGCGCGCTTCATCATGAACGGTGCCAACCACGTGCTGTCGGGCTTCTCGACCTATCCGTTCAACATCTTCGGCCATGGCTGGGAGAAGGGCTTCGACGAGGCGACCTGGCGCGCCGAGAACCGCGGCGATACGGTGATCGGCAACGACGTGTGGATCGGCATGGAGGCGATCGTCATGCCGGGCGTGACGATCGGCGACGGCGCGATCGTCGGCACCCGCGCGGTGGTGACGCGGGACGTGCCGCCCTATGCGGTCGTGGGCGGCCATCCGGCCGAGGTGATCAAGATGCGCTTCGACGCCAAGACCGTGAAGCGGCTCCTCGCCATCGCCTGGTGGGACTGGCCGGCCGACAGGATCACGCGCAACCTCGACGCCATCCGCGGCCACGACCTCGCGGCGCTGGAGAAGTCGGCATGAGCGGCGCGGGGGCAAGCGTGGCGGCGGTAGGCGCGGAGGCGGAGGCCCTGTTCGCGCGGCCGTGGACATTCATCCGCGGCGTGCCGTCGATGAAGTTCCTGCCGCCGGAAGGGCCGCCCGAGATCGCGTTTGCCGGCCGGTCTAACGTCGGCAAGTCGTCGCTGATCAACGCGCTGGTCGGCCAGAAGGGGCTGGCGCGCACCTCCAACACGCCCGGCCGCACGCAGGAGCTCAACTATTTCGTGCCGGACGGCCATTCGGGGACGGTCGGCGACATGCCGCCGATGGCGCTGGTCGACATGCCCGGCTACGGCTTCGCCAAGGCGCCGAAGGACCAGGTCGACCAGTGGACGCGGCTGGTGTTCGACTATCTCAAGGGCCGCGTGACGCTGAAGCGCGTCTACGTGCTGGTCGACGCCCGGCACGGGCTGAAGCAGATCGACGAGGACGTGCTTTCGCTGCTCGACAAGGCGGCCGTCTCCTACCAGCTCGTGCTGACCAAGGCCGACAAGATCAAGCCGGGCGAGCTCGAGCGGCTGATCGCGGAGACCGCCGGGAAGATCCGCAAGCGTCCGGCCGCCTTCCCGGCCGTGCTCGCGACCTCGTCGGAGAAGGCGGTGGGCCTGACCGCCCTGCGGGAGGCGATCCACCTCGCCGCGAGCGGTCGCTGACCGCGCGGGTTACGCCTGCGCCGCGGCGAAGTTGAGCGCCAGGCCGTTGATGCAGTGGCGTTTGCCGGTGGGCGGCGGGCCGTCGTCGAAAACATGGCCGAGATGGCCGCCGCAGCGGCTGCAATGGCACTCGACGCGCGTCATGAAGAAGGAATTGTCGGTCTTGGTGCCCACCGCGCCGGGTAGGGATTCCCAGAAGCTCGGCCAGCCGGTGCCGGAATCGAACTTCGCGGCCGACGAGTAGAGCGGCAGCTCGCAGCCGGCGCAGGAGAAGGTGCCTGTCCTGTGCTCCTCGTTGAGCGGGCTGCTGAAGGCCCGCTCCGTGTCCTCCTGGCGCAGCACGGCATAGCGCTCGGGCGAAAGCCGCGCCTTCCATTCGGCATCGGTCCTGGTGACCTCGAAACTTTCCTCCGCGGCGCCGGCGGAGCCGGTCGAGCGTGCCAGGCCCAATGCCGCGCCGCCGCCGGCCAGCGCCAGCACGCCCACGCCACCGAGCAGGAATTGACGTCGTCTCATGGCAGATCTCCTTCCGGCGCCGGTCTTACACCCCGCGCCGGCCCGCCGCACAATCAACTCGGCTTGAGCGCCGCGCGAGCGACCGTCGGCGGTCAGGCCGCCGCGGCCATCGCGTCGCGCACGCCGGCCAGCAGCTCGTAGGAGCGGACGCGGGCGGCGTGGTCGTAGATCTGCGAGGTGACGATGACCTCGTCGACGCCGGTGCGCTCGACGAAGGCGGCGAGGCCCCGCCGGACGGTCTCCGGCGACCCGACGACGGCATGCGTCAGCACCTGGGAGAGCATGGCGCCGGCCGGCCCTTCGAGCAGCGGCCCGATGTCGTCGATCGGCGGCGGCAGCCTGCCCGGCCGGCCCGAGCGGATGTTGATGAAAGCCTGCTGCGAGGAGGTGAAGAGATAGCGCGCCTGCGCGTCCGTCTCGGCCACGACGACGTTCAAGCCCGCCATCGCATAGGGCTTCTCCAGCAGTCCGGAGGGCTGGAAGCGCTCGCGGTAGATCGCCAGCGCCCGGTCGAGCTCGGCCGGCGCGAAATGCGAGGCGAAGGCGTAGGGCAGGCCGAGCATGGCGGCGAGCTGCGCGCCGTAGAGGCTGGAGCCGAGAATCCAGACCGGCACGTCCTGCCCTTCGCCCGGATAGGCGTGGACGCGCTGGCCCGGCTCGGCGGGCGCGAAATAGTTGATCAGCTCGACCACGTCCTGCGGGAAGTTGTCGACGTCGCCGGCGAGGTTGCGGCGCAGCGCCCGCGCCGTCAGCATGTCGGTGCCCGGCGCGCGGCCGAGGCCGAGGTCGATGCGGCCCGGAAACAGCGCGGCGAGCGTGCCGAACTGCTCGGCGATGACCAGCGGCGCGTGGTTGGGCAGCATGATGCCGCCCGCCCCGACGCGTATAGTCCTCGTGCCGGCCGCGACATGGCCGATCACCACCGAGGTCGCGGCGCTGGCGATGCCGGGCATGTTGTGGTGCTCGGCCAGCCAGTAGCGGCGATAGCCGAGCCGCTCGGCATGGCGGGCGAGGTCGAGCGTGTTGGCCAGCGACTGGGAGACGTCGCCGCCTTCGACGACGGGCGAGAGATCGAGGACGGAAAGCGGAATCATTGCACCAATATGGGCGCGGCGGCCTTCTCCGCCAAGCCGGGGCCGACCGCCTTGCGCACGGCCGGCGCCACTTTCGTGCCGTAGAGCTCGATCGCCTTCAGCATGCGGTCGTGCGGGATGACGCCGATCGCCATCTGCAGCAGGAAGCGGTCGAAGCGGAAGATCTCGTGGTTGGCGAGGATCTTGTCGACCACCATCTGCGGATCGCCGACGAACAGATTGCCGCGCGGCGAGGTGGCCGCGTCGTACTGCGCCCGGCTCGACGGACCCCAGCCGCGCTCGCGACCGATGCGGTCCATCACGTCCTTCTGGGCGACGTAGAAGTCGTCATTGGCCTTTTCCAGCGTCTCGCCGACATAGCCGTGCACGTTGATCGAGGTGGGGAGCACCGCCGGGTCGTGGCCGGCGCGGCGGGCGCTCTCGCGGTAGAGCTCGAAGAAGGGCGCGAAGCGGGCCGGCTCGCCGCCGATGATGGCGAGCGCCAGCGGCAGGCCGAGCGCGCCGGCGCGGGCGACCGACTGCGGCGTGCCGCCGACGGCGATCCACAGCGGCAGCGGCCGCTCGGGGCGCGGGTAGACACCACGGTTCGGCACGCGTGGCGTGTGGTCGGTGCCCGGCCAGTCGAGCGTCTCGCCCTCGCGCAGCTTCATCAGCATGGCGAGCTTTTCCGCGAACAGCGCGTCGTAGTCCTCTAGGTCGTAGCCGAACAGCGGGAAGGATTCGATGAAGGAGCCGCGCCCGGCCATGATCTCGGCGCGGCCGCCCGAGATCAGGTCGATGGTCGCGAACTGCTGGTAGACGCGCACCGGGTCGTCCGAGGACAGAACCGTGACGGCGCTGGTGAGCTTGATGGTCTTGGTGCGCGAGGCGGCCGCCGCGAGCACGATGGGCGGCGCCGATACGGCGTAGTCCGGCCGGTGGTGCTCGCCTAGCCCGAAGACGTCGAGGCCGACCTGGTCGGCCAGCTCGATCTCCTCGACGAGGTTTCTCAGCCGATCGGCTGGGCCGACCTTGCGGCCGGTCTTCGGATCGGTGCCGACGTCGCCGAATGTATAGAGCCCGAGTTCCATGTGCCTGATCCCGTTTCCTGCGTCCGGCAGCACATAGAGACCGGGCCGGCCGAGCGCCAGTGCCGGACGGTGAACAGTCAATCTCCGGCGGCGTCAGGCGGCGAGCACGAGCGACCAGTAGCGGCTGCCCTCGCCGTCGCCGGCATAGGCGAGGCCGAAGCTGCCGAAGCGCGGATCGAGCATGTTCCTGCGGTGCGGCGGCGAATCCATCCAGATCGAGAACAGCCGGTCGATGTCCATGCGGCCGTGGGCGAGGTTCTCGGCGGCCGGGCCCGGTATGCCGGCCGCATGCATGCGCGAGACGAAGTCGCGGCCCGGCAGCGCGGTGTGCTCCATACGGCCGGCCACGACCATGTAGCCCACCTGCCGCGCGGCGGCCTGCTCCAGCTTGCGGTCGGCCGCGACGGCGCCGAGCCCGTCGCCACCGCGGATGCCGGCGAAGGTCGCGGCCGCGGCATCGGATGCGCCGGCGCCGTCCACCGTCGGCAGCACCGAGCGGCACGAGGCGATCGCGGTCAGGCCGATCAGCCCGAGGCCGGCCAGGAACTGCCTGCGCTCTGGAATGAAGACGGACATCTCCCCTCCGGTCGAATCACGACTTTCTGGGTTCGCGGCAAAATCCGGCGAAAATGAGGGGTTCCGGGTTCGCGGATCCTGTCCTAGAACGGCGCCTCGGATCTCGACCCATGAAACATCTCACCACAATCGGCTTCGACGCCGACGACACGCTCTGGCAGAACGAGCAGTTCTTCCGCATGACCGAGGAGCGCTTTCGCGCCCTCCTCGCCGGCCACATGGACGCCGACCAGCTCGGCGCGCGGCTGCTGGAGGCGGAAAAGCGCAACCTCGGCCGCTACGGCTTCGGCATCAAGGGCTTCATGCTGTCGATGATCGAGACGGCGATCGAGGTCTCCGGCGGCGACGTGCCGGCGAGCACGATCGGCGACATACTCGGCCTCGGCCGCGAGATGCTGGCGCATCCGGTCGAAACGCTGCCCGGCGTGCGCGAGACGCTGGAAGAGCTCGCCGACAGCCACCGGCTGGTGCTGATCACCAAGGGCGACCTGTTCGACCAGGAGCGCAAGCTCGCGGCCTCCGGCCTCGGCGAGCTGTTCGACGCGGTGGAGATCGTCTCCGACAAGAAGGCCGACACCTACCGGCGCATCTTCGCGCGCCACGGCGACGGCCCGGAACGCGCCATGATGATCGGCAATTCGCTGAAATCCGACGTCGTGCCGGCGATCGAGGCCGGCGGCTGGGGCGTCTACGTCCCGCACGAGCTGACATGGGTGCTCGAGCATGTCGACGCGCCCGTCGACCAGCCGAAGTTCCGCGAGGTGAGCGCGATTCACGACGTGCTGCCGATCGTCCGGGCGATCGACTGAAGCAGCAGTTCGCCCCTTGCGCGGGACGGGCGGCTGGCGGAGTATCCGCGCCTTCCCCGGAGGTATCCCCATGCAGGTTCTATCGAGACTTCTCGCCGGCCTCGCGGCCCTGATGCTGCTTGCCGCGCCGGCCGCCGCGCAGGAGGGCTCCGGCACGGTGCTCACGGTGACCGGCGACATCGGCACGACCAATCGCGGCGCGTTCGATGCCTTCCACGACGGCTTCCTGAGGTATCACGAGGCGAAGTTCGACAAGGCCTTCGAGTTCGACCGGGCCGCGCTCGCCGCGCTGCCGCGGCAGGAAATCACCGCCAACGCCGACGGCTGGCCGGCGGCGGTGAAGCTCGCCGGGCCGAAGCTCGCCGACGTGCTGGCGGCGGCCGGCGCGACCGGCAAGGCGATCACCGTCTACGCGATGGACGGCTACGGCGCGAACATGTCGACCGAGCAGATCGCGGCGCACGACTGGGTGCTGGCCATGGACGCCGACGGCAAGCCGCTCGGCATAGGCGGGCGCGGCCCGCTCTGGCTCGCCTACGACACCGGCGCCGACAAGGCCACGACCGAGGAGGAAGGCGCCTGGGTGTGGTCGGTGTTCCACATCGCGGTCGGCGAGTAGCGGGGCCTTTCCCGCTGCCCTCGGCCCGCGGCTAGTCCTCGTCGACGACGCGCAGGCGGAGCTGGCCCGTGCGCGAATCGGCGACGCGGGCCGGCCGCTCGGCGCCGTCGTCCACGGCCGCCGTCTCGCCGCCCTGCCCTTCGCCGAACTCCATCGCCTCGATGCGCTGGCCGCGCTTGGTCACCTTGTCGGTCGAGGTGACGATCTGCTCGATGTCGCGGCTGGCCTGCGTGAAATGCGTCTGCAGCTTGCGCACGCGCTCGTCGAGCCGGCCGACATCGTCCATCAGCTTCACCACCTCGCCCTGGATCAGATGCGCCTGCTCGCGCATGCGCTGGTCCTTGAGCACGGCCTGGATCACCTGGATCGACAGCATCAGCAGCGAGGGCGAGACGATGACGATGCGGGCGCGATGGGCCTTCTGCACCAGCGCCTCGAAGTTCTCGTGGATCTCGGCGAAGATCGATTCCGACGGCACGAACATGAAGGCCGTGTCCTGCGTCTCGCCGCGGATCAGGTACTTGTCGGCGATGGCGCGGATATGGACCTCGACGTCGCGGCGGAAGGCCTGCGCGGCGTATTTCTGCGCGTCTTTCTGAGTCTCCGGCCCATGCTCGGCCTCGCCGGCGGCGCGGATGGCGTTCCACGCTTCCAGCGGAAACTTGGCGTCGATGACCAGCGAGGGCTGGTCGTTGGGCATGCGGATCACGCAGTCCGGCCGCGAGCCGTTGGACAGCGTCGCCTGGAACTCGTAGGCGCCGTGCGGCAGGCCGTCTGCGACGATCGCCTCCATGCGGCTCTGGCCGAAGGCGCCGCGCGTCTGCTTGTTGGACAGGATGTGCTGGAGCTGCACCACCTGCCCCGCCAGCGACTGGATGTTCGACTGCGCGGTGTCGATGACGGCCAGCCGCTCCTGCAGCTTCGCCAGGTTCTCGTGGGTGGACTTCGTCTGCTCGGTGATCGAGTGGCCCAGCCGCGAGGTCATGCCGTCGAGGCGCTCGCCGATCGCCTTGTTGAGCTCGGCCTGACGCGAGGAGAAGACCTCGGCCAGCGTGCCGAGACGGCCCTGCATCTCCGCCTGGGCCTTGGTGATCTCGGCCATGCGTGTTTCCGCCTCGCGTGCGCGCTCGGCAGCTTCGATAGCGGCCGCAGCCCGTGCTCCCGCGGCGCGCCACAGGACGAGCGCCAGCACGCCGAGCAGGACGAGCACGACGACGCCGGCCGCCACCAGGAGGTGGCCGAGCGTGACGGTCGTCGCGCCCCATTGCGCCAGCGGCGCGGAGAAGGGACTGGAGGCGGGGTTCATCGCGGCAGCCTAGACGATTCGGCGGGCCGGCATAAGACCAAAACGTGAACGTTCTTTCCTGTTCACGTTGACGCCCGGCGGCTTGCACATTACCTGACGGCCATGACGATCCGCCCGCTCATCATCCTGCCCGACCCGATGCTGCGCCAGGTTTCCAAGCCGATCGAGCGCATCGATGCAGACCTGCGCAAGCTGTCGGACGACATGCTGGCGACGATGTACGACGCGCCCGGCATCGGGCTCGCCGCGATCCAGATCGGCATCCCGATCAGGATGCTCGTGATCGACCTCGCCAAGGAGGGCGAGACGCCCGACCCGCACGTCTTCCTCAACCCCGATATCCTGGCGCGGGGCGACGGGGTCAACGTGCACGAGGAGGGGTGCCTGTCGATCCCCGAATACTATGCCGAGGTCGAGCGGCCGGCGACGGTGACGGCGAGCTATCTCGACCTCGACGGCAAGCAGCGGCAGATCACCGCCGACGGGCTGATGGCCACCTGCCTGCAGCATGAGATCGACCATCTGAACGGCGTGCTCTTCATCGATCATATCTCCAAGCTGAAGCGCGACATGGTGGTGCGCCGGTTTAAGAAGGCCGCGCGCGAGAAGGACAAGGCGCCCGGCCGCATGGCCGGCTGACGCGGCCGCCATTGCCGCGGGCGCCCCGTTTTGATATCGTTGATATCAACCAGTGGAGGTGCCGATGGGCGACTTACTGATCAGGAACATCCCGGAACATCTCAAGAAAGAACTGGAGCAGGCCGCGAAACGCGACGGGCAGAGCCTGTCCGCGAAGTCCATCGACCTCCTGCGCAGGTCGCTCGCCGAGGATACGGCCGCGCCGGAAAAGCCTTTCGTTTCGGCCTGGGATGCGCTGCGTTCAGCCTTCGTGGAACACGATGCCGTCGACGACGAGTATTCGAAGATCATGGACGAGATCGAGGCCGAGCGTAAACGCGACTTCGGCAGGCCAGTTGACCTCGAATGATCGTCCTCGACACCAACGTCGTCTCGGAGAGCAGCAAGCTCCGACCCGATCCGCGTGTTATGGCATGGCTTGAGAGGCAGTCCGACGGTGACGTCCATCTCTGCGCCCCCGTAGTCATGGAGCAATTCTACGGCGCGGAAAAAGTAATGTTGAAGCAGGCATCAGACCGGTATCTGCGCGTGGCGGAAGACCACGTGTTGCGCAAATTTCGCGATCGGCTGCTCCCATTTGCCTACCCGGCCGATCGAATAAGCGGGCGCATCAGGGCCCTGCGCGAGAGCCGTGGCCGTCCGATCAGCATCGGCGACGCCATGATCGCGGCGATCTGCATCGTCCACGGCGCCACACTTGCCACACGCAATGTGCGCGATTTCGACGGGCTCGACCTGAAACTGGTCAATCCGTTCGAGGCGGCCTGACAACGCGCGCGTGACTGCCGGCGCAGGCTGGTCTAGACGGTAGCCGTCCGAAACCCGCAGCGGCTGCCCTCCCCATGCCCCTTCGCGTCATCTTCATGGGAACGCCCGACTTCGCCGCCGCGACGCTTGCCGCTATCGCCGGGGCCGGGCACGCGGTCGCGGCCGTCTACACGCAGCCGCCGCGGCCGGCCGGCCGGCGCGGGCTTGAGCTGACGAAATCGCCGGTGCACAGGCTGGCCGAAAGCCTCGGCGTCGAGGTGCGCACGCCCGTCTCGCTCAAGGGCGAGGATGAGCAGGCGGCGTTCCATGACCTGAAGGCAGACGTGGCGGTGGTGGTGGCCTACGGGCTGCTGCTGCCGAAGGCGATCCTCGAAGGCACGCGGCTCGGCGCCTACAACGGACACGCCTCGCTGCTGCCGCGCTGGCGGGGTGCCGCGCCGATCCAGCGGGCGATCATGGCCGGCGACGCCGAGACCGGCATGATGGTCATGAAGATGGACGAAGGCCTCGATACCGGCCCCGTGGCGCTGGCGCAGCGCGTGGCGATCGGCCCCGACATGACGGCCGGCGAGGTGCACGACGCGCTGGCGGCGAGCGGCGCGCGGCTGATGGTCGAGGCGCTGGCCGCGCTCGAAGCCGGCACGCTCCGGCTCACGCCGCAGGATCCCGACGGCGCGACCTATGCAAGGAAAATCTCCAAGGAGGAGACGCGCATCGACTGGCGCCTGCCCGCGGCGGATATCCACAACCGCATCCGCGGCCTCTCCCCCTTCCCCGGCGCCTGGTGCGAGATGCCGGCCGCCGGTGGCGTGGAGCGGGTGAAGCTGCTGCGCTCGACGCTGGCGCAGGGCGGCGGCGTGCCGGGCGCGATCCTCGACGACCGGCTCGCGATCGCCTGCGGGGAAGGCGCGGTGCGGCTCGTCGAACTGCAGCGCGCCGGCGGGCGGCCGGTCGACGCGGCCGCCTTCGTCAGGGGCCTGCAAACGCTGCCGGAGCGGCTGCTGTGATCCGCGGCCTCGTCATCAGGGAGGCGCAGGACGCCGACGTCGACGGCATCCGAGACCTGCTGACGGATGCGTTCGCGGGCGCCGGCGAGGCGCTGCTGGTGGAACGACTCCGGCGGCAGGGCGACCGCGTGCTCGAGCTCGTCGCCACGCATGAAGGCACGCTCGTCGGCGAGCTGTTCTTCTCCCGGCTGGAGGTCGCCGGCGAGCACGAGACCTTCCCCGCCCTTGCGCTCGCGCCGCTCGCCGTCACGCCCGGCCGGCAGCGCACCGGCATCGGCACGGCGCTGGTCGAGAACGCGCACCATATGCTGCAGGTGGCCGGCGAGCGGCTTTCGGTCGTGCTCGGCGACGCGGCCTATTACGGCCGGTTCGGCTACCGACACGCGCGCGCCGCCGGCTTCGACAGCGACTACCAGTGCGAGCACCTGCAGGCGCTCGCCTGGGGCGAGGCGCCGACGGCCGGCCGCCTGCGCTACGCCTCCGCCTTCGCGGGCCTCTAGATATGCCCCGCTACCGCATCGACGTCGAATATGACGGCACGCCCTATGCCGGCTGGCAGCGGCAGGCCGGGCAGCATTCGGTGCAGGCGGCGATCGAGCAGGCGATTCACGCCTTCTGCGGCGAGGTGGTGACGATCCGCGGCGCCGGGCGCACCGACGCCGGCGTGCATGCGACGGGACAGGTCGCGCATCTCGACCTCGCGCGCGACTGGCCGGCCGAGCGCGTGATGGGCGCGCTCAATGCGCACCTGACGGCCGCTGGCGAGCGCGTCTCGGTCGTGGCGGCGAGCGCCGTGGCGGCCGATTTCGACGCGCGCTTCTCGGCCACCGCGCGCCACTATCTCTACCGGATCGTCAACCGCCGCGCGCCGCTGGCGCTGGAGAAGAACCGCGCCTGGCTGGTAACGCAGCGGCTCGACGCGACCGCCATGCACGAGGCCGCGCAGGCGCTCGTCGGCCGGCACGACTTCACTACCTTCCGCTCGGTGCAATGCCAGGCGAAGAGCCCGGTGAAGACGCTCGACCGGCTCGACGTCAGCCGGGCCGGCGACCTGATCGAGATCCGCGCCTCGGCGCGCTCCTTCCTGCACAACCAGGTGCGCTCGATGGTCGGCACGCTGCGCAAGGCCGGCGACGGGAGCTGGAGCGTGGCGGACGTTGGCGCCGCTCTGGCGGCGGCCGACCGCGCGGCCTGCGGGCCGGTAGCGCCGCCCGACGGGCTCTATCTGATGCGGGTCGACTACGGCGCGCCGGACAGGCCGAACAGCTCCTGAGCCGCCAGCAGCACGACCAGCGACAGCGCGAACATGCCGCCGAACACCCAGGTGGCGATCGCCGCGCCCATGCCGATCGCCGCGTTGGTCAGCCGCCAGGACAGGACCATGGTGACGATGAAGGTCACCAGCGAGAGCAGGCCGGCGGCGTCCTGCGCGCCGGGAAAGAACAGCTCCAGCGCGGTGGCCGGCACCATCATCCAGACGAACAGGGCCGAGGCCCAGTTGCTCGAGACCACGTAGGGCACGAGCCGGTGGGCGATGCCCAGCGGCCGCGCGAAGGCCGCCAGCACGATGAGCGGCACGATCCAGGCGAGCATGTCGACGGCCGCCATCCGCAGCAGGGCCGAGAACCGGCCCGCGAACTCCTCGCCGCCGACCCGGTTGGCGACCGAGACCCAGCCGACGACGAGCGCCGGCAGCGCCACGACGATGGCGAAGAAGGAGTTCCAGAAGCCGTCGGCCGACAGGTCGAGCCGGCCGATCCCGTCGGGACGGCCGGTCATCATGCGCCAGGTTCCGGCGAGATATTGCTGGATCGCGTCCGACGACGGCATGCGGATCGTCTCAGCCGAACCAGTCGTCGAGGAAGCGTTCGTAGATCGCCGTCAGCGTCTCGAGATCGGCCAGCGCCACGCGCTCGTCGACCATGTGCATGGTCTTGCCGACGAGGCCGAACTCGACCACCGGACAGTGGTCCTTGATGAAGCGCGCGTCCGAGGTGCCTCCCGAGGTGGAGAGCGCAGGCCGCCGGCCGGTGACGGCCTCGACGGAGCCCGAAAGCGTTCCGACCAGCCGGTCGTCGCGGGTGAGGAAGACCGGGCTCGGGCGGTCGCGCCAGGTCAGCTCGTAGTCGATCGGCGGCCGCGCGCCCGGCCGCAGCCGCGCGCGGCGCGCGGCACGGTCGAGCCGGTTGTGGATTTCGGCCTGCACGGTCTCGGCCGTCCACCTGTCGTTGAAGCGGATGTTGAAGGCGGCGGTCGCCTTCGCGGGAATCACGTTGGTCGCCGGGTTGCCGACGTCGATGGTGGTGACCTCCAGATTGCTCGGCTGGAAGTCGTGCGTGCCCTCGTCGAAGGGCGGCGACAGCAGCGCCTCGACCAGCGTGACGATGCCGCGCACGGGATTGTCGGCCAGATGCGGATAGGCTGCGTGGCCCTGCACGCCGTTGACGGTGACGAGGCCGGAGATGGAGCCGCGCCGGCCGATCTTGATCATGTCGCCGAGACGGTCGGGATTGGTCGGCTCGCCGACGATTCCCGCGTCCCACTTCTCGCCCTTCGAGACGGCCCAGTCGAGCAGCTTGACGGTGCCGTTGATCGACGGCCCCTCCTCGTCGCCGGTGATGAGCAGCGAGACGGATCCCTTGAGCTTGCCGCGCTTCTCGACATGGCGGGCGACCGCCGCGACGAAGCAGGCGATGCCGCCCTTCATGTCGACCGCGCCGCGGCCGTACATTTCGCCGTTCTCGACCTCGGCAGAAAAGGGCGGGTGGCGCCACGAGGCCGCGTCGCCCGGCGGCACGACGTCGGTATGGCCGGCGAACATCAAATGCGGTCCGTTGCCGGAGAGGCGGGCGTAGAGGTTTTCCACGTCCGGCGTGCCGGATTCGGAGAAGACCGGGCGCTCGACCGAAAAGCCGAGCGGGACAAGCATCGCCTCCAGCGCCGCCAGCGCGCCGCCTTCGGCGGGGGTGACGGACGGACAGCGGATCAGGGTCGCGAGGTTTTCGGCGGGGTCGAGCGGCAGGGTCATCAGCGGCAGGGATAGTCGAAAGGCGCCGGGGTGTCACGTCGACGCCCGCGCATCGGCGACGAAATCTAGCCCGGCGCGTCGGTCTTCGTTCCGTAGCGGTTCGGGCCGGGATTGCCGGGCGCGATGCACAGGAAGAGGTAGACGAGGAAGTCGCCGACGAGGAACAGCACCGAGAACCAGCCCGAGCGGCCCATGTCGTGGAAGCGTTTCACCGACAGCGCGATGTGCGAGATGAGCGTGCCGCCGATGACGATGAGGAAGACGCCGCCCCAGAAGGTCTCGACGCTCTCGACGCCATCGGCCGCTATGATCCGGTAGACCGGAAAGAAACGCGCAAGATAGAGAAGCAGCCCTGCGGGGATGTAGGCCGCGCGGCTGACGCGGCCCGAAAACCCGAAGAACAGCCAGAGATACTGGTTAGCCAAGCGGATCCGGTCCGAACCTGTTGGGGCCCCGCGTGCCCTCCAGAATGCCCAGCTCGACCAGGATCCAGATGGCACCGATGACCGGGACGATCACGATCAGGCTCCACCAGCCCGACTTGTCACGGTCATGCCAGCGCTTGGCGTAGAGCGCAAGCGCCAGGTAGATCGACACGAGGCTGACGATCAGCCCGAGAATGCCGATGCCCTGGTCGCCGCCGATGCGGATGCCCAGCATCAGGTCGATGATGTTGGCGAGGATGCCGATCGCCACCAGCACGCCGATGCCCGCCCAGAACTTGCCGCGATTGATGCGGCCCTCGAAGCTTGTCAGCAGATATTTCCAGTCCATGAGAGCCCCCTCTGAGAACGACCGGACACGTTGCCGGCCGCCTGAACCTGCGTCGTATCGTCGCAAAGATCAATCGCGCAGGAGCTCATTCACAGAGGTTTTCGAGCGGGTCTTCTCGTCGACGCGCTTGACGATGACGGCACAGTAGAGGTTCGGGCCGGGCTGGCCGTTGCCCATGGCGCGGCCCGGCAGGGAGCCGGCGACCACCACCGAATAGGGCGGCACCTCGCCGTAGAAGACCTCGCCGCTGGCGCGGTCGACGATCTTGGTCGACTTGCCGATGAAGACGCCCATGCCGAGCACGGAGCCTTCGCGCACGACGCAGCCCTCGACCACCTCGGAGCGCGCGCCGATGAAGCAGTTGTCCTCGATGATGACCGGGCCGGCCTGCAGCGGCTCCAGCACGCCGCCGATGCCGACGCCGCCGGACAGGTGCACGTGGCTGCCGATCTGGGCGCAGGAGCCGACCGTCGCCCAGGTGTCGACCATCGTGCCCTCGCCGACATGGGCGCCCAGGTTGACGAAGGACGGCATCAGCACCGCGTTCGGCGCGATGTAGGCGGAGCGGCGCACGATGGCGCCCGGCACGGCGCGGAAGCCGGCCTTCTCGAAGTCGATCGCGCTCCAGCCGTCGAACTTGGAGGGCACCTTGTCCCACCAGGAGGCGTCGCCCGGCCCGCCCTTGATGATCTCCATCGGGTTGAGCCGGAAGGAGAGCAGCACGGCCTTCTTGAGCCACTGGTTGACGGTCCATTCGCCGCCGGCGCCGCGCTCGGCCACGCGCGCCTCGCCGCGGTCGAGCAGGGCCAGCGCCTCGTCCACTGCCTCGCGCACCTCGCCGCGGGTGGAGGCGTTCACGCGATCGCGCTCATCGAACGCCTTGTCGATCGTCCGCTCGAGAGCCGCGAAATCGGGTCTGGCCATCAAAAGCTCCGCTACACAGGGTGTTAAGGGGGAAACCATACTGTCGGGACGGGTGGACCCGAAAGCGCGCGGAAACTATGCCATGCGTTCAGAAGGGTCAATCGCGCGCTGCGCCGGGGAAGGCGCGACGCGGAGACGGGGACGCAGGAAGATGGACACGCCCGAACACGAGAACGGCTGGACGCCGCTGCCGCATTCCGACGAGGACCTGCAGCGCGCCCGCAGCGTACCCGACACGCCGCAGACGCGCGCGCCGACCTACCGGCTGGCCTACAGCGACGAGGAGTTCATGACCCGGCGCGAGCTGCGGCCGGTGCGGCTCCAGCTCGAGCTGATGAAGGCCGACATGGCGCTCACCGAGCGCGGCATCCGCTCGACCGTCATCCTGTTCGGCGGCGCCCGCATCCCGGAGCCCGGCGGGCCGGCCTGGGCGGCCAAGAACGAGACACAGAAGAAGAACCTTATCGCCAACAGCCACTATTACGACGAGGCGCGGAAGTTCGCGCGGCTGTGCTCGGAGCACTCGGCGCTCTCCTACTATCGCGAGTTCGTGGTGGTCACGGGCGGCGGGCCGGGCGTGATGGAGGCGGGAAACCGCGGCGCGGCCGACTGCGGCGCGCCGTCGATCGGCTTCAACATCGTGCTGCCGCACGAGCAGGCGCCCAACCTCTACGTGACGCCGGAGCTGTGCTTCAACTTCCACTATTTCGCGATCCGCAAGATGCACTTCATCATGCGGGCCAAGGCCGTCGCGGTGTTCCCCGGCGGCTTCGGCACGATGGACGAGCTGTTCGAGACGCTGACGCTGATCCAGACCGGGCGCATGGAGCGCGTGCCGGTGCTCCTGTTCGGCAAGTCGTTCTGGGACCGCGCCATCGACGTCGGCTTCCTCGCCGAGCAGGGCACGATCTCGCCCGGCGACGACAAGCTGATCACCTATGTCGACACCGCGCAGGAAGCCTGGGACGTGATCGCCAAGTTCTACGCCATCGCCTGAGCGCCGGAGCCGCGCCCCGCCGGCCGTCCTATCCGTCGAGCGGCTTCGGGCGGTGCACCAGCGTGACGAGCACGAAGGAGATGATCATCAGGAGGTACCAGGCGCCGAGCTTGTGGATGGAAACGGGCGTCCATCCGGCCTCCTGGCCAGGGTAGAGCCAGGCACGCGACCACGTGCCGACATTCTCGGCGAACCAGATGAACAGCGCCACGAGAAGGAAGCCGACCAGCAGCGGCATGCGGTGGGTGAACCGGAAAACGCGGAAATGCACCCAGGTGCGGAAATACAGCGCGCCGGCGGCCGCGAACAGCAGCCAGCGGACATCCGCGACGAAGTGGTGGGTGAAGAAGTTGAGGTAGATCGCCGCGGCGAGCACCACAGTCGGCGCCAGCGGCGGATAGTTCGAGTACCGCATGTCGAAGATGCGGGTGACGCGCGCCAGATAGGAACCCACGGCGGCATACATGAAGCCCGAATAGAGGGGCACGCCGGCGATGCGGAAGAAGTTGTCCTCGGGATAGATCCATGAGCCGGCGTCCGTCTTGAACAGCTCCATCGCCGTGCCGACGACATGGAACAGGAAGATCACCACCGCCTCGGCCGGCTGCTCCAGCTTCGTGGCGAGGAGCGTCCCCTGCAGGGCGAGCGCCGCCAGGAACAGGAAATCGTAGCGCGCAAGCGCCGCGTCCTGCGGCCAGAGCACCCGCGTCGCGATCAGCAGCGCCAGCAGCGCGCCGCCGAAGAGGCACGCCCAGCCCTGCTTCAGGCCGAACACGACGAATTCGACGAAGGCGCCCGAGATGCCGCCCGCCGGCAGGCGGTCGAGCACGCGGCGCGCCGCGGCATCGATTCGCGCCTCGACGGATGTGAACCGGCTCACAGCCTCGGCAGGATCGTCTCGAGGAAGGTGGTGAGATCGTCGGTGACGAAGTCGACGTCGTCCTCGTGGTCCGGGTCGCTCTCCCAGATCTCCGAGAAGGTCGGCTCGAAATTGCGCGGCACGATCAGCACGGTGGTCATGCCGAGCGCCTTCGGCACGGCGAGGTTGCGGGCGAGGTCCTCGAACATCACCGCGTTGCGCCCGGCGACCGAGTGCAGCGCGACGAACTTGTCGTAGGTCTGGCGCGCCGGCTTGGGCGTCAGGTCGGCGGCGACGATGTCGAAGATGTCGTCGAAGTCGCCGAGGATGCCGAGCTGGTTCGCGGTGCGCTCGGCATGGCCCCGGTCGCCGTTGGTGAAGATGAACTTGCGCCCCGGCAGCTTGCGGATCGCCGCGCCGAGGCGCGGATTGGGCGCCAGCGGCGAATAGTCGATGTCGTGGACCTTGCGCAGGAAGTCGTCGGGGTCGATGCCGTGGCGCGCCATCAGCCCGTTCAGCGTCGTGCCGTATTCGAGATAGAGCTGCTTCTGCAATGCGCGCGCCTCGGCGCGCGGCAGCGTCAGCAGGTTCTCGATATAGGCGGTGATGCGCACGTCGATCTGCGCGAACAGGTTGGAATGATGCGGGTAGAGCGTGTTGTCGAGATCGAACACCCAGTCGGTGACCTGGGTGAAGACCTCCGGTTCAGGCTGATTGGTCATGCCGCCTTATGCCACGAAATCTCGACGGTGTTTCAAATTTTAGGGGGTGGCTAAACCGCGATTCAAGTCCTCCGGTGCATGGTGCCGCGACTTCAACCGAGGGGAAGGCCGCACGATGGGGATCGCTATGAAATCCACGGCGGCGGCGCTGGCCTCCGTCGTGGTCTCCGTCCTCATCGGATCGATCGTCTTCCGCGGTCCGTACGGCCTGCCCGACGGCGCGGGCCTCGTCATGTGCATCGTCTGCCCCCTCGTCATCGCCTGGCCGGCCAGCGCCTGGCTGTTCTGGCAGAAGGAGAAGCTGCGGATCGCGCTCGGCGAGGTCGAGCGCTCGCATGCCATGCTCGCCGAAGCCCACCGCGCCCTCGCCGAAAAGGCGCGGCGCGACGACATGACGGGCATGCTCAACCGCGAGGCCTTCTTCGCGGAGGTGGAGGCGGCCCGCCGCGGCACCGACGCCGGCACGCTGCTCATCGTCGACGCCGACAACTTCAAGGCGATCAACGACCGTTTCGGCCATCTCACCGGCGACGTCGCCCTGCTGGAGATCAGCACGGCCATCTGCCGGGCTGTGCGCGAGGGCGACATCGTCGGCCGCATCGGCGGCGAGGAGTTCGGCGTCTTCCTCGCCGGGGCCGACCACCGCGAATCGCTGCAGGTGGCCGAGCGCCTGCGCCGCGAGGTCGTGGCCGCCGAGTTCCGGCCGACTGGCGACGCCCGCATGCCGCTCAGCGTCAGCGTCGGCGGCGTCATGCACCGGCGCGCGAGCAACCTGTCCGACCTGCTGCGCGAGGCCGATCGCCAGCTCTACGAAGCCAAGCAGCGCGGCCGCAACCAGGTGATCTTCACGCAGGTGCCGGCCGCCGCCTGAGCTGCCGCCCCATCGTCGCCATCCGCGATTTCCGCCGAAAAGAGCGCAGCGGGAACGGCCGCCGGCGTGCCTCGGCGCCCTCCCCGGAGCATGTCGCGCAGCATCCGCGCAACTGGCCGCTTGACATTTCCCTGTCTCTCAATCAATTGATTGATGGAAACTTGGAATCCCATCATGTCAGCCCCGAAACCCATCGAGGGCCGTCTCGCGGAGATCGCGATGGCGGCGCGCGAACTGATCGCCGAACGCGGCTTCGAGGGCCTGCGCACGCGCGACATCGCCGCGCGCGTCGGCATCAACGTCGCCACGCTGCACTATCACGTGCCGACCAAGGAGGCGCTGATCCGCATCGTGGCGCAGTCGCTGCGCTCCGACTTCATCGCCCAGAGCCAGGCGCGGCCGAGGCAGGGCCTGTCGCCGGTCGAGGTGCTGAAACTCGAATTCGCGGATTTCCGCGAGACGATGACCGAGGCACCCGAGCGCTACATCGTCATGGCCGAACTGTCGGACCGGGCGGAGCGGGATGCGGCCATCGCCGCCGAGATTCGGCCGATGCAGGCGTACTGGCGCCGCATGACGGCCGACATCATCGTCGAGGGCCGCGACAAGGGCGTGTTCCGGGCGGATGTCGACCCCGAAGCGGCCGCGATGATGGTCATCGGCACCTTGTCGATGTCGTTCTGGCATGCCCGGGACGACCTCGAATTTTTCGACCGGGCCTGCGCGGAACTTTTGCGCGCGCTGATGGTCCGGCCTTCCAAAGACTGAAAGGAAACTTCCGTGCCCGCCCCCCAGACCCATGCGCCGGACGGCGCGACCTATCCCGAGCGGCGCTGGTTCGCCCTCTTCATCCTGCTCCTCGCAGGCTTCATGAACCTGATCGACGTGACTATCGTCAACGTCGCCCTGCCGCGCATGCAGGCCGGGCTCGGCGCCACCAGCAGCCAGATCGAATGGGTGGTGGCGGCCTATGTGCTGGCCTTCGCGCTCGGCCTGCTGCCGTTCGGCCGGCTCGGCGACACGGTGGGTCGCAAGCGCATGTTCCTGATCGGCGTCGCCGCGTTCACGCTGATGTCGGGCCTGTGCGGCATCGCGCCCGACATGAACGCGCTGATCGCGGCACGCGCCCTGCAGGGGCTGGCCGGCGCGATGATGATGCCGCAGGTCCTGGCCATCGTGCAGGTCATCTTCCCGCCCAAGGAGCGGGGTCTCGCCTTCTCGTTCTTCGGCCTGTCGGCGGGGCTAGCCTCGGTTGCCGGGCCTCTCGCTGGAGGGCTGCTGATCAACAGCGACATCGCCGGGCTCGACTGGCGGCCGGTCTTCCTCGTCAACCTGCCGGTCGGGCTGTTCACCGTCATCGCCGCCTGGCTCGTCGTCCCGAAGATGGCCGGCCACCCCGACATGAAGCACGACCCGCTCGGCGTTCTGCTGGCCGGCGCGGCCGTCTTCCTGCTCGTCTTCCCGCTGATCGAGGGCCGCGGCTATGGCTGGCCCGCCTGGGCCTTCGCGATGCTGGCCGGCGCGGTCGTTGCCGGCGTGCTGTTCTTCCTCCACGAGAAGCGTCGCGCGCGCGCCAACAGGACGCAGCTCCTGCCCGTCAGCCTGATGACCAATCCCGGCTACGTGCTCGGCTCGCTGACCGCCACGATCTTCTTCTCCGGCATCGCCGGCTTCTTCATCGTGCTGGCCGTGTTCCTGCAAACCGGCTTCGGCTTCACGCCGCTGGAATCGGGCCTGACGACGCTGCCCTTCCCCATCGGCGTGCTGCTGGCCTCCTTCGTGTCGGGCAAGCTGCGCGGGCGGCTGGAGCGCAGCCGCATAGCCGGCGGCGCGGCCGCGCTCGTCATCGGCATGCTGCTCCTGATGCGGGTGGTGGCCGGCATCGGCGACACGGTCGACCACTGGGCGCTCGCCGTGCCGCTGGCGCTTGCCGGCTTCGGCATGGGCGTGGCGATCTCCTCGCTGTTCCAGACCGTGCTGGCGCACGTGCCGCACGCCGACGCCGGTTCGGGCTCCGGCGCGCTGCAATCGTTCCAGCAGGTGGGCAGCGCGCTCGGCATCGCGATCTGCGGCGAGATCTTCTTCTCCAGCCTGACCAACGCCTTCAAGGCCGGCAGCGCGCCGCACGCGGCCTTCGTCGACAGCCTCGGCAGCGCGCTGATCTTCGAGGTCGCGGCCTTCGCGCTGGTCGCGGTGTTCGTGCTGTTCCTCAAGGCGCCGCCGCGGCCGCAGCATGCGGGCCACGGCGCGCCGGAGGGCCGGGCGCCGGTGCCGGTCGAGGCCTAGGGCCGGGACGCGGCTGGTCGATTGCCATGCGGCGGGGCGGGGTCTAAACAGCCCCGCCCTCCTTTCGTCCGGCCGCCATGGAACTCTGGATCCCGATCACGATTGCCGCCGCCTTCCTGCAGAACCTGCGTTCGGCGGCGCAGAAGCACCTGAAGTCGGTGATGGGAACCACCGGCGCCACCTTCGTGCGGTTCGGCTTCGGCTTCCCCTTCGCGCTGCTGCTGGTCGCGGCGCTGCATTTCGGCGCCGGCTACCGCGTGCCGGCGGCCAATCCCGCCTTCCTCGGCTGGGCCGCGCTCGGCGGGCTCACCCAGATCGGCGCCACCTTCCTGCTCATCCACCTGTTTTCGTTCCGCAACTTCGCGGTGGGCACGGCCTATTCGCGCACCGAGCCGGCGCAGGCGGCGGTGTTCGGCTTGCTGTTCCTCGGCGAGAAGGTGACGCTCGGCACGATCATCGCGATCGCCATCTCGGTGTTCGGCGTCATGCTGATCTCGGTCGCGCACGAGCCGAAGAACTGGCGCAGCCTGTTCACCTCGCTGAAATCGCGCAACGCGCTGATCGGCATCGCGTCAGGCACGCTGTTCGGCATCGCGGCGGTCGCCTACCGGGCGGCGTCGCTGTCGCTGGGCGGGCCGAACTACGTCATGCAGGCGGCGACCACGCTCGCCTGGGTGATCTGCTTCCAGACCATCATCATGTTCGTCTGGATGCTCATGAAGGACCGCGCCGAGATCGGCCGCATCGCGCAGGCCTGGAAGCTGTCGCTGTTCACCGGCCTCGTAGGCGCCAGCGCCTCGTTCGGCTGGTTCGCCGCCATGACGCTGCAGCAGGCCGCGGTCGTCAAGGCGCTGGCGCAGATCGAGATGCTGTTCACCTTCGCCTCGTCGGTGTTCTTCTTCCGCGAGAAGATCTCGCCGATCGAAGCCGTCGGCTGCCTGCTGGTGGCGCTTGGAATCGTCGTGCTGGTGCTGGTGGGCTAGTCAGGCCGCATCTTCGCGCGAGCGTGGACGGGTCTGGTCGCCGCGCCCGGCAAGCAATCCCTCCACCGAGACGTCTTCGTCGAGTTCTTCCCAGTGAAGACCGCGCGTGCTTATGGCGACGGCATCGCGCTGAGCAGGCGTGGCGCGCAGAAGGCGGGGAAACCAGGCAAGCGGCACGCTCAGCGTACGGCCGTCCGACAGCTCGACCCACAGGCTGTCAGCATCGCACCAGGCCTTAGTCGCCCTCACCAAAGAACTCGCTCCATTCTGTCGCCTACGGCACGATCAGCGTGCCGGCGCCGTGCTCGGTGAAGAGTTCGAGCAGGACGGAATGCGCCGTCTTGCCGTTGAGGATGACGACGCCCTCCACCCCGCGCTCGATGGCGTAGATGCAGGTCTCGACCTTCGGGATCATGCCGCCGGAGATCGTGCCGTCGGCGATCAGCGCGCGCGCCTCGGCCACTGTCAGCTTGTCGATCAGCTTCTTGTCCCTGTCCAGCACGCCCGGCACGTCGGTCAGGAACAGCAGGCGCTTGGCCTGCACGGCGCCGGCGATCGCGCCGGCGAAGGTGTCGGCATTGATGTTGTAGGTATGGCCGTCGCGGCCGGGCGCCACCGGCGCCAGAACCGGGATCATCTCGGAGCGGGCCAGCAGGTCGAGCAGCGTGCGGTCCACCTCGGCCGGCTCGCCGACGAAGCCGAGATCGAGCACGCGCTCGATGTTGCTGTCGGGGTCGCGCACGGTCTTCTGCGCCTTCTCGGCGAAGACCATGTTGCCGTCCTTGCCGCACAGGCCGATCGCCCATTCGCCCTCGGCGTTGATGAGCGCGACGATCTCCTTGTTGATCGAGCCGGCGAGCACCATCTCGACGATCTCGACCGTCTTCTGGTCGGTCACGCGCAGGCCGCCCTCGAAGCGGGATTCGATGCCCATCCGGTCGAGCATGGCGCCGATCTGCGGGCCGCCGCCATGCACTACGATCGGGTTGACGCCCGACTGCTTGAGCAGCGCGATGTCGCGCGCGAATGCGCGGCCCAGCTCGGCATTGCCCATGGCGTGGCCGCCATATTTCACGACCACCGTCTTGTTCTCGTAGCGCTGCATGTAGGGCAGCGCGGCGGACAGCAGGCGCGCCTGCTCGGATGCGCTGGCTTGGGGGTCGGTCGTCATCGGGCTCCTCGCGGCAAAAGCGCGGCTGTCATAGCGGCGATGCGGCGCGGCCGCAATGCGGCTTCGCGGCCGCGGCGCGGCCAAAACGCGTCGCGTCCAACCGGAAGCACGTGCCGCGTTTTGGCTGCTCGTTTTCACGCATGTCGTCGTCCCGAAACCGGAAACCACTTTCGGGCGACATGCTCATTTCGCCGGCTTGCGGCGCGGCTTCGGCTTGTCCGTCGCCGGCGCCCCTGCGGGCCTGGAGCCCGGATCGGGAACGTGGAACGGCGCCCGCCGCTTCGTCCAGCCCGACAGCCTCTCCAACTGGCCGGCGAGCGAGAACAAGGTCTCCTCGTCGCCCGGCCGGCCGGCGGCCTGAATGCCGAGCGGCAGGCCGGCGGCGGTGACGTGCACGGGCATCGCCACCGAGGGCTGGCCGGTGACGTTCTGGATCGCCGGCCAGTGGGTGAACCACAGGCTCTTGTCCATCATCTCGCCGAGGAAGCGGTCGTATTTCAGGAGCCGCGTCAGCCGCAGCCGGTCGAGCGCGGTCTCGACCATCTCGTCGGCGCCCTTCGCGTCCATCCCGCCCACCGGCAGCGGCGGGTGCGCGATGATCGGCATCAGCACCGCGTCGTAGCGGGCGGTCTCCCTCAGCAGCCGGCGCGCGGCCGCGGCCAGCCGCTCCAGCGCCGCATAGACCTCGCCGGCCGACAGCAGCTCGCCGAGCCGGGCGACGACGCGCGTCGAGCGCTCCAGCATCGGCGCGACCGGCCGGCCGAGGCGCGCCTCCTCCATGCGCACGAAACCGGCGACGCCCGAGGCCACCGCCCGGCAGAAATCGGCCATGAAGGCGCGGTCGATCATCGGCAGGCCGATCTCCTCGACCGTGTGGCCGGCCTCGCGGGCGAGCGCGACCGCCGCATCCAGCGCGGCGAGCGCCTCTGTCGAGACCTCCAGCCCGAGCGGCGAGCCGCGATGGACGGCGAGCGCCAGCCTGCCCGGCTCGCGCGCGGCGGCGGCCGAGAACGTGCCCCTCGGCGGGCGCGCCGCATAGGGCGCGAGGTCGTCGACGCCGTGCGTCAGGTCGAGGAGCGCGGCACTGTCGCGGACCGAGCGCGTCACGGCATGGTCGACGACGGCGCCGTACCAGCCTTCCGAGATGAGCGGGGTGAGCGGGATGCGGCCGCGCGAGGTCTTCATGCCGACCAGCCCGGTGGTCGCGGCCGGCACGCGGATCGAGCCGCCGCCGTCGGAGGCATGCGCCGCCGGCACCACGCCGGCGGCCACCAGCGCAGCCGCGCCGCCCGACGAGCCGCCGCTGGTGTGGCCGGTGTTCCACGGATTGCGGGTGATGCCGAAGGCCTTCGATTCGGTCATCAGCCTGATGCCGTATTCCGGCGCGGTGCTGGTGGCGATCGGGATCAGGCCGGCCGCCAGGTAGCGCTCGACCAGCATCGAATCGAAGTCGGGCACGAAGGCCGGCACGCGGCTGCCGGCATGGGTCGCCACGCCCTTCTGGGCGACGCCGAGGTCCTTGATCGCGAAGGGCACGCCGGCCAGCGGCGCCAGCCGGTCGACCCTGCCGGCGCGCTCGCGGGCGGCCTCGTAGAGCCGCTCGGCGATGGCGTTGATCTCGGGGTTGACCGCCTCGGCGCGGCGAACCGCCGCCTCGACCAGCTCGCGCGGGTCGAGCTCGCCCGTCCGCACCAGCGCGGCTAGCCCGACCGCGTCCTCTTCCCACAACAGCCGCTCGACAGACATCGACGCCCCCTCAAGCACCGCATAGCGGGCTCAGGCTAGCCTCGGCTCCCGCCGCTGGCAATCGCGCCGGACGAGCGGCGAGTTGCAATGGAGCGGGCGGCCCGGCATGCTGGCGGCGATGACGCCCCAGGACATCACGAAGCTGATCTTGCGCGTCGCGCTGAAGGACCGGGCGGCTTTCGACGCGCTCTACCGCCAGACCAGCGCGAAACTCTTCGGCGTGTGCCTGCGTGTCTTGGCCGACAGGACCGAAGCCGAGGAGGCGCTGCAGGAGGTCTACGTCAAGGTGTGGACGCGCGCCGACCGCTTCGCCGCCTCCGAGCTGAGCCCGATCTCCTGGCTGGTGGCGGTGGCGCGCAACCACGCGATCGACAGGCTGCGGACACGCCGGCCGAACCGCGCCAGCTTCGAGGAGGCGCTCGAGCTGGCCGACCCGGCGCCCGACCCGGAGACGCTGGCGGTCTCGGGCGGCGAAATGGCGAGCGTCGAGCGCTGCCTGGGCGAACTGGAGGCCGACAGGGCGGCGGCCGTGCGCGGCGCCTATGTCGGCGGCGACAGCTACGCCGAGCTCGCGGCGCGCTTCGGCGTGCCGCTCAACACGATGCGGACATGGCTGCGGCGCAGCCTGATCAGATTGCGGGAATGCCTGGAGCGATGAACCCGGCCGACGACGACATGCCCGGACAGGAAGGCGGCGACGACCTGCTCGCGGCCGAGTACGTGCTCGGCGCGCTGCCGGCCGACGAGCGGGCCGCCGCGGCGCGCCGGATCGAGGCCGATCCGGCCTTCGCCCGGCTGGTCGACGCCTGGGAGGCGCGGCTTTCGCCGATGGCTTCCGGCTATGGCGAGGCCGAGCCGCCGGCCTCCGTCAAGCAGGCGCTCGACCGCCGGCTGTTCGGTGCAGCCGAGAGGACCAGCAAGCGCGGCGCGGTCTGGAACAGCCTGTTCTTCTGGCGCGGGCTGGCGACGGCGGCGATTGCCGCGCTTCTGCTGGTGATCGCCATCCTCGCGATGGCGCCGCCCATCGCTCAGATCACGGGCGACAGGCTCGTCGCCTCGCTGTCGGCCGAAGGCAGCGACGTCCATTATTTCGTCGTCTACGACCCGCGCACGGCGCAGATCGGCCTGTCGCATGTCAGCGGCGCGCGCGGCGCGGGCCGCGACTTCGAGCTGTGGGTGATCGAGGGCAAGCAGCCGCCTGCCTCGCTCGGCGTCATCCCGGCCGGCTCGAACGTGCGCCTCAGGGTCGCCGATGCGCTCAGGCGCAAGATCGAAAGCGGTGCGGTGTTCGCGATCAGCCTCGAGCCGGCCGGCGGCTCGCCGACCGGCCAGCCGACCGGCCCGGTGGTGGCGACCGGCGACCTGAAGACGATCTGACCGCCTCACGTTCATGTGATCGGCAGGCGGCGCATTTTTTTTGGCCGAAGCCGAAACTCTTTCCCGTGCCGCCCCGTGTCTCCCGCTGCCTTCCCGATGGAAGCCAACAACCAGGGAGATACCGATGCACAGTTTCGCCAGGACCGTTCTCGCCGGGGCCGTCGCCCTTTCCGCACTCGCCGGCGCGGCGCTCGCGGCCGACAACCCGATGGTCGGCGGCGCGGCGATGTTCGCCGACAAGAACATCGTCGAGAACGCCGTCAACTCGAAGGACCACACGACGCTGGTCGCGGCGGTGAAGGCCGCCGGCCTCGTCGACACGCTGTCGGGCAAGGGCCCGTTCACCGTCTTCGCGCCGACCAACGAGGCCTTCGCCGCTCTGCCGGCCGGCACTGTCGACACGCTGCTAAAGCCCGAGAACAAGGACAAGCTGACCAAGGTGCTGACCTGCCATGTGGTGGCGGCCGGCGCGATGTCGTCCGACATCGGCAAGATGATCAAGGACGACGGCGGCACGCATGACGTCAAGACCGTCGGCGGCTGCGTGCTGAAGGCCAAGATGGACGGCGACAAGATCACGCTGACCGACGAGACCGGCGGCGTCGCCCATGTGACGATCGCCGACGTGAAGCAGTCGAACGGCGTCATCCACGTCATCGACAAGGTGCTGCTGCCGAAGATGTGAGGTCGCGCGGGCTTTCCTCCCCTGCGCGACGGAGGCGCTGCGGTTACCGCAGCGCCTTCACCATGCCGGCGTCGGGGAAGCAGGTCGGCCGGGCGCCCGCCTTCTCCTGCCAGGCGCCGATCGAGCGACGGGTCTTGAAGCCGGGCAGCCCGTCGGCGCCGCCGACGTCGTAGCCCAGCTTCTCCAGTCCGCGCTGCATGGCCGCCACGTCCGAGCGGTAGAGGCCGTCGACCTCGTCCCAGCCGGCGGAGAAGCGGCGGTCGCCATGGGCGATGCGGTCGGCCGCATGGCCGATGAAGAGCGCGTAGAGATCGCTCTCGTTGTAGGTCTTCAGCACGTAGAAGTTCGGCGTCACGACGAAGGCCGGGCCGTGGCGGCCGGCCGGCATCATCAGATAGCCCTCGAGGCGGGCCTCGCGCGCCGGGAAATCCTGCCCGTTCACCCGCTTTATGCCCATCGCTGCCCATTCGGAGATGAGCCGGGGCCGGTCCGGTCCCTCCAGCGCGCAGGACACATTGTCGGGCACCGTCACCTCGAAGCCCCAGTCGCGGCCTTTCACCCAGCCGTGATGCGCCAGATAACCGGCGATCGAGGCGAGCGTGTCCGGCTCCGAGTTCCAGATGTCGATCCTGCCGTCGCCGTCGCCGTCGGCGGCATGCTCCAGATAGGAGGACGGCAGGAACTGCGGCTGGCCGAGCGCGCCGGCCCAGGACGACTTCAACGCCTCGCGCGGCACGCCGCGCTCGATCATCTGCAGCGCCGCGAGGATCTCGACGCGGAACATGTCCTTGCGGGTCGACAGGAAGGCCTTTGTCGCCAGCACCTCGATGCCGTCATAGGGCAGCTTGGCCGTGCCGAAGCCCGATTCGCGCCCCCAGATCGCCAGCAAGACGCCGGGCGGCACGCCGGTGTTCCGCTCGATCGCGGCCAGCGTGTCGGCATAGGTCTTGGCGCGGCTGCGCCCGCCACTGGTGACGGCGCGCACCGCGTTCTCGGCGAAATAGGCGCCTGGCGAGCGGAACTCGGCCTGGTGCTGCTCCTGCGGCACACCCGGCTTCTCGCCGGGCAATACTAGGTCTGGCAGCTTGAGGTTCGGCTTCACGCCGGCGAAGGCCTCGTCGAAGGTCTTCTTCGACACGCCCTTGGCGCGCGCCGCCGGCCACAGGTCGCGGGTCAGCCAGTCGCGGAACTGGGCGTCGATGGACTGCGCGAACGAGGGGGCGGCGAAGAGGGCGGCAACCAGCAGGATCGCCAGCGCGAGCACCCTGCGCTGCGAAGGAACGGAATGCTTCATGGCAACCTCCCCTGCCGCCGATCGCGTCAGAACGCGGTGCGCGACTTCAGCGCCGCGGCGATCGTACCCTCGTCGAGATAATCGAGTTCGCCGCCGACCGGCACGCCGTGCGCCAGCCGGGTGACCCGCGCGCCGAGACCGGAGAGCTGGTCGGTGATGTAATGCGCCGTCGTCTGGCCCTCGACGGTGGCGTTGACGGCGAGGATCACCTCCTTGACCTCGCCTTCGGCGACGCGGCTGACCAGCTTGGCGATCGTCAGGTCGTCCGGCCCGACGCCGTCGAGCGGCGACAGCGTGCCGCCGAGCACATGGTAGCGCGCGTTCATCGCGCCGGAGCGCTCCAGCGCCCACAGGTCCGAGACGTCCTCGACCACGATCAGTAGCGAGCGGTCGCGGCGCTCGTCGGTGCAGATCGTGCAGGGGTCGGAGGTGTCGACATTGCCGCAGGTCGAGCAGACGCGCACCTTGTCGACCGCATCCGCCATCGCCACCGACAGCGGCGCCAGCAACTGCTCCTTCTTCTTGATCAGGTGCAGCGCGGCGCGGCGGGCCGAGCGCGGCCCGAGCCCCGGCACCTTGGCCAGAAGCTGGATCAGGCGCTCGATCTCGGGGCCGGCGATTCGTTTGGACATGGGCTAAGGCAGTAAGGCAATAGGGCAGTAAGGCAATAGGGCATGATACCGGCAGCCGGGCTTCTTCCCTATTGCCCTACCGCCCTATTCACCTATTGCCCTAAAATGGCAGCTTCATCCCCGGAGGGATCGGCAGGCCGGCGGTCAGCTCCTGCGTCTTTTGCTGCATCGTCTGCTCGACCTTGGCCTTGGCGTCGTTGTGGGCGGCGAGGATCAGGTCCTCGAGGATCTCGACCTCGTCCTCCTTGAACAGCGACGGGTCGATCTTCAGCGACTTCATCTCGAACTTGCCGGTCAGCACCACCTGCACCAGCCCGCCGGCCGACTGGCCGGACACCTCGATATTGGCGATCTCCTCCTGCATGGCCTGGAACTTGGCCTGCATCTCCCTCGCCTTGCCCATCAGGCCCATGAGGTCCTTCATCGCATTCTCCGTATGGTCAGATGTCGTCGTCGTCTTCGGCCGGGTCGACGCCCGGATCCGCGGCAACCGCTTCGTCCGCGGCGTCCGCTTCCTCCACGGCCTGCGGCAGCCGCACATTGACGATGCGGGCGCCGGGGAAGGCTTCGAGGATCGCGGCGACGGCCGGGTCGGCGCGGGCGTCGGTCATCGCGCTCTCGCGGCGCCGCTCCTCCTCCTCGGCGAGTGTGGCGCCGCCTTCCTCGCGCGACAGCGAGACGATCCAGTTGCGCCCGGTCCATTCCTTCAGCTTGGCCGAGAGGTCGTTGAGCATGGTGCGCGGCGCGTCGGCCGTGAGGCTCACCTCGATGCGGCCCGGCTGGATGCCGACGGGGCGCACCGAGTGCTTGAACTGCACCTTGAAGGCGAGGTCGCGGTTCCTGTCGGCGAGCGCGGCGATGTCGGCCAGCGTGGCGATCGCGACGCGCGGCGCTTCGGCCGTCTCCGGCGCGAGCTGGGGCGGCGTCATCGCCGGCTGCGACTCGGGCCGGGTCTCGACCAGCCGCATCGCCTGGCCGCCGCCGGGGCCTGCCGGCATGCGCGCCTGCGAGACGGCATGCGCTCCGCCACCGCCGTTCGGGCCGGAGGGACGGGATGCCGACATATCGGCCGAAGGACCGCCGGAAGGCGAAGGCGCAGGGGCTGCCGGCGCGCCCAGACGCCCCTCCTCGATCGCCTTCAGCGCCTCGTCCAGCGTCGGCAGGCCGGCGGCGTGGGCGATGCGGATCAGCACCATCTCGGCAGCATTGGCGGGACGATTGGAGCCCTGGGTCTCCGAGATGCCCTTGAGCAGCATCTGCCAGGTCCGCGACAGGGCGCGCACCGACAGGCTGCCGGCGAACTCGGCGCCGCGCGTGCGCTCGTCCTGCGACAGGGCCGCGTCGCGCGCCGCGTCGGGCACGAATTTCAGCCGCGTCACCAGATGGTTGAACTCGGCGAGGTCGTTGAGCACGGTCGCCGGATCGGCGCCGGCGTCGTATTGGGCGCGGAACTCGGCCAGCGCCGCCGCGACGTCACCCTTCATCAGGCTCTCGAACAGGTCGATGATGCGGGCGCGGTCGGCGAGCCCCAGCATGTCGCGCACGTCGGCCGCCGTCACCCTGCCGGCCGCATGCGCGATCGCCTGGTCGAAGATCGACTGCGCGTCGCGCATCGAGCCCTCGGAGGCGCGCGCGATCATCGCCAGCGCCTCGTCCTCGGCCTCGACGCCCTCCAGCCCGGCGATGCGGGCGAGGTCGGCCTTGATCAACGAGGCGTCGATGCGGCGCAGGTCGAAGCGCTGGCAGCGCGACAGGATGGTGATCGGGACCTTGCGGATCTCGGTGGTGGCGAAGATGAACTTCACATGCGGCGGCGGCTCCTCCAGCGTCTTCAGCATGGCGTTGAACGCCCCGCCGGAGAGCATGTGGACCTCGTCGATGATGTAGACCTTGTAGCGGGCCGAGACCGGCGCGTAGCGCACCTGCTCCAGCATCTCGCGCATGTTGTCGACGCCGGTGTGGGAGGCGGCGTCCATCTCGATCACGTCGACATGGCGGCCTTCCATGATCGCCTGGCAATGCTCGCCGGGCTCGGAAAGCTCGATGCTCGGCCGGTCGACGGTCGGCGTCCTGTAGTTGAGCGCGCGGGCGAGGATGCGCGCGGTGGTGGTCTTGCCGACGCCGCGCACGCCGGTCAGCATCCAGGCCTGCGCGATGCGGCCCGACGCGAAGGCGTTGGTGAGCGTGCGCACCATCGGCTCCTGGCCGACGAGGCCGGAAAAGTCGCGCGGACGGTACTTGCGCGCCAGCACCCGGTAGGCGGCGGGTCGTCCGGTCTGGTCGGGGGCGCTGTCGCTCATTCGCCGGGCGGCTCCGTTGTGGCGGCCCGCCGGGGCGGACGGCGGACTGTCGCCCTTGCCGCCACGCGCCGTCAATGTCGCGCGCGCGCATCACCGGTGGACGGCTGGGCGAAGATGAGGCGGGAGGCTGGAACGATGACCCGGTCCGGGCTCGTTGGGGCTGCTTCCTTCCGGACCTGACCCGGTTGGCGAGTGGATCGTCCACCAACCAACCTCCCGCGTCCCATATCGGCAATCCGCGCCGCAATTGCAAGGGCGCAGCGCACGCTCCCGCCAACAACCGCTTGCGGGGCGGCCGCTCTCTGCTAGCGTGATCGTCAGAGGAGGACCGATCGATGCTGTCGGGCGGACATGGCGGATTCGAACTCGACGCGCGCCTCGAGGCCATCACGCACCCGGTGCTGTGGCTCGGCCTGTGCGAGCTCCGCCTGATGAACGACAGGCGCTGGCCGTGGCTCATCCTCGTGCCGCAGCGGCCCGACATCGACGAGATGCACGACCTGACCCCGCTCGACCAGACGATGCTGACCTTCGAGATGAACATGGTCAGCCAGACGCTGAAACGCTATACGGGCTGCGACAAGGTGAACACGGCCATCATCGGCAACCGCGTGCGCCAGCTCCACATCCACGTCATCGCGCGGTCGCAGGGCGACCCCGGCTGGCCCTCGCCGGTGTGGGGGCAGGAACCGCGCGAACCCTACCGGCGCGAGGAGCTCCGGCAGCTCGCCGAGGCGCTGCGCTCCTCCTTCTGACAGACCCGCATCATCACGAAGCACATCCCATGAGATTCAGCCTTTTCGACGCGCCCGAGCGCGAGCCCAGCCAGTTCGTCGGCTTCGCCGGCAACGTCATCGACCGGCAGGCGGAGAACCGCAGCGACGACTGCCTGGAACGGGCGCTGGCCGATCCTTCCGCGCGCATCATGCTCAGCCGCGGCGGCCGGCTGCACCTGAAGATGGCGCCCGGCGGCGGGTTCGAGGCCTACCATACGGCGGAAGAGGCGCGGCGGCTGGGCGCCAAGCTGGAGCACGGCGTGCTGCTCGGCATGTCGGCCGCCGGCCCGGTTATCGCCGCACCCGCCGCGCTCGATCCCGAGCAGCTTCCCGAAGGTATGAAGGCGATCGACCATCGCTCGATCTACGTGCAGGAGCTGTTCGGGCCGGACACGCTGGGGGCGCTGGCGCAGGGCGCGGCGCTGCTGACATGGCATGCCAACCACCGCTTCTGCGGCCGCTGCGGCGCGCCGACCGAGCCGCGCATCGGCGGCTACAAGCGGGTGTGCACCGCGTGCGCGGCCGAGCTCTTCCCGCGCACAGACCCGGTGGCGATCATGCTGGCGGTGACGCGCGACCGCTGCCTGCTCGGCCGCAGCCCGCATTTCGCGCCGAAGTCCTATTCGGCGCTGGCCGGCTTCATCGAGCCGGGCGAGACGATCGAGAACGCGGTGCGCCGCGAGGTGCTGGAGGAATCCGGCATCCGCCTCGGCCGCGTCGTCTACCACGCCAGCCAGCCCTGGCCGTTCCCCTACTCGCTGATGATCGGCTGCTTCGGCGAGGCGGTCAGCGAGGAGATCTCCTTCGACGGCAAGGAGCTGGAGGACTGCCGCTGGTTTTTCCGCGACGAGGTGCGCTCGATCATCGCCGGCACGCACCCCGACGGTCTCGTCATCCCGCCCAGAGGCGCCATCGCCAGCCACCTGATCCGGGCCTGGGCCGAAACCGACTGACGCCCCCGGGGCCTTGCCACACAAGAAAACTCTTGTGTGGCAGAGCGTTGGCCGCCCTCAGTCGCCCATTGTCTTCTGGCTCAGGCGGAAGGGGTGGGCGTCGTAGACGCCGAGGATGCGGACCTCGCGCGAGAAGAAGTGCAGCTCCTTCAGCGCCTGCGCGACGTTGGCATCGTCGGGATGGCCTTCGATGTCGGCGTAGAACTGGGTGGCGAAGAAGGTGCCGCCGAGCTGGTAGCTCTCCAGCTTGGTCATGTTGACGCCGTTGGTGGCGAAGCCGCCCATCGCCTTGTAGAGCGCGGCCGGGATGTTGTGCACGCGGAAGACGAAGGTCGTCATCATCAG
Organism: Hyphomicrobiales bacterium; assembly: GCA_017305835.1. GTDB lineage: Bacteria > Pseudomonadota > Alphaproteobacteria > Rhizobiales > Rhizobiaceae > RCIO01. Next base: position 79,549 of record JAFKJY010000043.1, read on the forward strand.
CCGGTCGGGTCCGGTGCGCGGCGCCCAGGCCTTGGTCTTGGACAGCACGACGAAGCGGGTGACGTTGTTCTCGGCGTCCTCGACGTTGTCGGCGAGGATGTCGAGCCCGTAGAGCTTGGCCGCCAGCGGCGGGGCGAGCGCGGCCCAGCTCCGCTCCTTCTCGTCGGCGACCATGCGCGCCGCGCCCGCCGTGTCGCCCGCGACCAGCGGCTTCCAGCGGTTCTTGCGGATGATCTTGCGGCACTGGCCGAGCGCGTGGATGTGGCTGTGGACCGACCTGATCTCCTCCATCTTCACCCCGGGCAGCACCATCAGGCTGAAGTGGATGGGCAGGAAGTACTCGCCGACGATGTAGAGGCGCGATTCGGGCAGCAGATGGTGGATGTCGGCGACGCGGCCGGCGATCGTGTTCTCGATCGGGATCATGGCGAGGTCGGCCTTGCCCGTCTCGACCGCCGCGAAGGCGTCCTCGAAGGTGGCGCAGGGCAGCGGCTCCATGGCCGGGTACATGTCGCGGCAAGCCGCGTCGGAGTTGGCTCCAGGTTCACCCTGGAAGGCAATCTTGTTGGTGGTCATCGATCTGACTTTTCAGGAAGGAAAATGCGGGGCGTGAAGGGGAAAAATGCCGGGCGTCCGGACGTCGCGCGAACGCTCAGCAGCGACTAAATCGGCCGCCGGTCACGCAACCCCGGAATATGCGAAACGCCTTCAAAAACCTGCCTCCCACGCCGCCAGCGAAGTGGCAAAACGTCTCACTGGGCAACGCCCTTATATGTGTTGCAACCGCAGAGTAAAAGACCTAGTTTCCGCGCGATTTCGCCGGCGGTCGCCGGATACCGACATGAAGTCGTGGAGAGGGGCGCCCGCGGGGAGCGCGCCGCGGCTTCCCAAGGGAGCGTTGGGCAATATGGATTCATTTGAAGTCAACAAGCTGATCGGCGCCTTCCTCGGCACCGTGTTCGTCATCTTCACGATCACGCTGCTGTCCGATTCGATCTTCGCGACCCATGCCCCCGAGAAGCCCGGCTATGCGATCGAGGCCGCCGAGGCCGAGGCCGGCGCTGCGACCGGCGCGGCCGAATCCGGCGAGGACCGCTTCGTCGAGATCCTCGCCGGGATCGGCTCCGCCAACCCCGACGCCGGCGCCAACACCTTCAAGAAGTGCCAGGCCTGCCACGACGGCACCAAGGGCGGCCCGAACAAGGTCGGCCCGAACCTGTGGGGCATCGTCGACCGGCCGATCGCCTCGCACGAGGGCTTCTCCTATTCGGGCGCGATGAAGGAGTTCTCCGAGGGCGGCTCCAAGCACTGGACCTTCGAGAACCTCGCCCACTTCCTGCACGGCCCGAAGGCCTTCGTCCCCGGCACCGCGATGGCGTTCGCCGGCGTGAAGGACCCCAAGGCCGAGTCCGACCTGCTCGCCTTCCTGCGCACGCTGGCCGACACGCCGGCACCGCTGCCCGAGGCCGCTCCGGCCGCCGCTGCGCCCGCCAACGGGGAAGCCGCGCCGGCCAACGGCCAGGCAGCCCCGGCCGCCGAGGGCGCGCAGCAGCCCGCCGCCGGACAGGCCGAGCCGAGCAAGTAGGCTCCGCCCAAATCCGATTTCGCAAAAAAGCCGGGTTCGCCCGGCTTTTTTTATGCGCCCGTGGGGCGACGCGCCGGTGCGGTGCTTTCATTCGGCGCGCGGTCCACTACTCTAGCATCGCAGCGACCGCGATCGGCGGATCACGCAACCACAAGGGGGACAGATGCCCGTTCGGCTCCGTGACGTCGTGATGGCCCTCGCCGGGCTCGCCCTCATCGCGACCCATGCCCAGGCGCAGGAATGGCGAACCATCTCCTCGCTGATCGACGAGGACATCGAGCACAAGACCTTCGAGCGCTACGACTACGTCAACCCCGACGCCCCGAAGGGCGGCACGCTCAACCTGATCGCGACGGGCAGCTTCGACAGCTTCAACCCCTTCATCGTGCGCGGCACGCCGGCGGCCGGGCTGACCGCCTTCGGCGGCGGCCTGCTCTACGACACGCTGATGCAGCAGTCGGTGTCCGAGCCGAGCACGAACCTTCCGCTGATCGCCGACGCGTTCAAGTATCCGGACGACTATTCCTCGGCGACCTACCGCATCAATCCAAAGGCGACGTTCCAGGACGGCACCCCGATCACCGCCGAGGACGTGGTGTGGTCGTTCGAGAAGCTGAAGCAGTACAGCCAGATGTACAACCGCTACTACGCCAACGTGACCGAGGCGGTGGCGGTGTCCGACCACGAGGTCGAGTTCCGCTTCGACCAGAAGGGCAACCGCGAGCTGCCGCACATCCTCGGCGACCTCGCGGTGCTGCCGAAGCAATGGTGGGAAGGCACCGATGCCAAGGGCAACAAGCGCGACATCAGCCAGCCGACGCTGGAGCGGCCGCTCGGCTCCGGCCCCTACCGCATCGCCAGCTTCAAGCCGGGCGCGGAGGTCGTCTGGGAGCGGGTGAAGGACTATTGGGCGGTCGGCGAGCCGGTCAACATCGGCCGCAACAACTGGGACCGCGAGCGCTTCACCTATTTCCAGGACGACAACGCCGCCTGGCAGGCCTTCACCAAGGGCGGCTACCAGGATTTCCGCGCCGAGAACCGCGCGCAGCGCTGGGCCAAGGACTACAACTTCCCCGCCGTGCAGGCCGGCGACGTCGTGCGCAAGGAGTTCCCGCAGGCCTCGGGCGAGCCGATGCAGGGCTTCGTGCTCAACACGCGGCGGCCGCTGTTCCAGGACCGGCGCGTGCGCGAGGCCTTCACCTGGGCCTTCGATTTCGAGTCCATGAACCGCACGCTGTTCTACGGCTTCTATACGCGCACCGACAGCTATTTCGAGGGCGGCGACCTGGCTTCCAGCGGGCTGCCGACCGGCAAGGAGCTCGCAATCCTCGAGCCCTATCGCGACAAGCTGCCGCCGGAGGTGTTCGACAAGGAATTCAAGCTACCGGTCTACGGCACGCCGCAGGCGACGCGCGAAAACCTCGGCGAGGCCGCCCGGCTGCTCAAGGAGGCCGGATGGGCGCGGCCGCCGGCGCCCGGCATCTGGCAGCGCGTGCTGTCATGGGTGGGGCTCGCCACCCTGCCCGACCCGAGCGTGCTGGTGAACGCGGCCGGCCAGCCGTTCCGCATCGAGTTCCTCGGCGACGACCCGACGGACGAGCGCGTCATGAAACCGTTCGTCGACAATCTGCGCCTGCTCGGCGTCGGCGCCTCGATCCGCATCGTCGATTCCAACCAGTACATCAACCGCTTCCGCAATTTCGACTTCGACGTGGTGGTGGCCGTGCTCGCGCAGTCGCAATCGCCCGGCAACGAGCAGCGGGACTTCTTCTCCTCGGCCGCCGCCGACCAGCCCGATTCGCGCAACCTCGCCGGCATCAGGGACCCGATCGTCGACAAGCTGGTGGACAAGGTGATCTTCGCCGAGAACCGCGAAGACCTCGTGGCCGCCACCCACGCGCTCGACCGGGTGCTCTTGTGGGGCTACTACATCGTGCCGCACTGGCACCTGCCGAAGGTGTGGATGGCCTACTGGAACAAGTTCGGCATCCCCGAGAAGCAGCCGGCCTATCTCGGCGTCGACGTCCAGTCGTGGTGGATCGACCCGGAGCGGGAGGCGGCACTGGCGAAGAAATACGGGAGCGCCAATTGAGGCGCCTGCCCTGGCTCAGCCGGCGCAGCTTCCTGGCCCTCGGAAGTGCGGCGCTGGCGAGCCCGCTGCTGCCGCGGCTTTCCCCGGCCGCCCCGCCGACGGGACGGCCGCTCTACGGCATCTCGACCTTCGGCGATCTCAAATATGCCGAGGGCTTCGACCATTTCGACTATGCCTCGCCCGAGGCGCCGGCCGGCGGCACCTTCGTCTTCTCGCCGTCCTACTGGTTCTTCAACCAGTCGCCGCTGACCTTCAACACGCTCAACACCTTCGTGCCGCGCGGCGACGCGCCGCCACGCATGGAGATGTGCCACGACACGCTGATGGCCGGCTCGCTCGACGAGCCGGACTCCTTCTACGGCCTGCTCGCCGAGACGGTGACGATCGCGCCCGACGGCAACAGCTTCACCTTCCGCCTGCGCCCCGAGGCGCGCTTCCACGACGGCAGCCCGGTCACCGCGCAGGACGTGGCCTTCACCTTCGCCGCCCTGAAGGAGAAGGGCCATCCGGCCTTTTCGTTGCCGCTCGCCGAGATGGTCGAGGCGGTGGCCGAGAATGAGCGCGACGTCCGCATCGGCTTCGACGGCAGGCAGTCGCCGCAGACGCTCTTCGCCATCGCCATCTATCCGGTGCTGTCGAAGGCCTGGTTCGCCGACAACCCGTTCGACGGCTCGCAGCTCAAGGCGCCGCTCGGCTGCGGCCCCTACCGGGTCGGCCGGTTCGTCGCCGGCCAGTTCATCGAATATGACAGGGTTGCCGACTATTGGGCGCGCGACCTCGGCATCAATCGCGGCCTCAACCATTTCGACCGCATCCGCGTGGAGTTCTATCGCGACCGGCAGGCCGGTTTCGAGGCGTTCAAGAAGGGCGACATACACTATCGCGAGGAGGCCACGGCGCGCGTCTGGGCCACCGGCTACGACTTTCCCGCGCTCGCCCAGGGCAAGGTGACCAAGCGAGAGTTCGAGAGCGAGCATCGGCCGCTGATGCAGGCCTGGGCGCTGAACCAGCGCCGGGAGCGCTTCGCCGACCCGAAGATGCGCGAGGCGATCGCGCTGTGCTTCGACTTCGAGTGGACCAACCGCAACCTGTTCTACGACGCCTATCAACGGGCGCAGTCCTGCTTCGAGAAATCCGACTTCAAGGCCGAAGGCATGCCGTCCGCGGCGGAGCTGGCGCTGCTGGAGCCGCTGCGCGGCGACATCCCGGAAGCCGCGTTCGGCGAGGCGGTCCTCCAGGCGGTGTCGGACGGCTCAGGGCGCGACCGCGCGCGGCTGCAGCAGGCGCGCG